>NZ_SJPF01000003.1:700467-1050701 GCF_007859755.1 Blastopirellula retiformator | reverse complement strand
AGCGTTTTTCTGATAGCAGTAGCGTTTCTGGCGTTGGTGAGGCAAGCTGGTCAAGGCGACCGAAGCAGGCGAATCCTCAAGATTCGTCGATGCAGGTCAACGCCGACCAGCGCGGCCACAACCAGCCACAACGATACAGATGGAGGAAAACCGCTCTAAGGCCCGGCTCGCCAAGAAAAACGATTGACTTTCCCGCCGTTGGTTGCCCTAATGGCCACACCGCCCCCCTCTCCAGAGAAGCGAGTTAGCGCCATGCATGAGACGTTCCCATCCCCTTCGATCGCCTTCCGCATACCTGGCGTTTGGGCGCATCCCGGCGAGCTAATCGAGCGATTGCCAGAGGGATTTCGTCTGACGCCGGATTCGATGTTCTTGCCTGACGGGACCAGCGTCGAGTTCATCCCGATGCCGCCCGATGATCGCTTCGCTCAGATCTTCGCCTCTTCTTATCGCGAGACGCCGACGGCGGAGGAGATGGAAACCGTCTCTCGTTACTCGGTCAATGTGGGGCTCAAAGGACCAGGCGGATCGCTCGAGGCGGCGCAAAAGATGATGGAGTGCGCCACCGCGATCATCGATGCAGGGGGTGCAGGCGTCTTCATCGACAATTGCGCTTTGGCTCATGGCGGCCGCGACTGGATCGAGATGACGGCCGCCGGTAACTCCGACGCACTCAGCTTCGCCTATGTCTCAATCATCCGTGGCGAGAGCGAGGCCCACACCATGGGGATGCACGCACTCGGTTATCCCGACCTGCAGATGTCGCTATCCGACATCAACGAGAACGGGGACGAGATTATCGAACTGCTGCGTTACGTCTGCCGCGGCGACAAGCCGATCGAAGTCGGGCACTTGATCGCCGATCTCAAGGGCTTTCGCTTGCAAGTTGTCGAGAACACGAGCGATGACTTTCCGCCCGACAGCCCGATGCACAATCCGTTCGGTCGGCTGCGGTTGGTCAACCTGCAAGACATCGCCGACAGCAACTAGTCGTCGGCGACGCTGCGAACGCGATCCTCTACTCGTATCGCGCCGGGGTTCCTTCCTTCGGCAGCGACGCTTTGATGAACTCCCGGATGTCGTCGTTCGCCAGCTCGATGTCTTCCGAACGCAGATACATCATGTGTCCGCCGCGATAGCCTTTATAGCTCAGGCGATCTTTCATCCGGCCGCTCGGATCCAAGTGCCACATCGTGTATTTGGCGTCAAAATACGTGCAGGCGCCGTCGTAGTAGCCAGACTGGATCATCACCTTCAAGTACGGGTTCATCGCCATCGCTTGCCGCAGGTTCTCGCCGGTGCGATCGCCATTGCGATCCCAACGCCCAACCGGGCCAAACATGTTGTATTTGACGTCGGTTTTGAACTTCAGTTCGTTGGGGAAGTACCAGTTGACGGCCGGGGTGAACGAGTGGAGCCACGACGCCAGTTCGGCGTTGAAATCGGGAGAGTTTCCGGCGTCCTGACGATCGATTCCTTTGTAGCGTGAATCCAACCGCCCGATCGTTTGCCCTTCGTCACGCAGCAGCTCTTTCCAAAAGAAGTTGGTCGGCACATCCAGATTGTGCTGGGCGACGACCGCTTCGCTGAGGCCCGAGTACTTCGCGTACGTCTTGATCGCTTCTTGGCGATCGTCGTCGCTCGCCCACGCGCCGCGGGTCATCGTCGGCAGCAGTTTGTCGATCGTAAACTTCTCGGCCTGTTCCAGCACTTCCAGCAAGTCTTGCTGCTGCAGCTTCTTCGACAGCTTGTTGTGGTACCAGGCGGTCGCCGCGTAGTAGGGCAAACGATTCGCGGCGCCGACCGGGCCTTCGCGATCGATCCCCAGGTCCGTCGGCGAGACCAGGATCACGCCGTTCAGATACATCCACTGGCTATCCTGCAGCTTGTACGCCAACCCCGACACCCGCGTCGTGCCGTAGCTTTCGCCGATCAGATACTTGGGCGACTGCCAGCGATTGACACGTGTGACGAACGTGTTGATCCATTCCGCCAGGTAAGAAATGTCTTGATTGACGCCAAAGAACTGGCTGGCGTTTACCTTTTCGCCTACCACCCGCGAATAGCCGGTGTTGACCGGATTGACGTAGACGATGTCGGCGACGTCCAAGATCGAGTGCGGGTTCTCATGCAGGCCATACGGCTGAACGGGGTAACCTTCGTCATCGATATTGATCATCCGCGGCCCGGTGTAGGCCAAGTGCATCCAAACCGAAGCCGAACCCGGTCCGCCGTTGAACGAAATCAACAGCGGCCGACGCTCGGCATCTTCGACATCGGTGCGGCGATAGTAGGTGTAGAACAACGTCGCGATCGGCTTCCCCTCGCCATCCCAAACCGGCAGCGTGCCGACGGTCGCCTCGTACGGAATCTTCTCTCCCTTGACCGTAACTTCATGCTGGGTGACGACGCGAGTCTCGACCGGGATCGAACGTCCGGCATCTTCCAGCTTCAGCGTCGTCGTCTCTTCTTTGACGCCGTCGGCCGGCGCCTCGTCTTTCGCCCAGCCAGCTTGCGGAGAGCCGAGGACCAGTTGGATCGTCAAGACAAACGGAATGCCGAGCCAGAGGCGCGACGGCGACGTACGAAAACGCGGCATGGGAGAGATTCCTGTGGGCGGAGAAAGGCTGCGGCTACCTTCCGTATTATAATTGCCGCTCTTGGCGAGACAGCGGTCGTCCCATTGTTATCTATTCTCTGTTTTTCCCTTGCGCATCTTTGCAATGGCCGACGGGGCCACTTTGACCAAAAGCACGCTCATTTTTCCCTAGAATTATCGCGAGACTCTTCGTCCGATCGACTTGCGACGACGTTTTTGGGGAGTTGAGAATGAACGCTCCCCCTTCCAATCGGTCGCCTGTGCGACTCCCGCCTATCTCGAAAGCTACTCCAATGCATCGTCGTCAAATCCTCAAGTGGAGCCTAGTCATGGGAATGAGCGGGCGTCTCTTCGCCGCCGTTCAGCCGCGTGGAATCGACGAAGCGGACAAGATCTTGACGAAAGCGACGACCAGCGGCCAGGTTAACTCGGCGACCCTGCATGTGGTCCGCAAGGGAAATACCTTTACCCGGGCGTACGGCGCCGATACGACCGCCGACTCGATGTATCTGCTCGGCGCAAGGACTTGGCAAGTTCTCGCTTGCCGAGATGGTTCCCAGTCAAACCGAATTCGCCGCGCCAGAAGCGGGGCGCGGCGACCCGACCGCCAAGACTTGGGACTGGAACAGTCTCTACTGGCGCAAACTTGGTTCGCCGTGGGGCACGACGCATTGTTCGGCGCCCGACACGGCCAGATTGATGCGGTCGAATCAAAACGGCGCCGGGATCAAGTCGCGCGGCCTTGGGTTCGACGTTGGAACTACACTTGGGGGCGTAGGATGCTCGGAAGAAACGTTTGGGCACTCTGGCTCGACCGGGACGCTGGCCTGGGCCGATCCCGACACTGAAACGATCTTCGTCGCGCTTACCTCGCTTCCGGCTCGCGCCGTCACGCCGCATCCCCGGCAGTTGGTTTCTGAGCAAGTCGCTGGCGACCGAGGCTAAAGCGCAAGTCCCTGCCCAAGCCGCCTGGACCCCGCAGATCGCCTGCGGTACGACTCAAACGCAGGCTTTCATACCCAGAACGGCTCTTCACTCAAGTCACGCTTGCAGCAAGGTCGATGGAACCAATGCTATCGACTTGAACGATCTAGCGCATATTCTTGAAGGCGGCTGTTCCATGGCGAGACCGATTTCGACAACTTGCTGGCTGATGTCTCTGCTAACGCTGCTATCCCTGGCAAGCGTGACGGCTGCGCAAGAGTTCTCGACGTCCGATACCAACGTCGGCTACATCGATTCAGCCTTCCCCGGTTCGCAACTTCGTTTCCGGTTCGATTCGGCCTACGACAACCCAACGCCTGACCGCGCCGAGTTCTTTTACCGTGCGTCGACCGCGGCAACCGGCGCACCGATCTCGCCTGCCGAAACCAACGTCGACTATCAAGAGTTCTGGACCTATCTAGAGCTGGCGGTCGCTTCCAACGTCTCCCTCTTCATCGATGCGCCGGTACGCATGGTCAACCCTGACATCTCCGCAAACACCGCCGGCTTCAGTGATCTGCAGGTGGGCGTTAAAGGCATACTGCTAGAAAGCGAATGCGACATCCTCACCGGCCAGATACGGGTCTACGCGCCGACCGGCGACGGTTCGCGGAAACTTGGCACAAGCCATGCGACCATTGAGCCTGCGTTGTTATACGCTCGCCGCCTTGGTCCGCAGACGATGCTCGAAAGCGAGTTCCGCGTCTGGACGCCGCTGGAGTCGACGGTCGTTCCGCAAGGGCGCTTCTCGGGTCCGATCCTGCGATACGGCGTCGGAGTGGGGCACGATCTGTTTCAGTTCTCGTCGCCCTGCGGATGCGAGACGAAGAAGCTGACGGCCGTCACCGAGTTCGTTGGCTGGTCAATCCTCGACGGCTTGGCGACTGTGCCTGCGACGCCGACCATGGCGACGATCATCGACGTCGATGGCGATACGATCGTCAACGGCAAGTTTGGCCTCCGCTACACGCAATCGCGCCATAGCGTCTACGTCGGCTACGGTCGCGCACTAACGGGCGACGTCTGGTACCACGATATCTTGCGAGCCGAATACGCGATTCGTTTCTAGCAGCCTGTTGAGAAAATCAACGGACTGCTAGTCATCCACGGTCGATCGCTCGGCCAGCAGTTGCTGGAATTCTGCTTGATCTTGCAGCGGCAGGAACGCCTCGGCGAGCGTCTCTCCCACCTGCAGCGAATCGAGCGGGTCGCCTAGTTCCCACGCCTTTCTTAGCTGGGCGACGGCGTTTTCTCGCAGTGCATCGGCAGAGAGCGCATCTTGCGCGTTCGGCGATGACGACTCTCGCTCTTGCAGCAGCAAAGCGCCGCTGGCCAGCCACTTTGCGGCCTGCAGTCGCGCCGCCGGATCATCAGGGAACGCCTGAAGATAGGCTTCGATCATCGTCATCATTGACGCGACGTCGCCGCTGGCCTGGTTCGATTTGACGGCCAGCACGAAGTCGTTACGCAAGCTCTGCGCGAACTCGTCGTTCTGGGTATTGGTCACAAAGGCCTTGATATGCAGCGGCAGCGCCTCATCTAACAGCGACTGAACTTCCGCCGGCTTCTTCTGGATATGAAACACCAAGGCGCGGTTGTACTTAGAATTACCGAGCCGCAGCCCATATCCGGCGTGATCGGGGTACTCGTCCGACAGCTGCGCCAGGATCGTCTCAGATCGCTTGAAGTAGTCGGCCGCCTGATCGAGTTCCCGCTGCCGTCCGGCGAGCGCTCCTCGGCTGTTCAAAGTGTTGGCAAGCTCGCTCTTGAGATGTACATACCGAGGGAACTGAATGACGAGACTCTCCAGCAGTTCAACCGCGTTCTCGTTCGCCATAACGGCGGCCGGCAAATCTCCCAATGAGGCCAACGTGTTGGAGAGATTGTTCTGGAAGATCGCCAGGTCTTCCTGCTCTTCGGGGCTCAGATCACCGCCGGCATGCAGCGTTACCGCTTCGCCAATCCGGTCGCGTGCCTCTTCCAGTCGCTCGGTCTTTTTCAACAGATTGCCGTAGTTGTTCAGCGTCCGGCCAAGATCGAGTCGTAGCTTGTCGTGGTCGACCGCCGTTTCGTCCTCAACGAGGCGCCGCAGTTTTTCAATCGCCGCCTGGTAGTCTTGCTCGGCGGCGGGCGATTCTCCATATTCGTCGAGCAACATACCGCGGTTGTAGAGCGCGCGGGCCAAACCATACTGGTCGGTCTCTTCGTTGCCCGCGGTCGACGTATTCGCCTCTTGAATCGCAACCGCCTTGTTGACCGCCTCGAGCGCTCCGTCGATGTCCCGCGGATTGAGCAGGACCGACAACCAGATGTAGCTTTCGGCAAGTTGGCGGCGATGCTTCGGGGCGGTCGGCTCTTCCGTCTGCAGATCGGTCAACAACTCAATAGAGGTCGCAAAGGCCTCTTCGGCGGAATCGAACTCGCCCAGTTGGCGAAAGAGGTTGCCCATCGATTGATGCAATACCGCCGTTTGATGACGTAGCCCGCTGTCGTTCGGCCGCTGTTGCACAAACCGCGTATAAAATTCGGTCGCTTTGGCGAGCAGCTCTTGCCGTCGCGTTTCGGCCCGGGGCACGTCGGCCAGCAACTTCGCCTGCTCCGCCATTTCGTTGACCGCCAACCGGGCGACGTCCAGCATCTCGGTCGCCTGTTCGCGTTCGGCGGCGACCAGCGTCCCTTGCTGCCGTGTGGTGGCGGCGAAGTAGAGCGTCGACGTTCCAAAAATCAACAGCGACGCGGCGAGTCCGGCCGACAGGGTCGCGATCAGCGGGCGACGTTTGCACCACCGGGCGATCCGTTGCCCTCGCGTCAAACGCCGGGCGAGAATTGGCTCGCCCCGCAGATACCGCCCCAGATCATCGGCCAGTTCTCCGGCCGATGCGTAGCGACGCTCGGGACTTTTGTCGAGGCACTTCATGCAGATCGTTTCGATATCGGTGTCGGCCAAGCGCGAGATCGAACGGAGCGATGGCGGTTCTTGCGTGCAGATCTGCGACAGCAGGCTAACGACGTTCTCACCGCTGAACGGAACGCGGGCCGCGATCAGCTCATACAAGATCGCCCCCAGCGAATAGACGTCTGACAATGGACCAACCTGCGACATGTTGCCGGACGCTTGCTCGGGCGACATGTAGGCAGGCGTACCCAGCAGCTGCCCCGTTCCGGTCAATTCCGATCGACCATCGAGCACCTTCGAAAGGCCGAAGTCGGTGATGCGGGGATTGCCATCTTCATCGATCAGAATGTTGGCAGGCTTAAGATCGCGATGAATGATCCCTTTGCTATGCGCGTACTGGATCGCGGAGGCGAGCGTGCGAATAATGTCGGCCGCCCCGCGGGTGCTGAGCGTCGAACTCCGCATCCGTTGGAACAGACTCTCGCCCGGGATGAAGGCCATCGTAAAAAAGTGATGGCCCATTTGCTGCCCGACATCGAAGATCGGCACGATGTTGGGATGATCGAGCCGAGCGGCCGCTTCCGCCTCGGTCTTGAAACGCTGAATCTCCTCTTGCCCCGCCAGTTGACCGCTGAGAATCATCTTGAGCGCCACGATCCGGTTGGCGTCGATCTGGCGAGCCCGAAACACCACCCCCATTCCGCCGCGGGCAATCACGTTCAGCAGCTCATAGCGACCGAACTGGGTGCCGCTCGCCAACAGCGGCTGACTGGCCAGCTCGCGTTCGTAATTGGAGTCGGCCGGCAGCGTCTCGTTAGCTTCGTTCGCTGCAGCGTTTTGCGGGGCGATAGTTTGATCGAGCAAGTTAAACAGCGCCAGACTGACGTCGGCCTGAAGTTCCGGATAGCGGACGGCCAGCGAGTCGTACCGCGGCGGCTCGCTCACTTGGCGGCGATGTTGGACGTCAATTTTCAGGAGCGCTACCAGCAGTCGCTTGCGCGTCTCTCCATCGACCCGTCCAAGATACTCCGCGATGTCAGGTCGCCGACCAATGCCCCACTGTTCCGCAAACTCTTGGCGGATGGCGTCGACCAACCGTTGTTTTGAATCAGAACCATCGTTGGCGGAGGAGAGGGTCGCGTCGCTCACTTCAATCAAGTCCTTCCACTCCGGCGCCGGAAGCGCCGAATTGGTTCCGCGCCCATCATCAGGCGGCGAAATCAAATCAGGAGAACGACTTCCCGGATCGACCAGAGTCGGCGACGAATAAAGTGGGGGAGGTTTATTCGACAAGGAGTCTCCCTGGCCTGCCAGCGAGGGAGAGTAAACAGTCGCCTAGGATTATAGAGCAGCAGTTGACGAAAAAAAGCGTCAAACCCGTTCGCCGCCAACAAGATGGCGGCGATTTTTTCTCGGGCAATCTATCTCTCTTTTTTCTTGCGCTGTCTCAACGGATCCGCTACTTCTTAATCCACAGCCAGCCACTGCAAAACGAATTGCGCATAGGCGTTCCAGATCTCGGGAAAGCGGGTCACGTTCGGAATGTGATTCACCTCCAGCAAATGCGGCTGTCCGTCGGGCGAAACGATATAGTCATTCGCCGCGATCTCGAGTCCGAACGCTTGGGCGACGCGCTGCGTATCTCGTACCAATCGTGGATCAGGCTTGATAATCTCCGCCGTCGGATGATGTATCGATTTCAACCAACCGTCCCCCTCCAGCTTGATCTGCTAGAATTGATCGCCGATGACGACGACCCGCACCGCGCCTCCGGCCAGAAACGGTTCGACAATCGACGACTCATCGGCTTGCCAGTCGCCGCTAAACTCCTGTTTATTTTCGCCACAGTGCCAATCCCCCCACTTGGCGACATGGTTCGATTCTGCGAAATAGGTCGCACCGGCCGAGGCAAAACCACGCGCAGGAGCAGCGAACTCCGAAAACCGCAGCGCCCGAACCAGGCACGGCAGTTTCAAGCGACAGTCCATCATCGCTTTCGCATTAGGCAAGCAAGGGCCTCCCCACACCGCGAGCCCTGCAATGAGATCATGGTCGTGTTCAAAGATGCCGTGGAACACCACCTTAGAAACGGCCGTCATCCCGAATCCGCTCGACGCGTCGACCAACAGGCGGCCCTGTTGAACGACGATCTTCGGCAGCATTTCATGGGCCACGACCGCTCCCGGAACCTGGGACAAGAAATACGCGTTCTGAGGCGCATCGAGACCAATAAAACAGATTCGACCTGACATCATCGCAACCTTAGGAAGGAAAGTCTTAAACGGCGCCGTCCGCCCCCGTTTGCTTGGCGGCCGCGCAAAATTTTGCACTCGTATTACCGACAGTTACGGCTGTTAGGGGGTTCAGGCAAAACCGCAGATGCGACCCTCCCATCGTTCAAGCGAAAATTGATCGCAACCCAGTTTTCTTCTATCTCGCCCCTACTCCGCGCCATGGGCCGAAACTGATTCAATGGGTTCGCCGTGCTAGCTGCCCGGCGAGTCGAACGAATCGAATCTTTGCAACCGCAACGGCCCAATTGATGCCTGACTTTCTGCTCGATCCTGACGTCATCTTTCTCAACCATGGCTCGTTTGGCGCTTGCCCGCGAGCCGTGTTCGACGAGTACGTCCGTTGGCAACGGGAACTAGAGCGACAGCCAGTTCGTTTCTTGCAGCGAGAGCTTCCGCCCCTGTTGGCTGACGCGCGACAGTTAGTTGGGGAATATCTTGGCGCACGATCGCACGAGATCGTCTTCGTCCCCAATCCAACCTTCGCCGCCAACACGATCGCCCGCTCGCTTGCTTTGGGACCGGGCGATGAGGTCCTGCTGACCGACCATGAATATGGCGCGTGTCAATTTGCGTTTGACTTCGCCGCGAAGCAAAAAGGGTTCCGCGTCGTCCAACAGCCGATCACGCTGCCGGTCGAATCGAACGAAGCGATCGTCGAACAGTTCTGGCAGGGAGTCACCCCCAACACCAAGCTGATCTTCATCAGTCAGATCACCTCGCCCACAGCGCTGACTTTGCCGGTCGCCCAAATCTGCCAGCGAGCCCGGGATGCGGGAATCTTGACGATGGTCGATGGCGCCCACGCACCGGGCCAGATCGACGTCAATTTGACCGAGATCGGCGCCGACTTCTACACGGCGACCTGCCACAAATGGATGTGCGCCCCCAAAGGCTCTGGCATCTTCTACGTCCGTGAAGATCGCCAGGCGATGATCGATCCGCTGATCGTCGGCTGGGGCTGGGGCCCCAACAAAACGTTCCATCGCGAGAACGAGTTCATCGAACATCATGAGTGGCTGGGCACCTACGACCCGGCCGCGTACCTGGCCGTTCCGGCGGCGATCGCCTGGCAACGAGAACAAGTCACGCCGGAGGTTCGTCAGCGGTCGCAAGACTTGGTGCGCCAGGCGGTCGAACTGGCGTCGCAAATTGAGGGGATTGAGCGAGTGCATCCTGACGAGTTCTTCCGTCAGATGGGGCTGATCGACGTCACGGCACGCTGCACAGATACCGACGCGCTGAAGTCGCGGCTGCACGACGAATTTCGAATCGAGATCCCAGTGATTCGCTGGCAGGATCGCGTCTTCATCCGAGTATCGGCGCATGCGTATACGAAGCGAAAGGATATCGAAGCGCTGGTGCAAGCGATCCAAGTGATCTAGCGGACCGGCGGATCCGTGGCGGCGCGATCGGCGAAGTTTGCACCCCATGCGGGCGGATACTAAACTCTGGCATTATCCCTCCCAATTTCCGCTGAGCCAAATGCCCTACCGATCTCGGGCTATAGCACCATGAAACGTCAAATTCTCGCGACCGTGGTCGGTCTGTTGGCCTGCGCCGGTTCCCCCGCCTTTGCGGTCGAGCAGCGTCCCAACGTCATCGTCATCGTCACCGACGATCAGGGCTTCAGCGACGCCGGCTTTCAGGGATGTCGCGAGATACCGACGCCTCATATCGATGCGCTCGCGCAATCAGGTGTGATCTTTGACGCCGGCTACGTGACTCATCCCTACTGCAGTCCCAGCCGGGCTGGTTTGCTTTCGGGACGCTACCAACAGCGATTCGGCCACGAGTGCAATCCTAACGGCAAAGAGATCGACGACCTTGCTAGCACCCGCCCCGAAAAAGCGAAACAGCTGGCCGACATGATCAAGAAATGGGATGCGGAAAACATCGCTCCCATCTGGCTCGACCCGCATGGCCCGAATGTCCGCAAGGAAGAAGCGGCCCGCACGCAGGCTGTTAATGCGGCGAGCCAAGGGGAGAAGAAGTAGTGGTAGCGACTACTACGGCGTCGCGTTCTGATTCCGCGGACGGCACACAAACCAGGCTTGGCTGCTGAACCAACCTCCTAAGAATCCGATGGGGGAGAAGAGAGTCCGTTCGATTTTCAAGTGGTTGCGAACTATCTGCCGCATCGCCCGCCAGTTGAACCCATAGTGCGAATGCGACGTACCGTAGACCGGACGATCGAACTCAGTCGACTTATTGGCGAAGATCATTCGTAGCGAATCGCGAAACGCGTACTTCTCGTAGTGGCGATAGTCGCTCAGGCCCCGCCAAGCCGCCATTCGCCGAACCGCCGACTTAAGCACAAACGTCGGCCCGATCTCGATCGGAACGCTAATGATCACCTTGCCCGTCGGAGCGACCAGGCGAGCCAAATCGCTCAGCACGATTTCGACGCTCGGCGCCGGGCAATGCTCCAGCGTTTCCATACAGGTCACGACCGAGTAGGCGCCCGCGTGACGCTCTTCGGCGAGATCGCTGATTTCATAAAACGAGAGGTTAGGAATCGACGCCAGTCGTTTTCGGCAGTCGACGATTTGCTCGACCGCGATATCCGCGCCGGCTCCTTCTTCGATTTGGTTGGAGGCCATCCCCAGAAACGTTCCGTCGCCGCAACCGTAGTCGAGCAACTTGGGAACCGACGACCCAACAAGATCTAGCCCTACGCGAAATCGGGACCGATGACTCCACGCGATAATCCCGCTCTTGCAATCGAGTTGCTTACGGTAGTAGTGACCATCGGAAATGGCGTCCACGAACTCTCCCTTGTGCGGGCCGAATCGGCGTTGCGGGAATCGAAACCGTCTACTTTATCAGACCAACTTTGGGCGAACAATCGCCGAAACGTCGTGCTGAACGGCTGAGTATGACCATCGACCGACTCAGAAAAAACCCATCCAATGGCGATCATGCGATGCGCAATGCATCAGCATTTCTATCGTAGCGGAGCGACGGCGAGAGTTCGCCCCATACTTGTTCGATCAAGGGCGCAAGATGCTTGCCCAAACCGCGACTTCCAGGATAATACACCTACCAAGGGGGAACGCACGCCAGCCTTTGGCGGAACCAATCCAGCGGGAAGGAGCAACGCAAATGCACGCAAAATTCGGCCTAACGCTGGTCGTCAATCACGCGTGCAACCTTCGTTGCTCGTACTGTTATACCGGCGCAAAAATCAAACGCCCGATGTCGGCGGGCGTCGGACGACAGGGGATCGACCGAGCCCTGTGTTCGATCCGCCGGGACGGAGCGATCGAACTCGCCTTCTTCGGGGGCGAGCCGTTGATCGAAGCGGAGCTGATCCTCGATCTGGTGCAATATGCTCGCGTGGCGACCGAAGAGCGGGGCGTGCAACTATCGCTCAGCATGACGACCAACGGAACGATCGACTCGCCGGCCGCTTGGCAGGTAATGACGCTGCCCGATCTGCATTTAGCGATCAGCCACGATGGTTTGCCGAACGTGCATGACGCCAAGCGTCTGACGGTCGATGGAACGCCTAGTTCGCAGCGCGTCGAAACAATGATGGCGCGACTGCGTGACGTGGGCAAAGAATTCAACGTCGTCATGGTGGTGGAGCCAAGCAACGTCGATTCGCTCTCCGCCGGTATGCAGCACCTTTATTCGCTCGGCGTCCGCCAATTCGATCCGTCGCTCAATCTGTGGACGACCTGGAATCAAGCCGATGGCGAGCGTTTGCAAACCGCGATTGCCGGCGCCGCTGACTTTTGGGCGTCGCGACTTCCCGACATCAGCGTCAGTTGGTTCGACGAAAAAGTAGTGCGGGCCTCCGGCGTGCCGATTTCCGACACAGCCCGCTGCGGATTTGGCCATGCCGAGATCGCGGTCGCTCCGGCGGGCAACCTTTATCCCTGCGAGCGTCTCGTTGGCGCCGATGAGCCTGACAATCCGATGCGGCTCTCCGGCGATGTTCACAGCGGCGACGATTTCCTCGACCGCCCTTCCCTACCGGGTATGCAGATCGCCGAGTGTACCCCCTGCGTCTTGCAATCAATTTGCAACACCAAGATCTGCCGCTGCAGCAACTACATTCGAACCGGTGACGTTAATCGCCCGGATCGCTTGCTCTGCCTGTTAGATCAGGCCTCTAGTCGCGAAACAAACCGCGTCCTACAGACGCATGTACTCACCACTTCGTAAGGTGCACCGATGGACGAAAAACCGACCGACGACAAGTCGCTAGCAGACCTGCCGCCTGTTGCTGAGACTTTGCCGCCATCCACGCCGCTGAAGAGCCGCGCCGTCGATGCGATACTGTTTATCATCGCTGGGGCCGGCGCCCTGGTACTGCTGGGGGGAACCTTGACTCCCTGCATGGGAGCGACCCGGTCAGCCAAGCTGAAGTGGGAAGAGCGACAAATGCAAATCGAACAAGCGGTCCGTGATGCTGAAGCCAGCCAGTCCGAAACCGAATAACGACGCGCCCGCCGGCAAACGTTACGCCGCCGCGGGTCGCAAAATGCTGCGCTATGTGGAGCGCGGTTTGGCGATCTTTGGCGCCATCGTCGGGTTCTACTGGCTGACGATGGATTACGCCGTCGTCATCTCGCCGTCGATGGCGCCGACGCTAGTCGGGACCAATCCGGACGACGGCGATCGCGTGATTACCGAGAAGGTCACCCGCTGGTTTCGCCGCCCGCGCCGCTGGGAAGTGATCACGTTCATCTCCGACATCGGCGACAAGCGAATGAAACGGGTCGTCGCCCTGCCGGGCGAAACGGTCCAAATGGACCGCTCCGGCGAACTGCTGGTCGACGGCAAACCGGTCGAATTTCCGCCGTCGCTCGACCTCAAGTATCTGAAGTTCGGCAACCTGGTCGACGGCCATCCAATCCCCTGCGGCGACGGCTATTATGTGCTGGGGGACGACCTCAAAGATTCCGACGACAGCCGCTTCAACGGGCCAGTACCGCCGCAGCGGATTGTCGGCCGGGCCTGGTTGATTGTCGGGCCGACGGATCGATTTGGTTGGGTGCGGTAGCGATACGCTGGGTATCACGCCGCCCCCTCAAAGCTCATCCGCCGCAAACACGCACAGATATCCCGCGGGTCCAAATGTGGTCAGGTGACCGAACATTTCTTCGTCCTCTTCTAAGATATCGGTGTAGTCGCCCGGTTTGAGCCATTGCAAATGCACGGTCGGGTCGTTTGGCTTGGCGTAGCGGACGATTTGGCATCGCGAGGGGGGATGTTGGAAGAGAGGTTTGAGATCGTAGGGCATGAGATATCCGAGGGGAGAAGAGATAGCGCGACGTTGTTGGTCTATGTGATGCTACTCGAAGAAGTGAGTAGAAAGGAGAACAGTAGACCGAGTAGAGTGGGAGAAAGCTGAGCGGCTAGATTTCGAGACAGCCCCGGCAATTTCGGCCGAGACCCCTTTCTTTCTACTGCTCTACTTTCTCCCCTCTACTCTCTACTTGCCGAAGGCAAGTCGGGGTGACAGGATTCGAACCTGCGACCCTCTGCTCCCAAAGCAGATGCGCTAGCCAGGCTGCGCTACACCCCGAGTTAGTCCCCGATCTTATCCGCCGAGCGGGAACCTGGCAATGACACGTACGCTATACATCCTTACACAAGCCGGCACGTTTTTCTAGCCGGCTTTCCGCAGTTCGGTCGCCCCGCCCAGCAAATGGTCCCGAATCCGGTCGAATTCGTCGTTCCCCTTGAAGTGCAACACAATCTTGCCGCCGCGGGCCGATTGCTTGATGTCGACCTTGGTCCCCAGGGCCATCCGGAACTCCTGCTCCAGCGAGGCGACCTGGTCGCTGACCACGCGCCCCTTTTTGACCGGCACCTTGATCGTGGCCGGGCCGTCGCTGGCGTGAATATAATCCTGGACCGCCTCTTCGGCGCCACGGACGCTCCAGCCCTCTGCAAAGATCCGCCGGGCGAACTCGACCTGGATTCCTTCTTCCCCCAGCGGCAGCAGCGCCCGGGCATGTCCGGCGGTCAGTTCACCGGTCATCACGGCGGTCATTACCGGCTCCGGCAGTTCGAGCAGACGCAGCAGGTTCGCCACGGTCGAGCGATCGACGCCGATCCGCTCGGCAAGTTCCGATTGGGTGCAGCCGTTCTCGTGCAGGTACCGCTCGAACGACATCGCCTTTTCAATCGCGTTCAGGTCTTTCCGCTGCAGGTTCTCCACGATCGCCAACTCGGCCACCGTCTGGTCGTCCGCCTCGAAGACGCGAACCGGCACTTCGTCCCAACCGGCGACGATCGCGGCCCGCAGACGACGTTCGCCCGAGATCAACTGGTAACGCCCGTCCACCTGGCGAACGGCGATCGGCTGCAGCATGTCATGCTGCTGGAGGCTTTGCGCCAGCTCGGCGATCTCTTCGTCGTTGAACTCTTGCCGCGGTTGGTACGGGTTGGCGTCGATCTCTTCGACCGGCAGCTTCAATAGCCGCTCGCCGCCAACCTCGGCCGGGGCCGCTGGAGCCTCAGCCGCTGGCTGTTCCTGATGGTCGGGGTTGTAGACGCGCGGCGAGCCCGCTTCGATCGGGGCTTCCATCGGAGCGCCATTCTCATCCATCGGCCCGCCCAACAGGGCCGCCAACCCACGTCCCAGCCGTTTTTGCTTAGTCACGCTCCAACACCTCCATGCATAGTTCAATGTAAGCCCGCGCTCCTCGTGAGCGGGGCGCATGATCAAGGACCGAACAACCGTGGCTGGGCGCCTCGCTAACGAGCACGTCCCGGGGCACCACGGTGTCGAAAACCACTTCGCCGAAAAAGTCGCGGACCTCGTCCTCGACCTCGGCGGTCAATTCCAATCGTGGATCGTGCATCGTCAGCACGATCCCGCCAAACGCCAATCGGTCCGGCTTCTTTTGCATGACGCTGCGGATCACCTGGATCATCTGCGTCAGACCTTCCATCGCGAAGTACTCGCACTGGATCGGCATCAGCACCTCGGTCGAAGCCGAGAGGGCCGTTTGCGTAAGCTTGCCGACCGACGGGGGACAGTCGATCAGGACGAAGTCGTAGCCCGCCATGCCGCGCTCCAGATGAGACTCCAGCACGGCAGCCTGCGGCTGATCGTCCGACGCCAACGTTTCGACATCCTGGAAGCTGCGGCTGCCCGGCAACAGGTCGAGCCCAGGAAGCGCCGTCGGCTGGATCGCTTCCCGCAGCGACTGCTGCAGGACCAGCGGATGCCGGTCGGTCGGCGTCAGGCTCAATCCGGTCGTCGCATTACACTGCGGATCGAGATCAATCAGCAACGTCTTCTGGGCAGACTTGGCCAGCGCCACGGCCAAGTTAATGGCGGTGGTCGTCTTGCCGACGCCTCCCTTCTGATTCGCGATGCAGATGATTCGAGCCACAGGTCCCCTCACGTTCGGTCGCTCACCGCCACTTGGCGATGTGCGGTTGGAGATTCTAGCGAGGAAGCGCGCAAACGCGGAATGTCATTTCCCCCGTGAAAAACGGAAATCGGCATGTTTCACGTGAAACGGAGATCCGGCACGATTTCGCCTGTTTCACGTGAAACGCCCAAATTACGCAAAAAGGGCGTCCCGAACATTTGCCCGGCACGCCCTTGTGTTGGTCGCGTTTCACGTGAAACGGTGACGATTGGCTAGGAGCTTGACGTCTTGGCAAGCGGATTGAAGACCAGCCCGCTGAGCAGCTTCGGATAGAAGTAGGTGCTCTTGGCGGGCATCCGTTCGCCATGTTCGCTGATGCTGCGAATGTGATCGATCGTCGCCGGCATGACGATCGCCGCCAACGGATAGGGCTGACCGCCGTTGTCGGGATCTCCCTTTTCGATCCCTTCCTCCACTTCGCTCACCAAGTGCACGTAGTTGGCTTTCGGCAGATCCTTGGCGCCCAGCAAGTTCTCAATCACCAACCCGTGCAGGATCGAAACGCCCAGTCCTTGCCAGTCCTCGCTATGCTCAGCGGCGATCTCGGCCATCTTGGTCATGCCCGCTTCGTTGATCGTCGCCATCACCCAGGTGTTGTCGATCGGACAGTAGAAACCGATCTGCCCCTGGTTGTCGGCGGTGGCGATGTCGGTCCAGATCATGTCGGCCTGCTCGGCGCCTTGCCCGGCCAGGGCGACGTCAAAGTAGTCGCCCAGCTTGGCGACCAGGTCACTGGAGCTCATCGCGGGCAGACCGCGAAACATCCGATGCGTCGGCAGGACGATCATTCCGTCGTCGCTCATGCTGACCAGCATCGTCATCACGTAGTTGGCCGGATGGCCCGCGGTCAGTTCGCCCGACTCGGCCAATTGGTCTTTGTAATTGCAGGCGGTCTCAAACCGGTGATGCCCGTCGGCGACATACATCGGGGCGTCGGCGATCGCGGTGGCGACCTGCGAGATGATCGGCAAATCGGTCACCGGCCACAGACGATGCACGACTCCCAGGTGATCGGTCGCGACCAGCGGCGTCTTATCGATCACGTAGTCGTCGAGCAGTTTCTGGGTCTGATTGCCCGGATCGGGATAGAGGCCGAAGATCTGGCTCAGGTTGGTTTTGGTCGCGTTGAACAACTTCAGGCGATCCGCCTTGGCCGACGAGTGGGTTTCCTCGTGTGGGTAGATGTTCCCTTCGCCAAAGCGAACCAGCTTCACCCCGGCCATAAAGCCGTGGCGGACGTACTTGGTTCCTGCCGCTTCAAACTCTTGGTGATAGACGTAGATCGCCGGGTCGGCTTCTTGCGAGAGAACCCCTTCGCGGATCCAGGTCTTCAAAAAGCGCTCGGCTCGGTGGTAGCGATCGTTGGCGTCGTCGTCCCCGGGCTCTTCGCGGTTCAGGATCAGCCGCACCGCGTTGGCCGGATGCTTTTTGTACAACTCATCCTGTAGCTCGGGACCGATCACATCGTAGGGCGGTGCGACGACGTCGCTGAGCGAGCCGACGTGGCCCAGGTCGTAGCGGAGTCCGCGAATTGCTTGAATCTCTGGCATTCGATGCTTACTCGTCTCAGTGCGGTGAAAACAAATCTGTGCGATAAGAACAAAAAAGGGGGCCGCGAACTATACGTCGCAGCCCCCAAGCCTATCTCAGGTCAACCTGCCCAGCCGATCTGGGCAAGGCCGATCGATTCGATTTAGTAGCGGTAGTGATCCGGCTTGTAAGGACCTTCGACCGGCACGCCGATGTAGTCGGCCTGGGTTTGGGTCATTTTGGTCAGCTTCACGCCGAGCTTGTCGAGGTGCAACCGGGCGACTTCTTCGTCCAGGTGCTTCGGCAAGACATGGACGCCGATCGGGTAGCTGTCGGAGTTCTGCCACAGTTCGAGCTGAGCAATCACCTGATTGGTGAACGAACTCGACATGACGAACGACGGGTGACCGGTCGCACAACCGAGGTTAACCAGGCGGCCTTCAGCCAGAACCAGGATCGAGTGACCGTCGGCGAAGGTGAAGCGATCGAGCGGACCGCCCGGCACCGAATCAGGCTTGATGGTGTCGCGGGTGATGCCCGGCGTCTTCAGCAGGTAGGCCATGTCGATCTCGAGATCGAAGTGACCGATATTGCAGACGATCGCGTCATTCTTCATCTGCTCCATGTGGGCGCCGGTGATGATGTCGCGGTTGCCGGTGGTGGTGACGAAGATATCGCCTTCGGCGACCGAATCTTCGACCGTCGTGACCTCGAAACCTTCCATCGCGGCCTGCAGGGCGTTGATCGGATCGATTTCGGTGACGATCACGCGGGCGCCAAAGCCACGCATCGACTGGGCGCAACCCTTGCCGACATCGCCGTAGCCGCAGACGACCACGACCTTACCGGCGACCATGATGTCGGTCGCACGCTTGATGCCGTCGGCCAGCGATTCGCGGCAACCGTACAAGTTGTCGAACTTGCTCTTGGTAACCGAGTCGTTGACGTTGATGGCGGGCATCTTCAGCTCGCCCTTCTTGAACATGTGGTAGAGACGGTGCACGCCGGTCGTGGTTTCTTCCGACAGGCCGCGGATCCCTTCGCATAGTTCCGGGTACTTCTGGTGAACCATGACGGTCAAGTCGCCGCCGTCGTCCAGGATCATGTTCAGCGGCTTACCGTCGGGGAAGATGATCGTCTGCTCAATGCACCAGTCGAACTCTTCGTCGGTTTCGCCCTTCCAGGCATAGACCGGCACGCCACGTTCGGCGACCGCCGCGGCGGCGTGATCTTGAGTCGAGAAAATGTTGCAGCTGCTCCAGGTCACCTCGGCGCCCAGTTCGATCAGCGTCTCGATCAAGACCGCGGTCTGGACCGTCATGTGAAGGCAACCGGCGATGCGGGCGCCCTTCAGCGGCTTGTCCTTGCCATACCGTTCGCGGAGCGCCATCAAACCGGGCATTTCGACCTCGGCCAGCTGGATCTCTTTTCGTCCCCACGCGGCCAAGCTAATGTCTTTGACTTTGTAGGGGAGCTTTTCAACTTGCGACACGGAGACGTCTCCTTCTTTGAATTGGTAAAACATGTGCGGCTATTCTTCGTTACACCGCAAAGCGAGCGGCTTGCGCAACGGCGCCGCGTACCCCGGTTACCTGGGGAATAGTTAAATGTAGCCAATCTTTAGTAAGTCCGTAAATGCCCGAACGCTAGCAAAGCCGGGTTTTACAGGGCTTTTACTCGCCCATCGCGATCTTCACATTTGCACAATAACTTGCCGCCAGTTGCAGATCTTTCCTGCCGGGCTCGCTCTCGACGCCACTGGCGGTATCGACCGCGGTCGGCCGCACTTGAGCAATCGCGGCCGAAACATTGTCGGGCGTCAGCCCCCCAGCCAGAACTAGACATTCGCAATTGAGCCACTGAGGCCAATCGACCAACGCATTCCAATCGGCGGTCTTCCCCGTGCCGCCATACGCGCTGGCCTGAAATCCGTCGATCAAAATCGCCGCCGGACGGCAGCCGAGATCGCCGCACCGCGAAAGGAACTGGGCGATCTCCACTTTCCAATCAGGGCCGCAGCGGAAGGCCTTTAAGATCGGCGGTGCGCCAAGTTGCCGCAGCCGAGCCAAATACTCGGGCGGCTCGTCCCCATGCAGCTGCACCCAGTCGAGCGATAATTTTTTGGCGACGGCGGCGACGTCCACCACATCGGCGTTGACGAATAGCCCCACCGCGGCGACTTCACTCGGGATCGCCTGGCGAACGTCCGGCGCGATTTCGGCTGAGAGGAACCGTTTGCTCTGGGGATAGAAATTCAGTCCGAGCGCATCGGCGCCGGCGGCGATCATCGCCTGGGCGTCTTGGACGGAGGTGATTCCACATATCTTGCGCTGAAACAACGAGCGACTCCGGCGGCTGCGGTGCGAGTTTCGAATTCCTCTATTTTACCCGGGCGATTTCGAAGTGCGAACCAACCGATTCCGATGGAGCGCAAGCGACTGGGCGCCGATGAATAGACAACGGCGTATTGTTGGCATGGACAGCTAGCATCCGCCAGCCCCAAGGATGGAGTGAGAACGTGGAAGACTCGGCGACGCAACCAGCCCGATCCAACGCAGGGAGTCGCGCCTACGCATTTGTCGTAACGGCGTTGGCGGTGATCGCGATCGGTCTCTACTTCTGTCGAACGCCGGTCGAGTCGGTCGTTGCCGAACTGGAAGTTCTTGTCTCGGCCGATCTGCCGGATGAAACGTCGCTTCTGAATGTCGTCGAGCAGGCCAAGACCAAGACGTTGTCGGATGACGGGTTGTCGCGGGTCGCCGAACAGACCAAAGAGGCGGACTCCACCCTCACCGTCGACCAGCTGCGACAGCGGATTGAGATTGCGATCACCCCCCGCGCTGGCGGCCATCACGCCGACGTCACTATTGCGACCACCGCCCCCACCACCGCCGCGGCGATCTCGCTGGCCCAACAGATCGGCGCAGCCTATCAACACGAGCTTGACCAGCATGCCGACGACCAGGCCAACCTGATTGGCGACGCGGCGATTCAGCTCGATCAATCGGCCCGCAGCGTCTTGGTCCAGTCGCAGCAGAATCTGGACGAGTTCGTTCAACAATATGGAGACGTCATCACCGGTCGCCAACCGCAGGTCGACGTCCAAGCCCCGGTCATCGAAGAGAATCTGCAGTGGCAAGAACTACAGCAACAGATCTCGGACCAAAAGTCGGAGCTGTCGGTCTTGCTGTCGCAGCGGACCGAAGAGCACCCGATTGTGATCAACGTGAAAGCGCAGATCACGGCGCTGGAAGCGCAGCTGACGCAAGTGCCGCGGTTCGCCGATCCCCCTCCTTCGGTCGAAGGCGCCCAACTGCCGCCGGTCAATGTCGAAAAGCTGAAGTCGGAACATGAACGTTTGAAGCAGGCGGTCGTGCAGGCTCGGATGTCGCTGCAATCGGTTGGCGGCAAACATCAGATCGCCGCCGACGGCCATCGCTTCTATACGTCGATCCAGGCGACCCCCGACAAGTCGGCGCACATCGTCGGCATGATTGGCGGCAACTTTCCGCTGCCGCGGGTCGGCATGTTGCTGGCGGTGGCGACGCTGCTGGGAGGCTTCGCCGCCCTTTGCGTTCCGACCGCCGATCAAGAGGCGATCCTGGTCAGCTCCGACGAAATCGCCGCGGCGGCCGGTGTGGCGATCGCCGCCGAGTTGCCGCTGGCCGGGGGACCGCAGTTGCCGCGCAAGCGAACGGCCACGCGCACGCTGGCGCGGTTTGCCATCGTCGCTAGCGAGTACTCGCTGGTAGCGCTGGTCGGATTGATCCTGGTGGCGTTGTTGGTCGATCCCGAGTTCACGCGGACCTTCACGCATGAGCCGTTCACGGCGATTTACAACGCGCAAGACCAACTTTGGAAGTTTGCAAACTAGCGAAGCCTTAGCAGATTCCGACTTGGTCGCGGTGGAGATCGACCCCTGTTTTTGCCGATGCTTGAAATGCACCCTGCGCAGCGCAAATCACTTCGACGACTTGGCTTGCAGTCGGCCATCAAGACCTGCACAGCCTAGGAAAAATAAGCAATGTACGAAACGTTCTATCAACTAACGCGGCGCCCTTTTCCTGCGGCCGCCGATGCCGCCTATTATTTTCCGTCAGCCGCGGCCGAAGCGGCCCGTAGCACGATGCGCCGTTGCCTGCATCGTGGCGAAGGCCCCGCCCTGCTGATCGGCGGACCGGGACTCGGCAAGTCGTTGTTGATGAAGGTGCTGGCCAAAGATCTGCAGTCGCAGCGACATATCTCGTTCCTGCAGTGCGGTCGAGTCTGCTCGCGTCGCGCTCTCCTGCAGGCATTGCTGTACGACCTGGGCCTCCCTTACCGTGGTCTGGAAGAAGGCGAGCTGCGTCTGTCGCTGGTCGATTTCCTCCATTCGTCCGAAGACGATCGCGAAGGGCTGATCATCTTTATTGACGAAGCCGACGCGCTGCCGACTCGCCTGCTCGACGAACTCCGCCTGCTGACCAACATCTCGCACAAGGGCGAATCGCTAGTCAGCCTGGCCTTGGCAGGCGGCATGATGATGGAAGAACGATTCGCCTCGCCGCGACTCACTTCGCTGAACCAGCGCGTCGCCGCACGCTGCTACTTGGAGACCTTCTCGAAAGCCGAGACCTCCGAGTTCATCCAATACCAGTTGGAAGAAGCCGGCGCCCAGCAGGTCGTCTTTTCGGACGAAGCGCTCGAGGCGGTCAGCCATGTCGCCAGCGGCGTTCCCCGCTTGATCAACCAGCTGTGCGATCACGTGTTGGTGCTGGCGTCGCTTGGCTCGCACAAACGAATTGACGCCAGCGGCATCGAAGAAGCGTGGGCCGACCTGCAGCAGATGCCGGGACCGTGGTCGACCAGCCAGCAAGAGTTCAACGCCCCCAAGAGCGAAGAGGGCGTGCTTGAATTCGGTTCGCTCGATGATGAGCTAGAGCCGCCGCAATCGGTCAAGTTCCCCTCGCGCATCACCGCCCCGCCGAAGCACAAGCGGGACGCGCCCGATGAAGACGCCGCCGCGACCTTGCGGATCGACGCGAACGAAGCCGACTTCGAGCCCCACGCGAACCTGACGCCGGAAGCGGAGCTTGAGTTCGAGAGCGCCTTCAAGAATCCGTTCGCAGAATCGTTCGACGCCGAAGAGGTGATCCTCGATCGTTACGCCACCCTCAGCGACGCCCGCGACGTGCTGAAGCAGGTCCATAGCCGCGAAGGGGTCGAGATCGCGTCGCTGCTAGAACCGGCGCCGGTGGTGATTCAGTCGAACCACGACTTGGTCGCGGCGGTCGACGTCGTCATGCCGCCGTATGCCAAAGACGAAGAGATCGTCTCGCGTCATGTCGCCGCGGCGCCAACCGGGCAGCCGACTCCGGCCGACGACCGCGACATTCTGATTATCGAAGAGCATGAATCCGATCCAGCCCCGGCCCGCAGCCGTCGGCGCGACTTCCGTCGGCTCTTCAGCAACCTTCGTCGCGAACACGCCTAAGGTAGCCGAGGCCTTAAACCATGTCGAAAATGCTCGACGCGTTGAAACGTCTGCAAGAGCAGGGCGCCGCCCCTGCGTCGACGCCGACGATCAACAACACCGTCGGCCAGGTCGACGCGGTTCGCGAAGTGGCGGCGGCGGTAGATCAGGCCGTCGCCGAGACCGAGCAGCGTCTCCGCGATGAGTATCAGCGGCAAATCGACGAGCGCGATCAGCAACTGGCCGAGCAGCGTAAGCGGCTCGAAGCGGAACTTGGCGCCGAGAAAACCCGCCTGCAAGAGCAACTCGCTCAGCTCGAGTCACAACTCGCGTCACACCAGGATGACGCCACCGCCCACGAAGAATTGCAGACCGAACTGCAGGCCGAGCTTGAGCGTCACCAGGCCGAGTCTGTCCAACGTCGCCAGGAAGACGAAGCTCGCTTTCGGAAAAAGCAGCAGGCGCTCGAAGCGAAACTGCAAGAGTTCGACCTGGCGCGACAGCAACTGACCATCGACGCCACCCGCCTCTCCGAACAACTCTCGGCCAAAGAGGCCGAACTGCAAGAGGTGCAACAGGCGATCCAAGCCGCGCCGACCGTCGATGAGCAAACGTTGCGGGCCAGCCTGAGCGACGAGCTAAGCAAACAGGCCGAAGAGTTCGCTCGCAAAGAAGCCGAGCTGAACGAGGCCCTCGCCGAGGCTCGCCAGACGGTCGAAACCCAACAGCAAGATCTGACCGAAGCCCGCCGTTCGCTGGAGAGCCACGAAAACGATCTGGCCGAGGTCGTTCGCCTGCGAGCCGCAGAAAAAGCGCAGCTCGAACAGGCTCGCCGCGCCGCCGACGCCAAAGCGGAAGCGGCCGAAGTCGCCGCCGCATCGGCCCGCGCAGCCGCTGCTCAAGCGAGCGCATCTCCGGCCAACGCTGCCGAGATCGCCCGCCCCGCGGAACCAAGCGAAGAACCTCACAGCGAAGCGACCCCGCCGCCTGTCCGCGACGCGAAGATCCCGATGCTGCTGCGTCCGTCGTTCACATCGGCGGTTCCCCGTCCCCATCTCTGCTCCTACGAAGAGCAGACCAAGGCCGATCTCCAAGATGCGCGAATCAGCGAACGTTACGAGCGACTTGCGCAGCCGACCAGCAAACCGACGTCGACGTTGTTTCTGTCGGCCGATGGGGGCGATGACGCGCACCAGGCCGGTTTCCACACGGCGCTGGCCGTCGCCAGCAAAAATCGCCGCGTCTTGGTGATCGACGGCGACGTGCATGGCAAGCAGCTTTCGCACCGGCTCGGACTGCGCGATTCGCTCGGGTTTTACGAGGTGATCCGCCGCGAGACGAAATTGTCCGAACGGGTCGTCGGCCTGCAATGCGGCGAAATTGACTTTCTGCCCGCAGGACGTAGCCTCTATACGGTGTCGCGCAGCGACCTCGAATCGGCCCAGGCGGTCTGGCAAGAGTTCAGCGAGATCTGGCCGCTCGTCATCCTGGTGGGGGAACACCCTGGCGCCGTTTCGACGGAACTGTACGCCGTCTTGTGCCAGTCGATCTACTTGACGGCTTGTTTGGGACGCGCCACAAAAGATGACGTGAAGGCGGCCTCGAAACGGATCGCCTCGATCGGCGGTCGCATCGAAGCGGCGGTCGCGATGAACGCCAAGTTGAAGTAACCCTTCGCCTGGCTGTCCCACATCCAACCTAGCAGCAAGACATGGCCAAGTATCTCGTTACCGGCGGCGCTGGTTTTATCGGATCGCACATCGTCGACGCGTTGGTCGCTCGCGGCGACGAGGTCCGCGTCATCGACAACCTCAGCACCGGCAAACGCAGCAATCTCGATCCGGTCGCCGATAAGATCGACTTTGTCGAAGGGTGCCTGACCGACAGCGCCGTCGTCGCCAAAGCGGTCCATGGCGTCGACGTGATCTTCCACCAGGCGGCCCTCGCTTCGGTACCGCTCAGCGTCGAACGTCCGCTCGACACCCACGCCCACTGCGTGACCGCCACCGTCAACCTGCTCAACGAAGCCCGCCAGGCGAACGTCCGCCGCGTGATCTACGCCGCGTCCAGCAGCGCCTATGGCGACGCCCCCACGCTCGCCAAACGCGAGACCGATCTCCCCAATCCGCTCTCCCCCTACGCCGCCGCCAAGCTCTCGGCCGAGTACTATCTGCAGGCCTTCTACCACACCTACGGCATCGAGACGGTCGGCCTCCGCTACTTCAACGTCTTCGGTCCGCGGCAAGATCCTGACAGCCCCTACTCGGCCGTCATCCCGATCTTCATCACGCTGCTGCTTCGCGACCAGCGCCCCGTCATTTACGGCGATGGCGAGCAATCGCGCGACTTTACCTTCGTCAAGAATGTCGCCCTGGCCAATCTCTCGGCCGCCAGCGCCGATGGCGTCGCCGGTCGCATTATCAACGTCGCTAACGGCCGCAGCACGTCGCTGTTGCGTCTGATCGAACTGTTGAATCGCGAACTCGGCACCGACGTCCAGCCCAAGCATGATCCGCCCCGAATCGGCGACGTCCGCGACAGCATGGCCGATAATACCCTGGCCCGCACGCTGCTCAACTATGAAGTCGAGATCGACTTCGAGACCGGCCTGCAAATGTCGATCGATTACTACCGGCAGTTGGTCGCTTCTCGTTCGGTCTGATCCGCTTCCGGATCGGCTATGGGCGCCGGCTCGATCGTTGGCGCCGTTTCCTCTTCGAGTTCGACGGCAAACTCTTCCCCAATCTCTTTGCGTCCCAGCGCCGCGTACAGAATCGTCGTCAGCGTAAAGGTGGCCGCCAGCGTCAGAAACATCGTCGGATAGCCCGGCAGGCCCTGCTCGTCGGCCCCGGTCACGATCGCCCCTTCCAGCGGATAGCCAACCAGCGAGCCAAAGTCGAGCGACGCCAACATCAAGTTGGTCCCCGTTCCGCGATACCGCCGCGGAAAGACCGTCGCTCCGCCAGCCACGACCGCCGGAAACAGAAACGCGTGCGCCGCGCCGCCAAAGACCGCCGGAAGCGGCAACATCCAATACGTCGTGACCGGCAAATAGGCGAGCATCGACAACACCAAACAGCTCATCCCCACGATCACCGTATTCTTCACGCCATAGCGATCGGTAAATTGCCGCGTCGCAATTCGCACGGTAAACGCGGTTACCGCATAGGCGAGAAAGAAATAGCGGATCTGGTTGATCTCCAGCGAGACGGCGAAGCTCCGCAAAAAAACCTGTGGCATCAACACGCCCCCGCCAACCACCATTCCCATCAGCAGCAACCAGCCCGGATGAAACTTGCGGACTAGCGTCGATAGCGGCGGATGCTCGTGTTGCGGGGCTCGTAGATCGCCGCGGGTCGCCAGGTAGGCGAGCAGCATCGAGGCGGCGAACATCGCCCCCGCGACATAGAACATCCCCTGGATCTGCCCAAAGGTGACCTCGCTCCCCTGGAAGATCCAGTCGCCGGTCGCCGGTCCGATCGCCGTGCCGATGAAGCCGGACGAACCAAGCACGCCAATCATCTCGGCCGTTCTGCCAGGCGGCGCTTTCAGTGAGACCGACGTTAGCGACGCGCTAAACGCCCCGGCCACGCTAATCATCATCCCGATCCGTAGCAGGAAAATCCAAGCCGAATCGAGACGCGCCACCGTCAGGTGCAATAGCACAAACAACGTGAGCGCAAACAGCGAGCAGAGCCACACCGTCCGCGGCCCAAGTCGATCGATCAGCCGCCCTTGCAGAAAGCGACCCAGCAATCCGCCGATCATCCCACAGCCAGTCACCAGCCCCAATTGATACGGGCCGCCGCCGAGATAGTCGATGAAATCGGCGTACCGAAACAAGCTGCTCATCCCGATGATCAACGCCAAATTGGCGCCGTAACCGAGCCAGAAGTCGCGATTGTAAGGATTTTCGGTAGAAAATTTGTCGCTTGTCGCGGACATGCAATCGTAAAGGTTGGTAAACAGGGGGGCCAATTCCAGCTATTATACGAGCTTGCCTCCCGTGACCAGCGGGCCAACTATCCCTTGTGGCGTCTCCTACCTCGCATGTCGAACGACCGCTCCCCTGCTCCTACCGTGCTGATTGCGGTCGCCACCTTCAACGAGATCGACAATCTGCCGCTGTTGGTGGCAGAGATCTTGGAAGCCGTTCCCGACGCCGACATCCTGGTCGTCGACGACGATTCCCCCGACGGAACTGGTCGGTGGTGCCAAGAGTTTGCCGCAACCGAGTCGCGTCTGTCTTGTCTGCATCGGTCACGTGGGGCGGGACTTGGAACCGCAGTGATCGCGGCGATGCGTTACGCGGTCGAGCAAGAATATGACCTCATGGTCAACCTCGACGCCGACTTCAGCCACACGCCGCAAAAAATCGTTGATCTACTCGCGGTCGCCAAAACGAGTGATGTCGACGTCGCGGTCGGCTCGCGTTACGTTCCCAGCGGCGGGGTCTACGGCTGGCCGCTGCATCGTCGGCTGATGAGCCGCGGCATCAACCTCTATACTCGAGTACTGCTACGACTCCCAGTTCGCGACTGCAGTGGGTCATTTCGTTGTTACCGCGTGGCGACGCTCGCCCGGCTCGACTTCGATCAGATCATCTCGAAAGGGTATTCCTTTTTTGAAGAGATCCTGTGGCGGCTCCGCCTGGCAGGGGCAACCTTTCGCGAGGTTCCTTACGTCTATGTAGAACGAGAACGGGGCTACTCGAAGATCAACTGGCGCGAAGCGGTGAAGGCCCTCTACCTGATCGCTCGGCTTGGGCTCGGCTCGATCTTCGGCTCGGCCCCCAGACAGTCGGCGCAATAGCCCCGCAGGCCGATCGCCACAGCAGGCGTCACCCCCTTCTTTTGGGTTGACTTTTTGCTCGCGACTATGGTATAAATCTGTCCAGGCATGCCGTAGGTTTACTCCTGCGCGCGAACTGCACTCGCTTGCGTTTCGCCGGTCCGTGGAGACGGGCTGAGAACTTGCCGCCGGGCGCCTTCGATCCTCGCTGGGAAGGGATCAAGCAGAAGCCCAACCGATCAACTCGCCATTTACGGTGAGAAATTGATCGCCGCGTGCGTCGCCCCGAAGACGTTACCTGCTGGAATGTACGCGCGAGGCAAATTGGCGGCGATTTCTGCGATCGTGACCGCAAGTCGAACACAACAACGCAAGTCGTTTTAAAACAAGACGTTATGACGCAATTATCGGCGACCGATCACCGCCGCAGAAAAAAAGGTGTGCGGTCCAGTCCACTACGTCGCGGAAAAAAAGAAACGGTCCGGTCCAGTCCAAAACTAACCCAAGACGCAAGCCGAGGGAATGCGGTCTCCCTCGATGAACGCTCGAGAAAAAACAAGAACGAGATGGTCCAGTTCCTAATCGAGCCGCTCAAAAAACGAAACAGTCCGGTCCAGTCGGCAATCCACTCGTAGGGTGCGTCGGGACGCACCACGAACCTGCCCAACCGCTCGTTTCGCCCTCGCGTGGCAACGCAACGCCGCACTTCGTTGCGTTGCCACGCGAGAATGGCACTTCGCCAACCGGCAGGATCTCGGTGCGTCCCGACGCACCCTACGAAAAAAATCCGCGCTACGGTCCGGTCCCACGACCCAACAATAGTCATTCCCCACACCCCACTTTAACAATTCCAACAATTCCGCCCCCACAACTGGGGTTCCCGGCCCTTGATTGAGCCTCGCTCCCAGGTTGTTTACCGACTGGCGGCGCCTTAATCTGAAGGGGAATATCCCGCCAAACCTTTCCCCCCAAGAGGTTTCCTGATGCTCCGTTGGCCAATTGCCATCGCGTTTTCGCTGCTGGTCTGCACAGCAGCTGTCGCCGCGCCGCTGAACCTACAAATCACCGCGTCCGACAAGGACGAGATCAACGTCCCGGTCACCGTCGCCGTTGCCAAGTCGATCGCCGGAGACGCCAAGGTCGCCACCATCGCTTTGTCAAACGGAACCGAAGTGGTCGGCCAGCTGACCGCCCCGAGTCTGCTTTCAATAGCGGACGCCGAGAAGGATCGCGAATTGACCTTCGTCCTGCCCGAGTTGGCCTCTGGCGCCGAGTTCAAAGGCGCCGTCGATTTTGGCGACAGCTCCGGCGGCGAGCAGTTTGAATGGAAAGATGAGCCAGGCAAATCGCTCGACTTGCTCTACGGCGACAAACCGGTCCTGCGTTACATGTACGAAGCGCTCGACGAATCGTCGAAGGAACGCCGCAACGAGACGTTCAAGGTTTATCACCACGTCTTTGACCTGGATGGCGAGAATCTGCTGACCAAAGGCCCCGGCGGTCTCTTCCAACATCATCGCGGGCTGTTTTACGGCTTCAATCGGATCAGCTACACCGATGATGGCAAGAAGCAAAACGCCGACGTCTGGCACTGCAACAACGGTGAGTCGCAAGCGCATATCGAGGTCGTCAGCAGCCAGGCCGGTCCGGTCCTGGGTCGTCAGCTGCTGAAAATCGAGTGGCGTGGTCGCAACGGCGAAGCGTTCGCCACCGAACTGCGTGAGCTGACGGTCTATCACACCCCGAAGGGACGCCTGATCGAGTTCGCCTCGCGACTCGACAGCCAAGTCGAAGACCTGAAGCTGGACGGCGATCCGCAGCACGCCGGTTTCCAGTTCCGGGCAACGCAGCATGTGCCTGACAATACCGCCAAAAAGACGTTCTACATTCGTCCCGACGGCAAAGGAAAGCCAGGTGCGTTCCGCAATTGGCCCGGCCAACAAGAGCATGTCGACCTGCCGTGGAACGTGCTTGTCTTCGAGGCGTTCGGCAAGACCTACTCGACCTGCTATCTCGATCGCCCGAGCAACCCCAAACCAGCTCGCTTCAGCGAACGCGATTATGGACGCTTTGGATCCTACTTTGCGACCGACGTTCCCCAGGACAAGCCGCTGGAGGTCAACTACCGCGTCTACGTGACCGAAGGGGAGATCTCGCCGGAAGCGATCGCCGAGTCGTCCGCCAGTTTCAATCAACCGCCGCAGGTTTCGATCGTTGAGTAAGACTTCGATGCGCAAGCAAATGGGCAAATTCGCTGCGCGTTTCCCGATGGGGATTATGGCGCTCGTCTTGTTGTCGACGAGCGTCTGCTGGGCCTCTCCGTTCGATAGCGGGCCAGACCAATCGGAAACGCAACTCTTCAACCAGCGCGACCTGCAGGGATGGCGTCCGGCAATCTGTTGCGACGCCGAGCGGCTTACTCCGGCGGAGCGCGAGCTGCTGTCGGATCTGGCCGCGCAAGATATGAACGTTCACTGGCAAGCCGCCTTCGGCATCTTGCAGTACGACGGGCGCGGCAAGCCGATCGAAACCGAGCGCCAGTTCGGCCCTTGCATCTTGTCCTTCCAATGGAAGTGCGATCCCTGTTCGACGGCGACGATTGGTTTGCCGGGCGACTGGAGCGTGGTCATTGGCGACGCCCATAGCGATGGCGCCGACGAGCGTCGATCATCGGGCGCGATCTACTGCGGTTGTCGCCGCATGGTCGAACCGCTTCGCTGCACCGATCAACCGCTGGGCGAGTGGAACCACATGACGATTCGCGTTCGCCAGCATCAGATCGACGTCTGGCTCAACGGCTGTCGCATCGCGATCGCCGACAACATCAAGCTGAACGAACAAGGTTCGATCACCATCGACGGAGGCCCGGCGCCCCTCTACTTGCGCCACGTAACGCTTCAGTCGCTGGAAGACCACCCTTCGCGTGAGTCAAAAACTCAACTCCCCTAGCTGCCGGTTGTTTTTTCAACCGGCAGCTAGATCGCAGGGATGCGATCTCAACATAGCGCCGCAAGGCGATATGTTGCGAGCCGTGAAGAGCTTTGCTCTGAACTTGGCGAGGTCGAAAAATGCCACGAGGGCGTTTTTTAACAGGCAAGTAAGGTTCGTTGACGGCCCTAGACTGCGCATCTAAAATTGGCTCCTTCCCCTTAGTTTTAAATTTAGAGATGCTTTTCATCTCGCGGAAAGACTGCTAATGGCAAATGAAACGTCAGGTCGCATCGACAATGTGATGCAAGAGGCCCGTGTATTTCCTCCGACCCCGGAATTCCAGGCCAAAGCCGCCATTAGCTCGATGGAGCAATATCAGCAGATGTGGGACGAGGCGAAGGCCGATCCCCCCGCATTCTGGGACGAAATTGCTAAGACCGACCTTCATTGGTTTGAGCCGTATCGCAAGACCTTGGAGTGGAACGAGCCGTTCGCCAAGTGGTTTGTCGACGGAAAAACGAACGCGTCGTACAACTGCTTGGATCGTCATCTGACGACGGAGCGCCGCGACAAGCCCGCGATCATCTGGGAAGGGGAGCCCGGCGACACGCGGACGCTTACCTACGCCGAGTTGCACAGCGAAGTCTGCCGCTTCGCCAACGGGCTGAAGAGCCTGGGCATTCAGCAAGGAGACGTCGTCTCGATCTACATGCCGATGACGCCGGAACTGGCGATCGCGATGCTGGCGTGTGCCCGGATTGGCGCGATTCACTCGGTGATCTTCGCCGGGTTCTCGGCCGAAGCGATCGCCGATCGCAACCATGACGCCAGCGCTCGCTTGATGCTGACCTCCGATGGCGCTTGGCGTCGCGGGAAAGAACTGTCGCTAAAGGCGACCGTCGATGAAGCGCTGGCCAAATCGCCGACCGTGGAAAAGTGCGTGGTGCTGAAGCGCATCGGCAACGATATCAACATGCAGGACGGCCGCGACATCTGGTGGCACGACCTGATCGAAAGCGTCAATGACGATTGCCTGGCTGAACCGTTCGACAGCGAGACCCCGCTGTTTATCCTCTACACCAGCGGATCGACCGGCAAGCCGAAGGGGATCAAGCACACCACCGCAGGCTACAACCTGTACGCCAAGAAGACGTTTGAATGGGTCTTTGATCATCGCGAAGACGACATCTATTGGTGCACCGCCGACTGCGGCTGGATCACCGGTCACAGCTATGTCGTCTATGGCCCGATGGCCGCTGGCGCGACTTGCGTAATGTACGAAGGCGCCCCGAACTTCCCCGACGAAGGTCGCTTCTGGGAACTGATCGAGAAGTACAAAGTCACGATTCTGTATACCGCTCCGACGGCGATTCGCGCCTTCATCAAATGGGGCGATGAGTGGGTCGACAAGCACGACATTTCTAGCCTGCGACTGCTGGGAACCGTCGGCGAAGGGATCAACCCAGAAGCTTGGATGTGGTACCACGAGAAGATTGGCGCGGGTCGCTGCCCGATCGTCGATACCTGGTGGCAAACCGAAACTGGGGGCATCATGATGTCTCCGCTGCCGGGCGCCATTCCGACCAAACCGGGCAGCTGCACCAAGCCGCTTCCCGGCATTATCCCCGGCATTTTCGACGAGAACAACGAACTCTGCGAGAAGAACCAAGGGGGCAAGCTGACGATCACCCATCCGTGGCCCGGCATGCTCCGCGGCATCTGGGGTGACGAAGCTCGCTACAAACAACAGTACTGGAGCAGCGTTCCGCACTGCTACCTAGCTGGCGACAATGCCCGCATTGATGACGACGGCTACTACTGGATCATGGGCCGGATCGACGACGTGATCAACGTCTCGGGCCATCGCCTGTCGACGATCGAAGTTGAAAGCGCTCTGGTTTCGCATCCCAACGTCGCCGAGTCGGCCGTGGTTGGTCGCCCGCACGACATCAAAGGTCAGGCGATCGCCGCCTTCGTCACGCTTCGCGACGCCGAGCCGAGCGACGAACTGAAAGCCGACCTGAAGCTGCACGTCCGCAAAGAGATCGGCGCCCTGGCGGCGCCGGACGACATTCGCTTTACCGCGGTGTTGCCGAAGACCCGTAGCGGCAAAATCATGCGACGTTTGCTGCGGGATATCGCCTCGGGCAAAGAGGTGGCTGGCGATACGTCGACATTGGAAGATCTCGCTTCGCTCGCCAAACTGCGCGACGAAGACTAAGGCGATCGATTAATCGAGTGGGCGGCCGTCGCGATCGACCATCGCGGCGGCCCATCCGCCTGACTGGGCAATCGCCGCATCAATCTGCTGACGCGTCTCGATCGTCGCCTTGGTGGCGGCGATGATTCGCCGGTAGGTTGCGACCTCCGCCGCCGACAGTTCGTAGCCCCGACGATCCTTCAGCCACTTCTCCAGCACCTGGTGCACGCCAAAGCGATATTTCCATAACAACGGCGACGCCTCCGCGATTCTTCGGTTTTTGCCGACCAGAATCTGCCCATCGCGATACTTGGGGTAACCCCGGTCAACGACAACCGCCCCGTCGCCATCGCTGGCCGGGTCGTCGTTGGGCAGGTGCAGATGGAAAAGCCGCTCGCCGCATGCGATCAACTTTTCCGCGAGCGACCATTGGCTAGGCCAGAAGAGCCGCGGGAATTCGATTCGCAATTGATCGGCATACCGCTCGCGATAGTCAGTTGCATGAAACAACGCGTAGATCAGCGCCGCCCAGGTTCGCGTGTCGATGACGTCACGCTTCCATCGCTTTCGGTGGATACCTAACAGTTCAGCCCGCAGATTGCTTTGATCGGAGATCGCCAGCGGCAAGATCGACTCATTGCCACGATTGTCGCTACGCAAGACGCCGTCGAGCGTGATCGCATTGGTAACGCCGAAGTAGTTGCACTCTTGCCCGGCAGGCATTTGCCGCCGCACGATCAGGCCGATCGTGTCGCCCGAGGCGAGAGAACGCATGATCTCACCCCGCGGCCAGTCGATCATCTCCGGCGTCCAGTAAATCCATCGATAGTCGAATGGGCGGTAGAGACAACGCATCGGCCGAGATTGCCAGTCAGTATCGGCCCGCAGCGCTGCCCGCGCTGCGGCGAGCTTCCAAGAGCGAGTATCGCCCGGGGGATACTTCCGGCCGCGACTGCTGGCAAAGTACCGGCGGCGCAGTACGTCATCCGACAGCTGATCATCGCGAAACTCACCAATCCGCGCAAGCAGTTCATCACGATCATGGTCAATGACGATCTTGTCCCGCGCGGTCACAACCGCGGAGGCGAACTTGTCGAATAGCTCGAGAATCGGGAGCCCACGCTCATACTCGCTGGCCCGAGCTTCGTCCCGAGCCAGAAAGAAGTAGTGCGGAGGCGAGACTTGGATTTTGTGGCGGGCGAGTTCGGCGATCGGTTGCTCGGACAACCACGCGAGCTTTGCCGTTCGAGAACCCCAGAGATCGCCGCGGTGAACGCTCGCCAGCGTCTCCCCTTCCCCGAACTTGGAGAACAACCCGATTGCGACGCCCTGCTCGATGGCGAAGACGTTCTCGTCATCGAGCGCCGCTGCGCTTTTTTCCCGCTTTTTGACGTTGCCATGCAGATCGACAATCTGAATCTGGTCAAAGCCGCGGAGCAGTTCCCATCGCATGCCGCGGAAGGTGGGATTGTCGAGATATCCGTGATTGGTCAGAAAACCGAGGACGCCGAAGCCGCTTCGATCAAGATGCCACTGGGCCAGCCGAAAGAACTGGACGTAGTCGTCATGCAGCCACAGCTTCTTTTCCCCCAGGGGCTGGCCATCGACGGCGTAGTAGTTTCGACCAGGCTGCCCGCCGCCGGTCATCAGCGATTTGAGCCAATCGCCCCGCTGGACGGTCGCCGCCAGATAGGGAGGATTGCCGATGATGGCGGAGAACCGCTCGTCGCGGTGCCACGTTTCCTCAGCGAGGGCATCGCCGACGCGAATCTGCAGCTGGGACGGGTCAACATCGGCGACGCCGGTTTCGCTCAAGACGGAGAGCAACCGCCATCGGGCCTCGGCGACTGCTTCCGCAAAGAGCTCGCAACCGTGCAACCGGGGCAAGATCCGCTCGCGCACCAAGGTGGGCCACGCCGATTTCCCCCCGACCTCACAGATATTTCGATAGATTTGCCGTAGCGCAGCTTCGAGAAACACGCCATCGCCGCAGGCAGGATCGAGAATCGATCCGGGCAGCGACTCGTCGGCCAAACCACTGCCAAGACCAAACTCGGATCGCAATGAGTGATCGACGGCCCGAACCATCGCCGCCGCAACTTCTGGCGGCGTGTAGTAGACGCCATGCCGCCGACGCGACGCCTCGTCGGTTTGCGCTAACCGCGATTCAAAATTACTGCCCACGGACAACGCCACGCTGCCGGGCACTACTTCATCGGGGGAAGCGATGGCTCGTCACCCAGGTTGAGCTCGAAGTCTTTCCCTTCCTTTTTCAGCGTGACCCCGACGATTTCGTCGTCATCGTCAAACATGACTTCCAATTGGCCGCGTCCTTTGTCGCCGACAATGTCGTAGATGTACAGATTCGGGTCATCCTCGGAGATGGAGTCGCCCAAATTCATCTCACATTTCTCGATCTCGCCGATCTCCTGCCGAATCGACGGGTTGTTGTCGATCAGTTCGGTCACTTCGGGATCGGTCGTCCAGTCGTCCTTCAACATTTCCGGATCAAACGTCAGCTCCCACTCTTCGTCCCCTTTGTGCAACACAATCTTCTCGACGTCGTCACCCGCCTCGTGGACGTAGAGCGAACCGCTCCCCTTGTCGCCGCTGACATCAAAGACGAACACGTCATCTCCGGCCGACATCGACCCGGACCAATTGATCGAGCACGAGGAAACGTCGCCGATCTCCTGCCGAAGGGTCTCGTCTCCCTCCACCGCCGTGGCAATCATTTCGGCGCGTTGATTCATGGCCCACTGCATAAGACCGCCGCAACAGCCGCAGACAAGCAAGAACGGAGCAAACACCGCAGCGACAATGCACCCACCAATCCCAAAGATCCAGCCAGCGCCGCTCGACTTCTTTCTCGGCGGTTGCGCATAGGGGTCATTCACGGTGAAGCGATCGTCATTGCTCATGAGAATCTCGGAGGTCGCGGGAGAGGTACAACTACTCCGAAGAGTATAGCGGGCAACACTTTCCATCGCGAAGGGAAACTTGCCCCCCAGCGCACAAAAAAAGCCCCAACCGATTTGGTTGGGGCTTTGGAAGTGTAAATAAATCCGGCGATACCTACTTTCGCGCTTTTGGCACTATCATCGGCTCGAAAAGCTTGACGGCTGTGTTCGGAATGGGAACAGGTATGACCTTTTCGATATGGTCACCGGAAAAGGCTTGCACCAACGTGTGGGCTGATGCGAGCCTGATGACTCATGGCAAACGGCGGACCGAGTGATCGGTCCGCAGCGTAGTGGCCACAAGTCGCCTGCCTGAAGCATTGAAGCTTCTTCAATCGAGCTCACCCGAAGGTCGAGCTTAAGCAAGCGACGAATTGATTTTTATAGAGAACGCAAATTCTCGAGTGAAAAGCGTTGAATATAAGTGGTCAAGCTTTCGTCCGTTAGTACTGGTTAGCTGAACACATTACTGTGCTTACACATCCAGCCTATCAACCTGGTCGTCTTCCAGGGGACTCTCGCACTAAAGTGCTTACGAATTCTCATCTTGGAGCGGGCTTCACGCTTAGATGCTTTCAGCGTTTATCCTTTCCGACCATAGCTATCCAGCCGTGCCACTGGCATGACAACTGGGACACCAGAGGGTCGTCCTTCCAAATCCTCTCGTACTAAAGAAGAACCTCCTCAAAATTCGTACGCCCACAGCAGATAGGGACCGACCTGTCTCACGACGGTCTGAACCCAGCTCACGTACCACTTTAATCGGCGAACAGCCGAACCCTTGGGAGCTTCTACACCCCCAGGATGTGATGAGCCGACATCGAGGTGCCAAACCGCATCGCCGCTATGGACGCTCGGATGCGATAAGCCTGTTATCCCCGGAGTACCTTTTATCTGATGAGCGATAGCCCTTCCATACGGGACTACCGGATCACTATGACCTACTTTCGTACCTGCTCGACCGATAAGTCTCGCAGTCAAGCACCCTTCTACCATTGCGCTCTTTGCCTGATGGCCAACCAGGCTGAGGGTACCATTGCACTCCTCCGTTACTCTTTGGGAGGAGACCGCCCCAGTCAAACTGCCCAACTGACACTGTTCCCTGTCCGGATTCACGGATATTCAGGGTTAGAGCTAAAACATATTCAGGGTGGTATTTCAAGGACGGCTCCTTCGACGCTGGCGCGCCGAGATCAAAGCCTCCCACCTATCCTACACAGAACATATCTCAGACCAATATCAGCCTACAGTAAAGGTTCACGGGGTCTTTCCGTCTAACTGCGGGTATGTGGCATCTTCACCACAACTACAATTTCACCGGGTCAGTGGTTGAGACAGTGCTCCAGTCGTTACGCCTTTCATGCAGGTCGGAACTTACCCGACAAGGAACTTCGCTACCTTAGGACCGTCATAGTTACGGCCGCCGTTTACCGGGGCTTCGGTCGCGAGCTTTCACCCTCTTCCTTAACCTACCGGCACCGGGCAGGCGTCAGACCCTATACATCCTCTTGCGAGTTAGCAGGGTCCTGTGTTTTTGATAAACAGTCGCCAGAGCCGATTTTCTGTGGCCTCCAACAGCGTGAACCGTCAGAGGCACCCCTTATCGCGAACTTACGGGGTCATTTTGCAGAGTTCCTTAACCACTGTTCTCCCGAGCGCCTTGGTCTACTCGACCTACCTACCTGTGTCAGTTTTAGTACGGTTAAAACGCCTTCAACCCTTAGAAGCTTTTCTTGGACGTCCTGCTAATGATTACCTCAAAAAGAGTCAGATCGACAGCTTGTATTCCGGGAGCGGATTTTCCAATCTCCCCAACTTGCTGCAAATCACGGGCTGATCCACCAGCCCGATCACAGTTCGGACGCCGTCCCTCCATCGGTCCAACGTTCTAGCGCAGGAATATTAACCTGCTATCCATCGTCTACGCCTTTCGGCCTCGACTAAGGCACCGGCTAACCCTGGGCGGAATTGCCTTCCCCAGGAAACCTTAGGTATTCGGCGAACAGGATTCTCACCTGTTTAATCGTTACTCATTCCGGCATAATCACCCGATAGCCCCAACACCGCTCCTTTCGGTACGGCTCGTATCTGACTATCGGCGCTCTCCTACCACTTTCGTCCGCTGCTTCGGTGAAACGCTTACTCCCGATCATTATCGGCGCAGAATTACTCGACCAGTAAGCTGTTACGCACTTTTTAAATGGTGGCTGCTTCTAAGCCAACATCCTGGTTGTCACAGTAATTCAACCTCCTTAGTGACTGAGCGTTTCTTCGGGACCTTAGCAGACGGTCTGGGTTGTTTCCCTCTCGACCACGAAGCTTATCCCCCGTGGACTGACTCCTGAGATAGTCGCACCGGTATTCGGAGTTTGGTCCGACAGGGTACCCCGGGAAGGGGCCCCAAATCGATTCAGTCTCTCTACCCCCGGTACGTAGTGGCTCAAGGCTAGCCCTAAAGCTATTTCGGAGAGAACGAGATATCTCCAAGTTTGATTAGACTTTCACTCCTCCCCACAAGTCATCCCCTCGGTTTTCAACCCAAGTGGGTTCGGTCCTCCACGCGGTATAACCCGCGCTTCAACCTGCTCATGGGTAGATCACTTGGTTTCGCGTCTACAGCCTACGACTAACGCCCTATTCAGACTCGGTTTCCCTCTGGCTTCAGTCCGGAAGACTTTAACCTGCCGCAGACCGTAACTCGCCGGATCATTATGCAAAAGGCACGCCGTCACCCAATAATCGGGCTCCGACCGCTTGTAAGCGTATGGTTTCAGGTTCACATACCTCCCCTAGCAGGGGTTCTTCTCATCTTTCAGTCGCCATACTGAGTTCACTATCGGTTATCAGAGAGTATTTAGCCTTACGGGATGGTCCCCGTGGATTCAGTCCAGGTTTCACGTGCCTGAACCTACTCAGGTATCTCTCGGGAGGCGAATCACCTTTCGTTTACCGGGCTGTCACCGTCTGTGGCCGACCTTTCCATGTCGTTCAACTAGTTGTTCGCTTTGTAACTCCCATGTGAGAGACCCTACAACCCCGTGGGGAAAATCCCCACGGTTTGGGCTATTTCGCTTTCGCTCGCCGCTACTGACGAAATCGAGTTTTCTTTCTCTTCCTCCAGGTACTGAGATGTTTCAGTTCTCTGGGTTAGCCACTTACACCTATGTATTCAGTGCAAGTCATTCAGGAATCCCGGGATCAACGTTCGTTTGACAACTCCCCCAGGCTTATCGCAGTCTTCCACGCCCTTCATCGCCTTCTGATACCAAGACATCCCCCATACGCCCTTAATAGCTTGACCACAAATATTCAAAGCTTTCCGCCGTAAATATTCGCTTTAGCTACCGGACCTACTGGTACGCCGACGCCTCGCGGCGGCGACGCCAATTAGATATCCGATCCGTTTTAACGATATTTTTCGCTCGAGAATTTCACCTTAAGTGATCCCCAGCTTGTAGAACTGGGGACCCGGTTACTTTTGCATTCTCTATAATTCTCACGTTTGCCTAGCAGCCGCAAACCAACCAAACGACCCTGCTCTCGCAAAGCCCGTCAAGCTGACCGCAAACCACGTTCGCAAACGTGATGAATGCCATCTACTTCATTTGCCAAATTGTCAAAGATCGCTTTTGTCGCCTCTCCAGTTTGGAGCAGCGTCTCCCTGTTAAGGTATTGCCCTCAACGAGAAGAAAGGAATTTACGGGATCCCTGACCCAGTGTCAAACGGGGGCAGCGCCGAAATCAGAAAGTGGATCGAAAAGATCCACCGCCAGAGCAGGTAAGATACGCGATACACCCCTGTTTTCTCGGGGTTTTCCGCGAATCGCGTTTTGTGAAAATTTTTGGAAGATCGGCCCCTTTCGAAGCCACGCCGTCGCTACCTCGCATGGCGCGAGCGCGGAATTTGGGGGTCGAAATCGAACCTTTTCCAGCCGCCCGCACCAAGTCGCGCGCTTTGTAATACGGGCAGCCGAGGGAATTGGTTCTATATGGCCGCAGCGCCCAGCAAATAGAAGTCGCTGACCGTCGCCGAGAACTCGGTCTTGGTCGAGTTGAGCGCGAAAACGCCGACTTTGAGGTCCTGCAGAAACGGCATTCGCAGCGATGTATGGCGACGCCATTGGGTTCCGTCGTCGCCAATCCACAGAAATACCCGATCCGCACGGCGTTCTAGCCGCAGCCACATTGGCTGACCGTTCCAGGCCAGGTTGAAACCACCCGCCAGCTTTCCCTGCTCGTACAGCTCGGCCGAAGCGAAGGTCGCTTTCGCTTCTCCGACGGCCGATCGAGTCCAGCGAAGGAAGTTCTGCTCGTCTTGCGAGACGAGCAGGCCGGCAGCGACGTAACTCGACTTAATCGTCCCTGTTTTCTCGGCGTGAATCGAGGATCTGAAGTTCGACGACGAAATCCCCTTTGACGTCACGCATTACGCGAGGCGCCGAGGTGTCGCCAATAATCGGGTTCAGATTGTGAATCCCTGGCGGAACGTGAAAGTCGAGCTTCCCCTGGTTCTGTTCAACCGGACAATCTCCCTTCGGGTCGACCAATTCGCCCCAATCGGCGACATCCGCCTTGAGTAGTGTCGTCATGCCAAGTGCCCACGCCAAGCCGACCAGCAATTGCCATCTGCGCATCGCAAAACCCCTTTCACGCCATCCGAAACGAACCGAAAACTCGCCAGATTGCAACGCCATTGGGGGGCAGGAGGCGAAATTTGGTTCGGACTTGGCGAGCGGGGCCTGGGAAACGTAAAATTTCGCTCAATCGCATGGCAACTGGGACCACCCTAGAATCGGCGGCCGCACAACTGCGTAGCCTGCCGCAAGGACTCGCTGAAAGAACGGAGTTCCGCGAACTCGTCACTCAAGTCGCCGCCGGGCGGAAGGGGACGATCGAGGGAGTCTGGGGTTCAGCGTGCGCGCTAGTTGCCGCGGCCGCCCAAATCGACGCTGCCGGCCCGATGTTGGTCGTCTGTCCGACGCTGGCCAATATCGATGACGTCTACGATGCCTTGCGAACATTTACCGAAGCTTCGGTCGTGCAATTTCCCGCGTGGGAATCGGATCGCAGCGAGCGTCTGCTGCACGACGAGATTTACGGACGTCGACTTCGCGTTTTAAAGCAGCTGACGCATGGTCCGCCGCCCAAGTTCATCGTCACCAGTATCGAGAGCCTGCTGCAGCCGGTTCCGAGCGCCGCAAACGTTTCAGCCAATAGTCGCCGCGTCGTCGCCGGCGATCAGCTGGACCTGGAAGAGCTTGCCCAATGGCTGGTGCGGCATAAATTCCATTCGACCAGCGCCGTCGAGTTGCCCGGCGAATTCTCGCTGCGCGGCGGAATTCTCGACGTTTTCGCCCCGGATTGGGAACAACCGGCCCGCATCGAACTATTCGGCGACGAGGTCGAATCGATTCGCCAGTTTGAGATCGAGACGCAGCGAAGTCTGCATCCGCTCGACTCGGCCGAAATCACCGTGCTGCGGTACGGGAAAGGGCAGACCGGACACTTTTCCGATTACCTGCCAAGCGCCTCGGTCTGCGTATTGATCGAGCTGGAACGGATCAAGGAATCGGCCGAGCAATATCTCGATCGCCTGGAACGGGTCGAAGACAAGTTCGGCTTACCGGAGACGATGCAAAAGCTGCAGCCGCTGGGCACGCTAAGCCTGTCGAGCGTCGCAAGCGGGCATCTCGACGCGAGTTTGACGCTTCACTTTGAGTCCGTCGAACAGTTCAGCGGCGAGATCGAACGCGTGCGCGGCGAGCTCGAAGCGCTGAGCACCGGGCAAGACGTCTACATCATCTGCCAGACCGAAGCGGAGATTGAACGCCTGCAGGAGATCTTCCAGGGAGGCGAACTGCAGCAAAGCGGGCGACTCCACTTTTCGCTGGGCCGGATGCCGCAAGGCTTTCGCTATCGCGAAGAGAGCGTCGTGCTGGTCAGCGGCGATCAGTTGTTCCATCGCGTGCGTCGCCAACGCCCGGCGACGCGCAAACTGGGAAAGGTGATCGACAGCTTCCTCGATTTGCGGAGCGGCGACCTGGTCGTTCACCTTGCGCATGGCATCGGCCGTTACCGCGGCCTGAAGATGATCGAGAAGCAGCGGCAGGTCGAAGAGCATCTCGAGATCGAGTTTCACGGCGGGACCAAAGTTTACGTTCCGGCCTCCAAAGTCGACCTGGTTCAGAAGTATGTCGGTGGGTCGAAGACCCGCCCACCGTTGGCCAAAATCGGCGGCGTTACTTGGCAGAAACAGAAGAAGGCGGTCGAACAGGCGGTGCACGACCTGGCCGGCGAACTGCTGGAAGTGCAGGCGATGCGCCGTAGCCGCCCAGGCATCGCTTTCTCGGCCGATACGCTCTGGCAGCGGGAGTTCGACCTCTCGTTCCCTTACGAAGAGACCGAAGATCAATTGGCGGCGATCGGCAATATCAAGTTCGATATGGAACAGCCGCGACCGATGGACCGGCTGCTGTGCGGCGACGTCGGTTTCGGCAAGACCGAAGTCGCCATGCGGGGCGCGTTTAAGGCGGTCGACAATGGCTATCAGGTGGCCATTCTGGTGCCTACCACGATCCTGGCCGAGCAGCATTACAAGAGCCTGCGGCAGCGAATGGCGGAGTTTCCGTTTACGATTGCCCGGCTCAGCCGCTTCGCCTCGGCAGCCGAGCAGCGTGACGTCGTTCGCGGGCTGAAGGAAGGCTCGGTCGACATTGTGGTCGGTACGCATCGCTTGGCGTCCAAAGACGTCCGTTTCCAAAACCTGGGGCTGGTGATCATCGACGAAGAGCAGCGATTCGGCGTCGAAATCAAGGAGAAGCTCAAACAACTGCGGACCACCGTCGACGTGCTGACGATGACGGCGACGCCAATTCCTCGCACGTTGCATATGTCGCTGGTTGGCGTGCGGGATATCTCGAACCTGGAAACGGCGCCGCAGGATCGTGTCGCGGTCGAAACGAAGGTTTCTCGCTGGGGAGACGAACTGATTCGCCATGCAGTGCTGCGCGAGTTGTCGCGGGGCGGGCAGGTTTATTTCGTCCACAATCGAGTGCAAGACATCCAACTGGTCGCCGCCAAACTGAAGCGAATCGTCCCCGAAGCGAAGATCGGCATCGGCCACGGTCAGATGCCGGAAGGGGCGCTTGAGCAGGTGATGGTCGATTTCGTTGAAGGGAAATTCGACCTGCTGCTAGCGACGACGATCGTCGAAAGCGGGCTCGACATTCCCAACGCCAACACGATCTTCGTCGACGAGGCGGATCGGTACGGCCTGGCTGACTTGCATCAATTACGGGGTCGCGTCGGGCGGTACAAGCATCGGGCCTATTGCTACTTGCTGCTGCAACCGGGTCGGCATCTGAGCCCGGTCGCGGCAAAGCGGCTGCACGCGATTGAGGAGTTCAGCCACATGGGTGCTGGATTCGCGATCTCGATGCGGGACTTGGAAATCCGTGGCGCCGGCAATATCCTCGGCACCCAGCAAAGCGGCCACATCGCGATGGTTGGGTACGAACTCTACTGTCAGCTCTTAGAAAAGGCGGTGCGACGGATGAAGCGAATGCCGCCGCAGATTTCAATCGACGTCGACGTCGATCTGCCGGGCTCCGCCTTTTTGCCGGACACCTACATCAGCGACATGCGGCAGAAAATCGATCTCTATCGCCGCATGACCCGGGTTGCTAGCGACACCGACATTGCAAACCTGAAGGAAGAAATGCTCGACCGCTTTGGGCCGTTCCCTGATCCAGTCGAGCGGATGCTGCGCCTGACGGAGATCAAGCTCGACGCCGCATTTTGGCAGATCAACGCGATCTTCTTGGAGGACGACTACCTTGTCTTTCAGTACTCGGATCGAGGCCGCGTCGAACAGCTAGCAAAGCTACATGGTCGCAATTTCCGAATCGTTGACGACAAAAGCGTTTACGTCCCACTGAAGACGAGCGACGCGGACGCAGACGCTATCATCAACACGGCGAAATCTATCTTGCAGCCCAGTTGATCTCTCTCTATTATCGCGCCCCCTCAATAGATTCGACTACTGAGGATTTGTTGCCAGCCAAACTCGCTCGGGCCCGTTATTTGCCTGGACGGAGGGTTCCTTGATCCGCCGCAGCTCGATTTCCATCTTCCTCGTGACGTTCGTCGTGACGACGTTCGGTTCGCTTCCGTGGTGCGCCAAGTCGGCGCAACTTCATGCGCAGATGAGCGGCTTACGTTCTTGGCTTCCCTGGAGCGGCAAGTCGACGACCGAAACGACGCCGACTGATCCTTTTAAGAACCGCGGAGGAAGTGCGCCCGACTACCGCGTCGCCGATGCGCAAGGCGCTGCCCAAACGCCAGCGCCAACAACGACGCCGCTTCCCTATCCCAGCAATCCCTACGCTGCGCCCGGTTACACGCAACAACCGAGTCGCCGCGCCGTAACGACGCAAATCGGCGACCAGCCGACCAGCAGCGTCCCGGCTGCCAATGGAACGACGCAACCTTGGCGTCCCGATCAATACCAACAAGCGGCATCGGCCTGGGGCCAACAACAACCACCGCAAGCGGCCGCCACGACTCCGCCGACGCAGTCAGGCTATCAACCTTGGCAGCGCACTGCAGCGCCCAGCGCTACGCCAAGTCAGTATGGCGGCGCCAATCCGTATGCGCCGCCAAGCGGCTATCCAACCGCCGGCGGTTCTCCCAATAGCAATTATTCGACCGGCAACTATGCCCCGCCGGTCGCCAATGGTTATTCCGCGACCAACAACGTCGCCCCCCCGGCAACCCCCGCGTATCCCCAGGGGCCGCCGATGCAGGCTCCCCCGGTTGCTGCCGACGACAAGCTGTTTAAGCCGGCCCGCATCGTCGCGCTCGTCGGCGGACAGCCGATCTTGGCGGGTGATATCCTCGGACCGGTCAACCAGGCGATCGCCAAGCGCGTCGCTCAATTGCCCGAAGAGCAGCAGGCCCAAGTCACCGAAGAGATCTTGGAAGAACAGCGTCAGCTGGCCCTGCGCGAACTGCTGCCCAACATGATCGACACCAAGATGGTCTATCTCGATTTCATCCGAACCATCCCGCAAGACAAGCTGACCGAGATGCAGGCGCACCTCGACACGCAGTACGCCGAGTACCAGATGGAAAGCGATCTAAAGCAATACGGCGTCCAGACGCCGGCCGAGCTCGATATCGCATTGCGAAAAGAAGGGTCGTCGCTGGAGAAGAAGAAACGGCTATTCCTGGAACAAATTATCGCGCAGCAGCAGTTGCGTACGCACGTCAAACCTGACACCGAAGTGACCCACCGGCAAATGCTCGACTTTTACCATGAGCATGCTGCGGAATACGAACGCCCCGCCCGGGCTCGCTGGGAGCAGCTGATGGTCCGGTTCGACAAATTCAACACCAAAGGCGAGGCCGAGCAGGCAATCGCCGATATGGGCAATCAGGTGCTGCGCGGGGCCCCGCTCGACGCCGTAGCCAAGAAGCACTCGCAGGGCTTTCGAGCTTCTGACGGGGGGCAATATGACTGGACTACCCGCGACAGCCTGAAAAACGAAACGATCGACAGGGCGATTTTTTCGCTGCCGCCCAACCGGCTAAGTCAGATTATCGAGTCGCCGGAAGGGTATCACATTGTGCGAGTTCTGGAGCGGGAAGAGGACTCGATGAAGCCGTTCCGCGACGCGCAACTAGAAATTAAAGAAAAGATTCGAAACGAGCGAGCTAACCAAGCCCAACGCGAGTACATCACCGGCGTTCGCAAACGGACCACGGTTTGGACGATCTTTGACGAGGAAAAGTCTTCCCAGACCGCAACGTCCCCTTCACCGGAATCGCGACGCTAGGCCCTGCAGCACAAGCCGGGCTAATATCTCTTTCGCCGGTCTTCCCTCCTCGTCTCGAACGTGCGAGGGATGTAGAATTGGCGGTAGTGCGGTTATCTGCGGGGGCGAATTGCGCCTTCGGCTATTTTGCCGACCGCATCCATCGGGTAGAGTATTTCTCACCCCATGCTTTCACATCCATGCGACCCGACCTTCGGACGTCGCACGTCGCTTTTGATGACGAAGAGGAGCCGTCGATGACTGAGGTCGCCCATCTACGCGTACGCGATGCCGAGATCGAATTGCCGATCGTCGAGGGGTCGGAGCACGAAACCGCCGTCGACATCGGTAAGTTGCGAGCTGCAACCGGTTTCATCACGCTGGATGACGGTTACGTCAATACCGGCTCCACCACTAGCAACATCACCTATCTGGACGGCGAGAAGGGAATTCTGCGGTATCGCGGCTATCCGATCGAACAGCTCGCCAGCAACTGCGACTTTGTCGAGGTCATGTACCTGCTGATCTACGGCGAATTGCCGACCGAGCAGGAAATTATGGACTTCCGCAAGTCGATCCGCCGGCACACGATGCTGCACGAAGACATGCGGTCATTCTACAACGGCTTCCCCCGCGACGCCCATCCGATGGCGATTCTCAGCTCGGTGGTCAGCGCGCTTTCGACCTTCTATCAAGACTCGCTCAACCCGCACGATCCGCGTCAGGTCGAGGTCTCGATTCACCGGTTGTTGGCCAAATTGCCGACGATCGCCGCCTACAGCTTCAAGAAGTCGGTCGGTCAGCCGTTCGTCTATCCGCAAAACGACCTGTCGTACTGCGAGAACTTCCTGCAGATGATGTTCGCCGTTCCGAGCGAACCGTTCCACGTCGATCCCGACTTCGTCAGCGCACTCAATCTGCTGCTGATCGTTCACGCCGACCACGAGCAAAACTGCAGCACGTCGACCGTTCGCATGGTCGGCTCTTCGGACGCCAACCTGTTTGCGTCGATCTCGGCCGGCATCAGCGCCTTGTGGGGCCCGCTACATGGCGGCGCCAACGAAGCGGTCGTCTCGATGCTCGAGAAGATCATCGCCGACGGCAAGGACGTCGAAAAGTACGTCAAGCTGGCCAAAGACAAGACCAGCAAGTTCCGCCTGATGGGCTTCGGTCACCGCGTTTACAAGAACTTCGATCCGCGGGCCACGATCATCAAGAAGGCGTGCGATACGCTACTCTCGAAGCTGGAAATCAAGGATCCGATCTTTGAGGTCGCCCAGCGTCTGGAAGAAGTCGCTCTGAACGACGAGTACTTCATCGAACGGAAGCTCTACCCGAACGTCGACTTCTATTCTGGCGTCATCTACCGTGCGATCGGCATTCCGGTCCAGATGTTCACGGTGCTGTTCGCCATCGGACGTCTGCCGGGCTGGATCGCTCACTGGAAAGAAATGCAAGGCTCGCCGACCAAGCGGATCTGCCGTCCGCGTCAGGTCTATACCGGCGAAACCGAACGCGACTTCGTCCCGCTGGAGAAACGGGGCTAGTCGAGCGGAGCGCTCCATTTCCAAACGCAAGAACGCCAAGCGATTGATCGCTTGGCGTTCTCTTTTTCTTGGCCCTGACGAAGCGTCGGCTTGCGTTTATTCGTCGCTAGCCGCAGCGCCGCCGACCGCCAGAATCACCACCCCCAAGGCGATGACGCCAAGCCGAATGCCGATTCCGGGAATCGTACCCCACATGTCGACCCAGCTCAGCAAGATAAACTCCATGCCGATCATGTTCAGCAGGAAAGACCCTGCCCCCAAAAGGATCAGCGTACCACCCCAACCACCCATGGTTAAATTTCCCCCGAAATGAAGAAGCGAGTGCGTTCTAAGAATTGCTTCGCTACGCCCTCACGACATACCAGAGAGGGGGTGAGCGATGAAGCCAACTTACACTCTCCTTTTCCTAATGACAAACAAAAAAAGGCCGCAGCGCGCATTTCCGCTGCGGCCGTCGAATTCGTACAAATTGACCGATCGCTTACAGCGTCCAGCCCTTGCGATATTCCTTGTGGATCAGGTCTTGTGCAAGCGAATTGTTGTTGGTCACCTTCAGGTTCTTGGCGTCCCATTCGACGACGTCGCCGCTGCGGTAGGCGACCGTCCCCAGCAGCACCGCTTCGCTGAGGGCGCCTGAGTAGTCGAAGTTGCAGGTGGTCGGCCCGCCGGTGCGGATCGCCTGCAGCCATTCGTTGTGGTGCCCGATCGAGCCCGGGATCGTCTGCTCGGGCGCCTCAAAGTCGACCAGTTCGCCATCTTTGAAAACGAAGTGCTGACCGTAGTTCGACAGGACCATCCCCTTGTCGCCGACGAACAGTTGGCCGCCGCCCCAATTGAACGGATTGCCCGACTTGTCTTTCAGCTTCGATAGTTCGTCCGGACGCTTGACTCCGTCATACCAGGTCAGGTGGACCGGCGGCTTTTCACCGCGAGCCGGGTACTGATAGTCGGCGATGCACCACATCGGGCAGCCGACCGGATCGACTTCCGGCCCCTCGGCTGAGACCTTCTCGGGATGCTTCAAATCGAGCGCCCAGTGGACCAGGTCGACGTAATGGCAAGCCATATCGCCAAACGTACCGGTGCCGTAATCCCAGAACCGCCGCCAGTTCGCCGGATGGACGCCGGTGCTGTAGGGACGCTCGGGCGCACAACCCAGGAACAGATCCCAGTTGAGCGACTTCGGCGGCTCTTGGCCAAACGAATACTTGCCGTCTCCCCAGCCTTTGCCGACCCAGACATGGACGCGGGTCACATCGCCAATGATGCCGCTATTGAGCAGTTCGACGACGCGACGATAGTTGTCGGTCGCGTGGATCTGGGTACCCATCTGGGTTGCCAACTTGTTTTCCTTCGCCAGGTCCGAGACGACCCGCGATTCGTATACCGTGTGGGAGAGCGGTTTTTCGCAATAGGCGTGCTTTTTCATCCGCAGCGCCATGGCGGTCGCCGGGGCGTGGGCGTGATCGGCGGTGCTGACCACGACGGCGTCGATGTTGTCCTCCTCCTTCTCCAGCATCACGCGATAATCGGCGTAACCTTTGGCACCTGGGAAACGCTTGGTCCCCTGCTCCAGAAAGTTGGAATCGATGTCGGCCAAGGCGACGAAGTTTTCACCCGAGCAACCCGATAGGTTAGCGCTGGCGCGATTGGCGACGCCAATGCCGGCCAAGTTCAGTTTCTCGTTGGGCGATTTCGATTCGGCGGCGGGAAGTTGCGAGTAGAAACCGATACCAGATGCGGCGGCCGAGGCGGCGACCAGGAAGCGACGGCGAGAAGTTCGCAGCGACATGTCGTGTGACTCCGAGGTGGGAAAGGAAGCGGAACTCCCCAATTGAATCAGAGTTCTTAACACGATGCAAAAGTGCGCACAGACTTACTACGATCGGGCAATGATCGTATCAGAAGTCGCCCGATTTCCCCCTACTCTTGTAGGTGAGCGATCGCCGACTCACACAGCGCCAAGCCGCGGGCCAACGTCTTCTGTCGCCAGGCCATCCGCGCCGGACAGAACGCTTCGGCGGCGTTTCGCTTGGCAGTTTGAAAGGCCGCCGAGGCCGGATCGCCCCAGTGATGCGCCTGATTTTCGGCTCGTAGCGCCCTGAGTACGCGGGTAGGCGAGTATGTGCCAAACTCGGCGCAGTAGTATGCGTAGTCGACGTCTTCCGCCTGTTCGGCGCACCAGAGCCCAAAATCTCCACGGGCTTCGTAGGCGATGGCGTTTTCCTGCTCTCGGTTGTAACTGGCTCCCCCGAGCGCCTTCCCCACGTTCTGCCGCCAGGGACTGTCGTTGCCGGCCGCTGAGAGCAGCGTTAGCTCTCCCCACCGCCCCAGTCCCGTATGGATGTCCAAATGGATCACTCGCTGGGTTTGGCCCAGCCAGGCTTTCCAGTGAGGCGTGAGCAACTGCTGGGTTTCGCTGGGCCCTTTGCCTCCGTAGAACAGGCCGCGGGGAAACTCATACTGACCGCCAGCGATCGCCTGTTTGACCTGCGTCATGCCATAGCGCATCAGAATTGCGGCGGCGCGGAGCGCAAAGAAGTCGAAACCGCCTGGCGGCGATTCGGGATTCAGCAGCGCGTCAAGTTTTTCATACAGCGGCGGAGCGCCGCGACGCTCTTCTCCACGCCGTAGGAAAGAGCGATTCAGATCGATGTTCTCCGCTTCACCGCGCCGAAGATGAGCGAAACCGTACGGATTGAGGGCGTGCACCAGCACGACGCGGATCTTGGGCTCAATGCCGCTGGCAAGTTGGCGCCTCATCCAACCGAGTTGAATCGCGGCCCCCAGCGGAGCCTCTAAGCCGTGCAAGCCGCTGGAAAGAATCAAACAGTCGCTCGCGTCACGATCCCCCAGCGTCAGCAGGTCGATCGAGAGCGACTCTCCCGCCGGGCCGTGCGACTCGATGGTATGGGATTCGAGCTCGCCGGACAATTTCTCGGCAACGGAGAGAAACTCACCACGCGACTCCTGATAGTCGCGCGGAAACCACAGCTCCGTCGAGTGGCTCACCCGACTTACTGCTTCACTTTGACTTGGAAACCCGCCTCCAGCAACGAGGCGACGACATCCTCGGCTTCAAAGTTTCCTTCGACCACCATCGTCGATTGGTTCGGCTTGGCGGTGTCAGCGGTGACGCCGTCGACGCGATCGACCGCTTCCTTGATCGCCTTGGTGCAAGCGCCACAGCAGTTGTGCAGGCCAGTCAGTTCCAGGCGTTTGACGGCGCCGGCCTTCACGCCCGAGTCGTCCTTCATTGTCAGATCTTCGTTATCGGTCACGGCATGAAAGCCGGCCGCGGCGATCGCATCGATGGCGGCTTGGGCCGATTTGTCGTCGCTGGCGGTCACCACCGCTTTCCCCTCTTTGGCGGTCACGGCGACTTTCGCCCCCGGTACATCTTTGACTGCCGCCTGAACCGCTTTGACGCATTTGCCGCAGCAGAGATGCATATTTGTCAGCGTGACGGTCGTCGCGGCATGAGCGGCGGACGAAAACAAGGCGAACGAAAAAAGGAGGGCGAGCGTGATGCGTAACATCGATTGTCTCCGATCGAGCGGGGGAAAACGGCAGGTTTCAGCGAATCACCCAATTCTAGCACTTGCTCGGGCCCGGCGGCAAAAGGAAAACGGGGGCGAGCTATTCGGCCTGGTGGGCCGAGACCGCCTCGGCCAGGGCAGGCTCGTCCGCTTCTCGCATTTGCCCAAATCGGCTCGCTTGCCAGAAATGCCGATCGTTGACATCGATCGCGGTCAGCCAACCGTTTCTCCAACAAGCGGTATCGATGCCTTGAATACAGCCGAGATTCAGGACTTCGCCGTCACGCTGTTCGGTATGGCCGACGAATAGCGTCTTGCCGGAATAGTGACACTCGTGGGCATCCGGCTCCAACACCTTCCAGCGGAGAACGTACGGAGGCTGCCGGTTCATCGTCAAGTCAGGCTCTGCATTGGCGTGCGAGAAAATGCAGTTCTCGGTCTCATAATAGGGACGTGAACGGTAGATGAACGCCAGGTGGTCGGAGGGGATATCGGAAATCTTCCCACCCAGACGATAAGAACTGAGCGTCCGGGCGCCGCCACAATTTTCCCAATAGCGGCATGTTTTTTCGCAGGTGAGACTCGCCAGCAACATCTCCTCGTGATTGCCGAGCAAATGGACCAGGTTCGTTTGCGACTCTAGCTCGATCAGTCGCTCGATCGTGGATTTCACGTCCCAGCCTTGATCGACGTAGTCGCCTAGCACCACCACCGTATCGTCCAGCGTCGGCTGGACCATGTCCAACACCGCGTCCAGCGCATGCACGCAGCCATGAATGTCGCCGATTGCGATGGTTCGTGCTGGCATGACGGTACCCCTTGTTCGGGAATCTCAAAACGGATCTCGATAACTCACCTATCGGTTGATCGACCCTCGTTGCAGCGGCTTCCAAGCTAGCAGCTTCGTAATGGTTACGAAACGTATGACCATCAAGATCCGATTAATGTGCACTTCTTCCGCCAGAAGGATATTTTCGCACATTCCGTTGCGGACTCGATCTCTCTTTCGCCGATAGAAGATCAAGGATTGCGCCATGACATGCGCGCAGAGAAGTTCGCCTTTAGAGGGATGGGAAAGATGAGCATCGATCGCGTTCCGTCTACGGTTGTCTTGGCCGCCACATTGCTAGCGGCTTGGATCGTAGGCGTCGCTCAGGCGCAAGAACCGTCCGCCAAACTCGACCGCACCATTCAACTTCGTCCCGAACCGGGCCGACTTCACCCGCCGGTGATCTCCGACATCTCGATCCACCCGGCCGGCGCGATCTTCGCCGCCGCGGGAGACGACCACATCGTCCGAATTTTTGAGATGGAGTCGGGCAACGAACTCTACCGTCTGGAAGATCATCGCGACTGGGTTCGGGCTGTGAAGTTCTCGCCCGATGGAGCGACCCTCGCCACCGCCGGCAATGATCGCCGCATCATTCTGTGGGATGTCCAACGTCGCGCTCAACTCCGCTCGATGGGCGAATTTCCGTACGCGGTCGCCGATCTGGCGTTTAACAAGGCGGGCACCATGCTGGCGATCGTCGGCTTTGGCCCGACCATCGCGATTCATGATCCGATCACCGGCGAAAAAATCCATGAGCTGGAAGCTCCGATCAACGACATGCGATGCGTCAGTTTTTCGCACGATGGGGCGATCGTCGCCGCCGCCGGTCGCAACGGCGTGATTCGCACGTGGGACGCCCAAACCGGACAGATGCTGGGTGAAGTCAAAGCTCACCGCCAACGGACTCATTCGCTGGTTTTCACGAGCGATTCGTCGCATCTGATCTCATGCAGCGAAGATCGGATGATCAAGATCATTGATCTCGGCCAAGGCAAGGAAGTCGCTCAAATGTCGAGCGCCCCGGCCAAAGTCATGGCTCTGACGCTGATCGACGACAACACGTTGATTTCCGCCGGCAGCGACAATCGCCTGCGGTTGTGGGATATGACCACGCACCAAGAAATCGCTCGCCTCGAAGGGCATTCGGGCAGCGTCACTTCGATCGACGTCTACAACGACACGATCGTTTCTGGCGGCTTCGACACCACGGTTCGCATCTGGAAGATCGAATCGGGGGAACGAACCGCACTCACCCCCCAGGGCAGCTTGTTCACGAAATAGGTTCGACGATTGCGGCAGGGATGTCGTGATAGTACGCACGCATGGAGGCGCTAAATGCTTCGCCGAATGTTTAACTCGCTTTTGAAGGGCCGCAAACGTAGCGGCCCCGCTCGACCTGCACTTCGCGGCAGCAGCATCGAAACTCTCGAAGATCGCCGCGTCTTTGACGCCGACCCGATCCAAATTGGCGCCACCTACACGGAAGAAGACGCCTCGGGCGGCGACGACCATGGCGATACCTTCCGCATTACGTTCTCCGGCGGCGCCGACGGAACGGAATTGAAGCGGATCATCATCGACGGCGACCAGATCGGCAACTTCGGGAATCTCCCGGGTTTAAGCGCCGGCGATACTTTCTTCGACATCGCTGCCGGCGGACTCGGAGCCGACGGCTTCTTTCCATTCAAGTTGATCTCGGCCGACGGCATTGACGGCTATACGGTAACCGTCGTTGACGGCGGTACACGCCTGCAGATCGACTTTGAAGGATTTCACGCGGGCGAAGAGTTCGTCTTTGAAATCGATGTCGACGAAGTCATCGTCTACGATCCGAATAATCCCGGCAACGTCCTGATCGACCCGATCGCCTCGGGCGCCGAAGTTCAAGGGACGCAGTTCATCGCCGATTTCTCGGCCGAGCATTATCACGATACGACGATCACGACGACGTTTGTCGACGCCTATGATCCGTTGTTGAACGCCTCGGGGCTGAATCTTCCGTCCGACAATGCGACCGGACATCGCGACCGGACCGACGGCGCCTTTGGCAACGGCGTTCAGCAACCGTTGCCGATCACGATCTCGGGACGCGTCTACCATGACGTCAACCTGAACCTGAATCAAGACGCGGGCGAAGTTGGTCTGTCGGGCGTCACGCTCTCGCTGTGGACGAAAGTTAACGGCGTCTACGTCGACACCGGATATACGACCACGACCAACGCCCAAGGCGATTACGAGTTCGGAGCGAACCTGAACCTTCAGCCCGGCACTTATCAAATTCGCGAAACCCAGCCCTCCGGCTACTTCAGCGTCGGCGCAATTCCGGGTACTGTCGCCGGGAATGCCATCGGCTCGACCCTCGCCAGCACGAAGGATTGGCTGACCGAGGTCACGATCGTCGACGGCGGAACCGCGGCGATTAACTACGACTTCGCCGAAGCGCTGCCAGCCTCGATCAGCGGTTATGTCTATCACGACCGCGATAACGATGGCGTCAAGGAAGCGGGCGAAGAGGGGATCGAAGGCGTCACGATGACCATTACCGGAGTCGACGTCGACGGGGTTACCCACACCTTCAATGTGACGACCAACTCGGTTGGTTACTACGAAGCGACGATGCTGCCGCCGGGCATCTATACGGTGGTCGAAGCGGTCCAGCCGGCCTCGTACATTGACGGCATCGATGCGGCGGGCACGGTCAACGGCTCGTTGATGGGGGGCGCGGTCAATCCGGGCGATCAGATCCTGAACGTCCTGCTGTTGGGCGGCGAATCTGGCATCAACTACAACTTTGGCGAAATCAAGCCGGCGTCGATCAGCGGCTCGGTCCACCTGACCGACCGCGACGGCAATTGCTATGACGGCGTCACGATCATCACGCCGCCGATTGAAGGGGTCAAAATTGAGCTGTTGGACGACGCCGGCAATGTGCTAGCGACGACCTACACCGACGCCAACGGCCAGTACTCGTTTGCCGACCTGCTGCCGGGTACCTACCAGATTCGCGAATACACGCCGGACGGCCTGATCGACGGCGGCGACCATGTCGGTACGGTCAACGGCGCCAGCAACGGCGCGAACTCGGAAAACGACCTGCTTTCCAACATCGTCCTGCTTTCCGGCGACGACGGCGTCAAATACGACTTCTGCGAGCACGAAGCGGCCACGATCGGCGGTTATGTCTACCACGACCGTGACAACGACGGCGTCAAGGAGTCGGGCGAAGAAGGGATCGCCGGCGTCACCGTGATCCTGCTTGACGGCAATGGCGTGCAGGTCGGCACAACGACGACCGCTGCCGACGGCTCGTACAACTTCACGGGCCTGAGCGCTGGCGACTACAAAATCGTCGAAACCCAGCCGGGCGCCTACATCGACGGTCTCGATACGGCGGGTACGATCGGCGGTTTGATCGTCGGCGCCGCGACCAACCCGGGCGACAACATCACGTCGATCGAGTTGAAGTGGGGCGATGACGGCATCAACTTTAACTTTGGCGAAATTAAGCCGGTCAGCATCAGCGGGTACGTTTACCACGATCTCGATAACGACGGGCTGAAAGAGGCCGGAGAAGATGGCATCGCCGGCGTTACCGTTCAGGCGATCAATTCGATAACCAACGAGACGTTCACGGTCACCACCAATGACCAAGGCTACTACGAAGTGGTCGGTCTGCCGCCGGGCACCTATCGCATCATCGAAACCCAGCCGATCATCTACACCGACGGCAAAGACGCCGCCGGTACGGTTGGCGGATCGACTCGCGGTACCGCGACTAACCCGGGTGACGAAATCGCCGCGATTGGCCTAGTCAGCGGCGACACCGGCATTAACTACAACTTCGGCGAAATCTTGCCGGGCTCGATCTCCGGCAAGGTCCACCTGACGGACAAGTATGGCGATTGCTTCAGCGACGAAGCCTATAACTCGCCGCTGGAAGGGGTCATCGTTCGCCTGTACGACGCGGCTGGCAACCTGCTGGAAGAAACGTTGACCGACGCCAATGGCGACTACACGTTCGACGGCCTGCTGCCGGGTACCTACACCGTTGTCGAAATCACGCCAGCCGGCCTGATCGATGGCGGCGACCACGTCGGCAAGATCGATGGCGTTGCGGTCGGTCAACGCACGGCCAACGACACATTGTCGTCGATCATTATTCGCTCTGGCGACCACGGCGTGAACTATGACTTCTGCGAACATGAGCCGGCCAAGCTGAGCGGGTTCGTCTATCACGACCGGAACAACGACGGCGTGATGGATCCGGGCGAAGAGGGAATCGGCGGCGCGATCGTCTATCTGTACGATAGCAGCGGCGCCCTGGTCGGCACGCAAACGACCGCAGCTGACGGAACCTACATGTTCTCGAATCTCCGTGCCGACACCTACCGCATCGTCGAACAACAGCCCAATGGCTTCCTTGATGGTATCGATGCCGCAGGCACGATTGGCGGCGCGACGACCGGTACCGCCACCAACCCGGGCGACGAGATCAAAGAAGTGACGTTGCTTTGGGGCGATGAAGGCGTCAACTACAAGTTTGGCGAAGTGAAGCCAGGCAGCATCGGCGGTTTCGTCTGGTCCGATACGGACGACGACTGCCTGTTTGACGCCGACGAAAATCCGATTTCCAGCGTCACCATCAAGTTGCTGGACGCCGCCGGAAACGTCATCGCCACGACGACGACCGACGCCAACGGACATTACTTGTTCGATAACCTGTTGCCTGGCCAGTACACGGTGGTCGAAACCCAGCCGGTCGGTTACTTCCAGGGACATCAGATGGACCTGAACGGCCTGGCCGACGACTCGGTCCAGGACACGATCTCTCGGATCAACATCACGTCGGGACTGGATCTCGATAACCACAACTTCTGCGAACTGCCTCCGGCGACGATCTCCGGCTACGTCTACCAAGACGGCGCCACGTTCACCACCGACGACGGAAACCTGCCGGCCGACGCTCTGTCGCAGCGCGATGGCACTCGCACGCCGGACGACACGCCGATCGCTGGCGTGATGCTGGAACTGCGGGACGGCATCACCGGCTTGCCGATCATGGGGAATGACCCGCGCATTCTCGGCGGGACGTACGGCAGCGGCCCAATTCGGGTCGTCACCGACGCCAACGGCTACTACCAGTTCGCTGGTTTGGAATCCGGGTTTTACTCGGTCTTCCAGATTCATCCAGAAGGTTATGTCGACGGTAACGACGTCGCCGGCACCACCGCGGGCGTCGCGTTCAATCAAGGGAATGTCGTCAACGTCGGTACGCTGATGGTCGACCCGCTGAACGACATGATCGCGTTGATCGACTTGCCGGTCGGCGCCCACTCGCAAGAGAACAACTTCAGCGAACTGAAGGCGCAGAACATTCCGACTCCGTTGCCGCCGGTTCCGCCGGCGCCAGTCGGTACGCTACCTCCGCTGGTGATTCCGGTCGCTCCGCCGCCGGCCCAGATCATTCCGCCTGAAGCGCTCTTCATTGTCCAGCCGCTGCTGCAAGGCTATAGCGGCGGCGCCACCGGCGTGACCTGGCACTTGAGCGTCGTCAACGCTGGTCTGCCGCGAAGCAAGGACCAGATCGCGTTCATCGAACCGAACGTCTGGTTCACCGCCGCCAGTGAGTCGATTCTGCCGTGGGAAGGCAACGAATTCCTGCAGGCCGAATGGAAGCTGCAATTGCAGTCGGCCGGCGACAACGACGCCGAAGAGATCCTGACCAAGGTGTTCGGCATGCCGGGCGCTCGACCGGTTTCGGGCGACTTTAACGGCGACGGCGTCACCGACTTCGGCATTTACTACAAGGGCCACTGGTACATCGACGTCAACGGCAACGGCGTCTGGGACGAAGGGGACCTGTGGGCCAAGCTCGGCTACGACGGCGACATCCCGGTCGTTGGCGACTGGGATGGTGACGGTAAGGACGATATCGGCATCTACGGGAAGGCTTGGCCGGGAGACCCGCGAGCGGTCGCCAGCGATCCAGGCCTGCCGGTGCCGAACAACGTCTCAACCGGCATCTCGAAAAACCTGCCGCCGAAACCGGATGAAGCGACCCTCGGCAGCCGCGTCATGAAACTGACGTCAACCGGCAAGGTCCGCTCGGACTTGATCGACCACGTCTTCCACTTCGGCACCGCCGGCAACTATCCGGTGGTGGGCGACTGGGACGGCGACGGTATCCAGACGATCGGCATCTTCCAAGATGGCGAATGGCGCCTGGACGAAGACGGCAACGGTCGCTGGGACGACGAAGTCGACTCCCGCGTCAAATATGGCGATAAGGGAGACGTTCCGGTGGTTGGCGACTGGAACGGCGACGGTATCGACGAGATCGGCATCTTCCGCGACGGGAAGTGGACGCTCGACCACGACAACAACCGTTACCTCGACGAGACCGACAAAGTCTTCACGCTCGGCGAAGCGGGCGACCATCCGGCGGTCGGCGACTGGGACGGCGACGGCTACGACGAAGTCGGCGTCTACCACGCGATGTCAGGAGAAGCCCGCGTCAGCGAAGTGCCTGGACCCGCAAAACGGTAAGCAATTGGGTGGCCCGGCCAGTCAGGTAAGACTGGCCGGGTTGCATTTGCAACAAGATGTTGGACTAGCTCGCTTTCAGCTTCTCCACTTCGGCCTTGGCCGCCGCCAATTCTTCTTCAAACTTGGCGGTTTCGCTCGGATCATCGGCTTGCTCTCGGGAGCCAGCCAATTGCTGCGTCAGTTTCTGGATCTTCTTGTTCAGAACTTCGAGTCGTTTCTTCGCCTTTTTATCCATTATTGCGTCCAGGGCCTGCGAGATGAGAATTCCTACACCCCAGTGTAGCGGCAATCGCCAGCGGACGGGAGTGTCGCGACAGCGATCGGAAGAACGCTTATAGCATGGATCGCAGGGCCTGCATTGCGGCGATCGATTCCATTCCTTGTAGCCCGAAGCATTCGTAAAGCAGCATGATCGCGTTGTTGAAGTTGCCGGTCGTCAGCTCTTTGCGAATCTGCATCGCTTTGGCGACGATCTCGGGGTCTTCCAGATATCGCTGCGAAAATACGGTCGCACATTGTTCGCCGCGGTGCGAGTCGATCTGCAGCAGTTCGGCCAATACGCGTCCCGCTTGGGATACGTCGCCACTTTGAATGGCCTGCATAAAGAGCTGAAAATTGGCAGGCGACTGCGGGGCCGGCAAGCTCAGCATTGGGGCTGATCCGTCGTTCTGCAGCGACGGGGGCGTCGATTCAAAAGAGAAAGTCGTCTCGGCCGCCGCTACTACTGGATCGCCGTTTTGATACGGGGCCTCCGTTTCAATACTAGGTACGTCCGCCGGCAGACTCGAGATCATCTGATTTACATGTACCAGCCGTGCGCCGATTTGATCGTAGATTGTCTCGATATCGCTAAGAAACGACTCACCCCGGGCATCGGCCAGGATGTCTTCTTCGTTCTCTACGATGCGTTGACGAAGCCGCGCGGCGAGTTCGTCGCGGGCATGTTTTAAGATCGCTAGGGCGTCACGTGGTGGGTTCATGGCGAAGAGCTAAGCGGAGGGAGGAATTGCCAGTAACGTCGGCCTGCTTCCCTGCTGCGGCGCAATCTCCACCTTAGTCGAACCGACGCCCGCTACGAATCATTTTCCGCTGCAGAGGGGGCCGGTAATTCGGGTTGTTCGGTTTGTACCGCCTCTTCGTCCGCTTTGGGGACGCGTTCCGCGATTTTCAATGCCCCACCCATCAACACGACCGAGACCGCCAGGGCCGCGTTTAGCGACAACCACATTCGTTCATTCTGGCGAAATCGAGCCGCGTTTTCGCTGCGCCCGACCAACATGCTGGCGATGTAAAAGACCACCATCGCCACCAACATTTTGACGCCGATCACCGGATGATAGTACTTCTGCGGGAAGTCGTATTTGGTCGCGATCAGCACTACGTTGATAATTCCGCTCACCAACAGCAGAAACGCACAAATCATCACCCACTTCATCCACCGGGCGCGGACGCCTGCCTTGAGCAGTTCTTTCTGCTCGTCCGCCAGCGGATCGGCGGACGGCGCCAGGGCGAATCGGGCGTAGACGGCGCCACCCACCATAATGGTCGCCGGAACGATGTGGGCCCAACGGAGCAGCAAGTCGATCGCAAAAGTCATGAAGTCGCCTCGGGTGCGGAAAAACAGATACGTGCCAGGGGACGACGCTATGATAGCCGCTCGGCCGCGATTGGCCACCTACGCCGGGCGCCAATCTCGGGCAAGGGCAAGCGCCTCGTCCAACGTCGCGATCTGACCGTCTAGTTGCGCGTCGCGGATCGCCTCGAGCATCCCCTGGAAATGCGGGCCCGGTTTCAGCCCGGCCCGGATCAAATCGTCGCCGGTCGCCACCGGCGGCGGATTGAGCCGCTCGACCGACCAGGCCAGTCGCTCAGCGGCAAATTCAAGGTGCAGCTCCGACTCCCCGCGAGCCAGGGTGGTCGCCGTCGCCAGGTTCATCAGCTTCTCGATCCGAGGGTCAATCAACAGACGCTGCAAACGGGGCCATGGCAGGTCTTTCGCACTACGCAACAGATCGACATGCCGCAATAGCCACTGCAGATCTTTCGTTTCGTCGTTGGTCAATTTCCACCGGAGGCAGATTTCGCTAAGCAGCGGAACCGGCTTCCGTGGATCAATCATCGCCAAGTCGCGGGCGGCCGGGTATCGCAACAATGCCGCCAAAGCGGTGGCGAAGTCGTTTCCCGGCAAGCATTGCAGCGAACGTAACGTTTCGGTCCATCGAGGTGCGTGATCCAAAATCGGGATGATCTCGGGCAAGACCACCTGAAACAGCCACGAGTCGCGCAATAGCACTACCGCTTCAACTCGCCGCGGCGAAGTGAGCATCTTCCGCATTTCGACCGCAATCCGCTCCGCACTGACGACGGCGATGTTTTCGGCATGCCGCTGAATCGCCCGGAGCGTGTTCATCTCAAGATCGAACTGGAAGGTCGACGAGAATCGGATCGCCCGTAACATCCGCAGTTTGTCTTCGGCGAAACGCTCGTTCGGGTCGCCAATGGCTCGCACCAATCGCTGCCGCAAATCGACTCGCCCGCCGACGTAGTCGTAGATCACCTCGGCGTCGGGATCGTAAAAAATGCCGTTGATGGTGAAATCGCGGCGTTTGGCGTCTTCGGCGGCGGAGGTGAAGCGGACATCGTCAGGGCGGCGACCATCGCTATAGCCGAGATCCTCGCGAAATGTCGCTACTTCAATCTGGCCACGGCGTTTGCCCCCCTGGACCGTAATCACGCCAAACGAGGCGCCGATCGCCAGCGTCCGTTTTTCTCCAAAGATCTCCTGCACGCAGCTGGGGGGCGCGTCGGTCGCTACATCAAAGTCTTTCGGCTCGCGTCCCAGCAGCATGTCCCGCACGCAACCGCCGGCCCACAGCGCTTGATGGCCGTGGCTTTTTAATTGGCGGACGACTTCAATCGAGAAATCACGGGCGGCGTTGGTCGAGTGTGCGTTCATTACGTGACGATTTTATCAAGCCGCGGCCGGGACTGGACGCCCCTTGGCCAATCCGGCTACGATCGAAGAGTCTCTATTTTGACGAAAAACTTAGGAGCTAATCGACCGATGTCCGACGCACCGATCGAAATTTCTGTGCACGAAGTGAAAAATCTGCTCGATTCCGGCGACAAATTTCTGCTGCTCGATTGCCGCCAGGAGAACGAATACGACTTCGCGAAGATCGAAGGCGCCGTTCTGATCCCGATGAACGAGCTGCCAGAGCGGATTGCCGAGCTCGAGCCGTACCGCGAAACGCCGCTGGTGGTCCATTGTCATCTGGGCGGTCGCAGCCTGCGAGTGACCCACTGGTTGCGGCAAAACGGGTTCGCTCAAGCCCAAAACATGACCGGCGGAATCACCCAGTGGAGCCAGGAAATCGACGATTCGGTGCCGACCTACTAACAGGTGACCGGCGGCAAAGCCAAGGTTCGCCCGCAAAATCGGCCTATTCGGCCATCCGCTAGCGGAACTTCCGCCGCGAACCCGATTCTGTGGGTAGGGGTCCTTTTCGCCAAACGATCCTCGATTATAATTCACCTCTTGCCAATGGCTCGCTTGAGCCAAGTAAAGCGAATTGCGGCCCGATGAGCCATGGCTCAACAGCCCCAATCAGCTGCCGAAGTGGCGGAACTGGCAGACGCGCTAGGTTCAGGTCCTAGTGGGATTAATTTCCCGTGGAGGTTCGAGTCCTCTCTTCGGCACTTCCGTCAGGCGTGCGGTAGCCGTAAGGCCCGCAACGCCAGAGCCTTTCAGGCGTGGAAGTGCCTGGCGGCACAAAATAGCCCCGATTCTTCGGGGCTTTGTTTGTTGCTGGTTTTATAGCCTTGGCTCTTTTTGCCGGATGTCAAGCCGGCGGGGCTTGGACTATTCAAAAATGAGGGGGTAGGAATGGACTTTCGCGAGCCGATCGACGTTAACCGCGCTGCGGAAATCATCGGGTGCAAATCGAATTATGTTCGCGTATTATTCGACGCAGGCAGGCTAGACGGAAAAAAGCTAACCGACCGCGCGATCCTCATAGAGCGGCAATCCGCAATCGCGCACGCGAAAGATTTTGCAAAGTCGGCGGGGCGGCCCCGATCGGCAAAGCCGAACACACGGCTACGCGCGACTCTTCCTCCGTTGAAAGATCCGATAGGCACGCCAGAAGCGGCGGAGATTCTAGGCTGTTCGGTCGACAATGTGTGCAAGATGCTCCAGGCGGGCCGCATGATTGGCTACAAGCTGAGCCTTCAAGGGTGGGCGATCGAACGCCGCGAAGTGCTTAAACACGTCCCCGCCGAAGTCGTAGGCCGACCGCGCGGCGGGACGCCTAGAGCGTTTTTCTGATAGCTGTAGCGTTTCTGGCGTTGGTGAGGCAAGCTGGTCAAGGCGACCGAAGCAGGCGAATCCTCAAGATTCGTCGATGCAGGTCAACGCCGACCAGCGCGGCCGCAACCAGCCACAACGATACAGATGGAGGAAAACCGCTCTAAGAAGTAGCCCAGCGATTGCTATGGCAGTTTTGCGCGTGTAGACTTTTCCGCCGGTCAGTGAAGGGGCGCCTAGATGATTCTTAAACTATCGCTGCGGCTGCCGTCCTGCGGCTGGGAAGTCGACGAAGTCTGTTATCACATTTTGACTCTTTGCGTTGGCATAGCAATTGGCTGCCACGATTCTGGTGCGGGTGGTTTGGGAGGCGTTCATGGCGTCCTCTCCGTCGACTCGCAACCAGCCCCGGTGGGCACCCGCGTTCGATTTCGTCATCGGACCGATCCCAACACAGCGTTTTTTGCGATCGTCGACGCACGCGGCGGCTACGCCTATCAGCCGCCAAGCCAAGCGCCGCTCAAAGCGGGCGAATACGAAATCGCCATTGAACCGGTTACCAAGATCATTACCACCGACGATTCTGGACTCTCCATATCGCGAGCGATCCCGGGAGCGCCGAAGTCGTATGGAAAATTCTCCAACCTATCGAAGAGCGGCCTCGCAACGACCTTGAACGACGGCAAGGTGGAATACGACATCCAAATTACGTCGAGATAACAGAATCGAGCTCTCAACGTTTACCAACAAAAAAGCGACCTCCAAGAAGGAGGTCGCTTTTTGATGACGCTTTTCACTTGGCGAATGCTTTAGTCTAAATCCGCCGCAACCAACTCTTCGCGCTGCACCGGGGGCAGCTCTTCCAGATCGTCCTCGTCCTCTTCCTCTTGGTGCAGCCGCTGACCGCCCAGATAGGCGTAGATCAGGTACAACACCGGCACCAAGTACAGGACCAGGAAGGTGGACGCCATCAGGCCGAAACAGAGGCTAACCGCCATCGGGATCAGCACTTGGGCCTGTAGCGAGGTTTCAAACAGCAGCGGCGTCAAACCGGCGATCGTGGTGATCGACGTCAACAACACCGGGCGGAAACGACGCCGGCCGGTATCCATCAGCGCGTCATACAGCGTCAGTCCGTCACGCAGACGATGATTGATAAAGTCGACCAGCACGATGGAGTCGTTCACCACCACGCCGCACAGCGCCACCAGGCCAAAGAAACTGAACAACGTCAGTTCGAGCCCCAGCAACAGGTGCCCGGCGATGGCGCCAATTAGGCCGAACGGAATGGCGATCATCACGATCAGCGGCTGAAAGTACGAATTGAACTCGATCGTCAGCAACACATACATCGCCATCATTGCGACTAGCGTACCGATCAATAAGCTGCCGAGCGACTCGCTCTGCTGCTCCTTCTGCCCTTCCCAGCGGATCGAAACGCCCGGGTATTTCTTCAGCAGTTCCGGCACATATTCCGTTTTCAGGTTTTCGATGATCGCGTTGGAGTTGGCCAGTCGCTGGTTGACGTTGGCCGACACGGTAATCGAGCGTTTCTGATCCAAACGATTGATCTCGCTCAATGGGCGCACGATTTCGACGTGCGCTAGTTCGGTGATTGGTCGCTCCGAACCATCGCCGGTACGAATCCGAATCTGATCGAATTCGGCCAGCGAGCGGCGATCTTCGCGAGGATAGCGAACCATTAGCTTCACTTCGTGACGACCACGTTGCAGACGCATCACTTCGTCGCCGTAGTAGGTGGCGCGAATCGTCTCGGCCAGGTCCCGTTCGCTGACGTTCATCGCTTTGGCGTTTTCCTTCATCCGCAAGCGAAGCTCCATCTTGCCGGGGGACGAATCGTCTTCGATATCATAGACGCCGGCCGATTTGGCCAACTCCGCTTTCACCTCTTCGACCGCTTCCTCAAGCCGCGACATGTTGCTTGGAGTCGTCAGCAGCTTGAACTCGATCTGCTTGCCGCCGGGGCCAATTTCCTGCGAGTCGAACACCAGCGAATCCGAACCGACAATCGCGCCAGTCGCTTCCCGCCACTCATCGACAATTTGCGTACTGCTGACCGATCGCAAACCGGGCGACGTCAAGCGCACAACGACCGAACCCAGATGGCTGCCGAACTGATCGGTCGTCTGGCCAGGTCCCTGTCGCAGTTGGGCGAACCCCACATTTCGGCGAATCAGCTGAACGACCGTCTCGCCCCCCTCTTCGTGCTTCGCATTGACCTCGCGAATCGCGGCCTCGATCTGTTGGGTCGCTTCGTCGGCCAGTGACGCCGGCGTTCCGTCCGGAAAGGCGACATTGGCGACAATCGTCTTGCTGTCGAGCGAGGGCATCAAATTAAGCGGTACAAACCCGGCATAGACCACCGAGATCGAAACCGCCAGAATCGCGACCGCCAAGGTCACGACCGTTACCGGATTGCCTAGCGAAAACCGCAGCCCAGGTTGATAAATTCGCTCGACAAACCAATCGAGCCGCGCTGAAGCGAACTCTCCCACCTTGTTGATTACGGCGCCAATCGGTCGAAACGGATAGGCGAAGAAGTCGATCATATTGTTGAATGGGTCGTCCGAGTCGTCCCCATGCGCCAAGTGACAGGGAAGAATAAACGCCGCTTCCAACAGCGAGATCACCAGAATCGCAATCATCGCCAGCGGCATCACCGCCATGAACTTGCCCATTACGCCGGCGACAAAGAACATCGGCACAAAGGCCAACACCGTGGTCGCAATAGACATCGCCACGGACGGCAACACTTCGGCCGTCCCGTCAATCGCCGCCCGATGAAAGCTCTTCCCCATTTCGCGGTGGGCGTAGATATTCTCGCCGATGACGATCGCGTCGTCGACGACGATGCCCAGCGCCATCAGAAAGGAGAACATCGTCAGCATGTTGAGCGTTTCGCCGAAGTAGAGCAAAGTCGCACAAGCCCCGAGCATCGAGATCGGAATCCCCATCGAGACCCAGAACGCCAGTCGCGTGTTCATAAACAGCGCCAGGATGATCAACACCAAGACCAACCCTTGCCAACCATTGCTAGTCAGCGTGTTCAAACGATCGCTGACTTCCTCCGACTGATCTCCCCACGTCACCAGGCTAAAGCCTTCCGGCACCAGATCGGTTCGCTCTTTGACGAACTGTTTAACCTCGTCGGTGATGACAATCAGGTCCTCTTGCGCGGTGCGATTGACCGAGATCGCGATCGTCGGCCGCCCATCAACGCGCTGGAATGATGTGACGTCGTCAAAGTCGTCGCGAACCGTCCCCAGATCGCCGACTGACAGCACCACGCCGTCCACCGTTTTGATCAGCGGCAGCTTGGCGATTTCTCGGCCGATATCGCGTTTATTTTCTCCCCGGACGAGAACCTCCTGCGATGCCGTGCGAATCAGACCGCCGGGCATTTCCAGGTTTTCGTCCCGAACGATCTGCGAAACCTGCTTAAGCGTCAGGCCAAAGCGGCGCAGAGTATCTTCCGCGATTTCGATATCAATCTGGTAGTCCTTGGCGCCAGAAAGCTCCGCCTGCGAAACGTTCGGCAGGGCCAGCAGTTCGACGCGAATCTCTTCGGCCAGATCGCGCAAGCGCCATTCAAGCTCGGGACTCGGCTGGTCCGTTTCGGGGCCAAGCACGCCGACGGTGATCGCCGACTCGCGGAGCGTAATCTGCTGCACTTCGGGGTCTTCGGCCAACAGCGGAAAACTCGGTATTCGCTCAACATCGCCGCGGACTTCGTTCAACACCCGCTGGGCGTCGACATCGGCGTTCAGTTCCAGAATGACCGCGCCATAATCGTTGTTGGCGACCGACGTCATCTTTTTGATGCCGACGGTATCCTTGACCGCCTCTTCGATCTTCTCGCAAATGCCGCTCTCGACTTCCTCAGGACTTGCTCCTGGATAAGGAACGGTCACCAGCACGATTTCCAGTTCAAACTCTGGAAAGGTCTCGCGACGCAGCGTGACGAAACTGATCAAGCCGACCAGAATCACGCAGATCATGATCATGTTCATCGCGGGCGTATTGCGAATCGCCCAGCGGACTAAATCTCGCATTTCGCTTAGCCTTCCACTTTCACCGGGAGACCGACTTGGGGATATCCCATCGGCGTAATCACGATCTGATCGTCATCGCGCAGATCAGCGTTCTCACCATTGATGAGGGCGAATTCGTCTTCAATCACTAACACGTCGACATGCTCAATCGCCAACTTGCCGTCTCGCACCAGCCACAACACGAACTGCGGCCGCGAATGATCGGCAGACGCTTGCGCCTTGGCGACTTGCTCTGGCGACATCGACTCTCTTAGCGCCTGAGCCGAGTAGAGCGACAGCGCCGATTCCGGCACCCGCCAGATCGGCATGTCAGGCTGCACCTTCACTTCAACGTCGACGAACATCCCACGCAACAGCGCCGACGGCCCGCGGGCCTTCACCAGTTCGCCATCAAGCCGCACCTGGTCGGGGTTGGAAACGCGGATCAATACCGGCGCCGTCCGAGTTCGTTCGTCGAGCCCCAGCCCGTCAAAGCGAGACAGCACGCCATCCCATTGATAATGACGGCCTCCCAGTTCGTAAGAAATCGTGACCGGCGCCTGCGGCAGGCGATAATCTTCCGAACCACGAGCCGCGAGCGGATCAACCGTTTTTCCGATCTGCTTCCGCCACAGCCACGAAAGTTCATCCATCCGCAGACTGCAGCGAACTTCGGCGGCGCTGGTGTCTTCGATCCTGTACAGTTGGGAGCCGACCGGCACATACGAATCTTGCTCGACCGCGTCGTCGATAATCACACCGTTGACCGGTGAAACGACCTTCGTATGTTCATAGTCCAGCCTGGCTTGTTCTAGTCGCGCTTGGGCCAATTCTTTCGCACGTTCTAAACCTTGCTTGCGGGTCGTCAAGCTGCGGACCTGGTTTTCCAGCTGCAGCAATTGATTCTGGGCGGTGATCATCGCCTGCTGTTCGTCTTCTACCTGAGACGGGGTGGTCGCGTTGCGGGCCAGCAATTGCTCCATCCGCTGCACCTGCTTCATTTGCAGATCGACGTTCCGCTTCGACAACACGATCAACTCTTGCGTGTTCTCGATCTCGACGTCTGATTCGCGAATTGCGACATCGGCCTGCTCGACCTCTTTGCTTAACCGCTCCACTTCCAGCGCGTATTTGCGCGGGTCGATCTCTAGCAGCGGCTGCCCTTTGGCGACATAGGCGCCCGCACGAAGTGCGTCGTCGCGAAAGGTAATGCGGCCGTCGACTTCCGACGACAGATTGATTTCTCGGTAGGGAACGACCACGCCGTCGACGTGAAAGGTCAACCCTTCCTCGCTCTTGACGATCGGGGCGGTCGCGACCATTAGCAGCGGACGCTCTACGTCTTGCTTCTTCGGCGGCTGACGCATCTTGACGATCGCGGTGATGATCCCCACCGCCACGGCGATAATGATCAACGGGGTGAGTACCCGTGCCGCGGTCGATCCTGGCGAACTCGATTGTTCACTCATCTCAAAGTCTTCCCTTTGCACTCGGTTCCGCCGAATCAGACGCCAACGTCTGACGCTCAAGCGGTTCGCCCCACCCGCCATGTTCTAGCGCGGTCAGGACGAATCGGTAGATGTATTCTGCTAAATCTTCCGTGCCAAAATGTTCGTCCAGCGTCTCCTGAGGGACCAGCATCCGCAGTACCGGCTGATTGAACCGATAAAACAAGCACTGCCCAATCATGCTGAACGCCAACTGATTCAGGCGATACTCAGGCACGTTCGGCCCGACGATTTCCTGCATGATCGACATCAGCAACTTGTGGTGCGGCCGAAAAAACTCTTCGACCAGTTCTTCCACCACGCCGGTCGGCTGCGAGAACTCGCGCATCATCAGCCGGTGGTGGAAGTTGGTGTCGGTTTTCGACTGCATCCGCAGCATTGAGACCCGAACGAAGTCCCGCAGCCGATTCTCAGGCGGTTCTTCGGGCGCCCATTTCGGCAGCGGATAATCCTCATGGGCTCTCAGGTGAGCCTGCTTAAACACCGCCGAATAGAGCTTCTTCTTGTCTCCAAAGTAGTAATTGACGGCGGCCAGGTTCACGCCCGCTTTTGCGCATATATCGCGAATCGTGGCTGCCCGAAATCCCTTTTCAGAGAACTCTTCGAGCGCCGCGGCTAAGATCTTGCTGGTTGGATCGTCGATTGCCACTTAACAGCTCCGCAAATGGTATCCTTCCTAAGTAAAACAAGTGTATGAAACAATTGTTTCGGAAAAAACGTCAACTGGGCAAGATTTACCGATTTATCACCAGAAACCACGAAAAAAGGCCCGGATAAGCCGGGCCTTCTGGTTGGCGTGAAAAGAGACAGCGTCAATTTGACATCTATTTCTGGGTCAAATCGTAGATCATCAGCTTGTCCTGTTCTCGCAGGTAGAGCTTACCATCCGCCACCACTGGGTGGGCCCAGCTTTCACGCTCTTGATATTCCGGCATGAACTTCCCCTTCAGGACGTACTCCTTGGGGGTCGCTTCAACCAGAGCCAACTCGCCCGATTGGTAGCGGAAGATGAAGTTGCCGTCGGCGTAGAGGACCGCGGCCGAGCCTTTTCCTTCGCCCCGGAAGTTGCCCCCCCACTGCACTTCGCCCGTCTTCATCTCGATGCAGATCGGGAAGCCCTCGTTGTGCTTGGTGCCGGCGTAGATGTAGTCCCCCAGCTTCACCATGCCGCCATGGTGATTCTGGAACGTCTTCGGCTCGAGGAAGTAAACCTCTTCCGCACGCACGTTGCCCGAGCGGGCCCGCGACAACTTGACCAGACCGGCGCCGGTCTGATAGCCCGACGAGGCGAAAACGTAGTCGCCATCGACGATCGGGGTCGGAATCACCGCCACGTCATTGGCGACGGCGTTGTAGTTGTAGAGGAACTTCCCATCTTTGGCCCGCACGCCGACCAACCCCTTGCCGGTCATCTGGACATACTGCTTCACGCCGCCGCCGGTTCCGATAACGATTGACGAATAGCCGGCTTCGGCTTTCCCTTTTTCGCCCAACTGCGCGCCGCGAGTCGCCCAGACTTCTTTGCCCGTTTTCTTGTTCAAAGCCAGCATCAGGGCCTGTTCGGCGCCAGGCGTGCAGATCACCAGATTACCGTCGATCAGCGGCGATTCGGCGAATCCCCAGGCCGGCCGCTTGGCGCCATATTCCTTTTCAAAGCTCCGCCGCCAGACGCCGCGGCCACTCTTGCGATCGAGAGACGCGACCGTGCCGTCCGACATCACCACGTACAGAAAATCGCCGTCAATCGTCGGCGTCGATCGCGATCCGCCGTAACCGTGTTCTGGCACCGATTCGGTAACCGGCGTCTTCCACGCAATCTGCTGCGTGTTCAAATCAACCGCGACCACCCCTTGGGCTTTGTCGAAGTTTCCCGTCGTGTAGAGCATATTGTCGACGATCGAGACGCTGGCGTAGCCGCCCCCCAATCCTTCGACCATCCCCAGCAACTTCGGCTGCGCCGAATCCCAGTTCGGCAGCAAGCCGGTCGAGGTCGCTTTCCCTTCGCGCTCGGGACCGCGCCACTGCAGCCAGTTCGGGTCTTCTGGTTTGGCGCCCCAAGCGGTCGAGCCAAGTAGCGTTAGCGCAGCGAGCGCCAAAATGCGAGCCGTTGTCATGCATGATCTCCCAAGCAGGCAGAGAAATGGTCGGTGTGAAACAGGCGGCAATGTCAGGATTCTCTCGAAAATTATCGAGGCGTTGTGAGTCTAAGCCGCGCAAGCGGCGGTGGCAAGCTTGCTTCGCCGAGGGACTACGCGTAAAAAATCTACGGAGATCAGATGTTTTTCACGATTGCATCTCGCTTTCGCCCCCTTAACAATCGAACGAAGCTAGATCCTGCCCCCTCACTTGCCGCGGTTGTCGCTCATGCCCTGCCTCTTCCGGCGTCTGTTGTCACTCATCTTAGTCGGCTCGCTCACCTCCGTTCTGTTGGCTGACGGCCCGTTCGTTCCCCGCCGGCAGTCGGCCCTTCCCGGCCCTCCCCTCTCGCCAGAAGAAGCGGCCGCCAAGATGACCGTACCGCCCGGCTTTTCGGTCGAAGTGGTCGCCGCCGAGCCTGACCTGGTAAATCCGGTCGCAATGGCGTTTGACGACCAGGGACGAATCTGGGTGACCGAATCGCTGGAGTATCCGCGACACTCGCCCGGTCCCGGTCGCGACCGCGTTAAGGTGCTGGAAGATACCGATGGAGACGGCAAGGTCGACAAAACGACGATTTTCGCCGATGGCTTGAACATTCCCTCCGGCATCGCCGTCGGTTATGGAGGCGTCTGGGTCGCCAACGCGCCTGACATTCTGTTCCTGCAAGACACAGACGGCGACCTGAAAGCGGACAAGCGAAGGGTGGTCGTCACCGGTTTTGGTCGCCGCGACACGCATGAGCTTCCCAATTCGCTGACCTGGGGTCCCGACGGCGCCCTTTACGGTCTCAACGGCGTCTTCAATCCGTCGCATGTCGAGCAAAACGGCAAGACGTTCGATTTCACCTGCGCGATGTTTCGGATCGATCCTCGTACTGATGAGTTCTCTCTCTTCTGCGAAGGGACCAGCAATCCCTGGGGGATCGCGTTCGATCCGGAAGGAAGCGCTTTCGTCAGCGCCTGCGTCATCGATCACCTCTGGCATCTGACCGAGACCGGTTACTACCACCGCCAAGGCGGGCCCTATCCGCCGTTCACCTGGAAGATCGAGTCGATCGTCAACCACAAACATCAAATGGCCGCCTATTGCGGTATCGAGTACTTTGACAGCGACGCCTATCCGCCGAAGTATCGCGATCGTCTTTACATGGGCAATATCCATGGCGCCTGTATCAACGTCGACGAAGTGACCCGCGACGGTTCGACCTACTTGGGCAACCCGCACCCCGACTTCCTGACCGCCAACGACGTCTGGCACATGCCGGTCGATCAAAAGATTGGCCCCGACGGTTGCCTCTACATACTCGACTGGTACGACCGGTACCACTGCTACCAAGACGCGATGGCCCGCCCGGCAGACGTCGATCGGCTGAAAGGCCGGCTCTACCGGATTCGGTACAAAGACGCCCCGCGAGCCGAGCCGTTTGACTTGGCCAAGGAAGAAGATGAAGAATTAATCGAGCGGCTCTCTAGCAGCAACCGTTTTTATCGCGACCGCGCTCAGCGGCTGCTGAGCGAACGAGAACCGTCTGCTTATGACATGCTGACCAAGCTTGCCGTCGATCCAACCGCCCCGCGAAAAACGCGTCTGCATGCGATTTGGGCCGTCGCTGGCTACCAATGTCCCGGCGATGGCTTTCTGATCGAACTGGTCGACGACCCTGATCCGACCATCCGAGCCTGGGGAATTCGGATCGCCGGCAACTTCCAGGTTGCCAGCGAAGTCTTGCGGGCAAAGATCATTACCGCGGCCAGCGATCCCAGTCCCGACGTTCAGCTTCAAGCGGTGATCGCCGCTGGCAAGATCCACAAGATCCCAGCCATGCCGACATTACTAACCGCACTGGCCGCCGCCGGCGACGACAAATTGATTCCCCATATCGTCTGGCAAAACCTTCATCCGCTGCTGGAAACCGACAGCGGTCAGCTGTTCGAATTGCTTCAAGATCGCAACCTGGCCACCAATCCAAACGTCGCCGCACTGCTCCCCCGCGTCATCGATCGCATCTTGGCGGCGCCCAATGTCGAGACCGACAGCATCATCCAATTGGTCAAACTGGTCGCTGAGACGCCGAAGCTCCACTCTGCCCTAATTAGCTCACTAGCGACGCTCGCTGCTCGCGTCCAATCGGGCGAAATCAGCGGCGATCGATTGGCCGCGATTCGGTCGCAGTTGGAACCGGTCCTGCAACCGATCCTCGCCGCTGGCGATAAACACCCCGCCTACTTCGACGCCGCGCTGCTGGCGGTCACCTGGAAGAACGCTCAGGCCCAAGCCGCCGTTCGCGCCGCCTATCGAAGTGGCGACACTCCGGATGACAAGCGTTCCGCAGCACTCGCCGCATTGGTGGCGTTTGGCGATGATCAGATCGTTCCGGCAGTTCGCGACGTATTACTCTCTAAGCCCCCAACCTCCCAGCAGCTGCAGGCCGATTCAATCGCCGCCTTGGGCAAACTCGATCAGCCGCAAGTCGCCACCATGCTGCTGGACGCGTATCCGCAGCTTCCCAGCGACCTGCAACCGAAGGCGCTTGAGGTCCTCACGCAGCGAGTCGACTGGAGCACGCAACTGCTAGCCGCCGTCGCCGCCGAGAAAATCGCCAAAGAGGCGCTCAACATCAACCAGGTCGGCCGGCTACAGGAAAGCCCCGATAGCGAAGTTGTCGCCAAGTCGATCCAAGTCTGGGGACAGATCCGCACCAAGCGCAATCCGGAGCGAGAACTGGTGATCGCCGATATGCGGCGTTTGCTCCGCAGTCGCGATGGTGATCCTCACGCCGGCGCCGCCGCGTTTCAAAAATTGTGCGGACAATGCCACAAGATCTATGGCCAAGGCCAGGAAGTCGGTCCCGATATCACCACCAACGGCCGCGGTTCGTTTGAACAACTTCTCTCCAGCGTCTTTGATCCCAGTTTGGTAATCGGACCTGACTACCAAGGCCGTCTGGTCCTAACCGCGGATGGGCGCACTCTGACGGGCCTGATGGTCGAAGACAACGAGCAACGGGTCGTGTTGAAACTGCAAGGTGGCAAACTCGAAACGATTCCCCGCGACGATGTCGAGGCGATCCGCGTCAGCCAATTGTCGCTGATGCCAGAAGGGCTCGAAAAACAACTGAGCGAGCAAGAGCTGATCGACCTGTTCGCCTACCTCTCGCTGACTCGCCCGCCCAGCGATCCCAATGCCGAGTTCATCCCTGGCGCCCAAGCGATCGACGTCGATCAGCTGCATCTTCCGGCGTCGCTCACCAACGAATTGGCTACCGCCCAGCTTTCCAGCAACGCTACCAAGCTTGGCAAAGGCGCCCGGGGCGAAGCCGGCGATCTCGCTTACCTACCCAACAAGCGAAGCTTCCTGAAAAACTCACAGTGGCATGAAGTCGGCGTTGGCGGCGGCGCCGATCTGGGGATCGTTTCCGAAAGCGATCCAGTCTACTACCAGGCCACGTGGGAAACGCCCGTCGCGATCAACCTGATCACCCTCTCTGGCGCCTATCCCAATCAGCCGCAAGCGGACGCCGCCTGGAAGATCGAAGTCCGCAGCGGCGGCGATTGGCGCGTGCTCGACCGCGGCGTTGGCGGTTGGTATGACCATGGTCGCTACGTCTGGGGCGCCCCGGGCACAGCCGCGACCACGATCGACGGCTTCCGCGTCAGTCTCTTTAGCCGCGATGACCAAACGCCGCTCCGCAGCGTCCACTTCCGTGGCGAGGAAGGGGTCTCCTGGTTCATCGGCAATGCTCCCGCTGATGTGGAAATCACTTCCGATTAGTAGCCTCTAGATCGAGTGTGGGGAAAACGGCTGCAACCTCCACCTGACCTCCGCCTAGTCACTTTCCTTCGGGATTCGCGTTCTTGTCTGCTTTCGCGGGTGATCGACCGTTGATCCGTGACCGTTGTCAACTTTCTTTTTGGCGGCAGAACCCGTTGTATTTCGCCCGAGAACGACTCCTTTCGGAATCTGCCCAGATTCTCGGCGAATGTGCAGATATCAACGTTACAATGCGCCCTACCCCTCCTTCCGGCGACCATCGACAATCGCTGGACCTCATTAGCGCGGCCGCCGCAAGGCATTTCCCCCCAAGGCAAACCATGCTAATTCAAGTTGGCTACGAGATTGCGTTTCAACTTCCGCAGCCCGCGCCGATGCTGCTGATGCTTTACTTGCATCCGACGCGCGAACTGACGACTCGACGATTCGACTGTCTGCAGGCGACCCCCAATTTGCCGATTCAGGAGTATTACGACTCGTTCGGCAACCGGTGCGGGCGGATCGTCGCGCCGGCAGATCGCCTGACGTTTCGCAATCAAGCGCTCGTCGAAGATTGCGGCTTGCCCGACCTGCAGGCTCCGCAAGCGACGCAGGCCCAGGTGCAAGACCTGCCGTCCGACGTGCTGATCTACTTACTGCCAAGTCGCTATTGTGAAGTCGACAGCGAATTGAAGGACCTGGCCTGGAATCTCTTTGGTGCGACGCCGCCCGGTTGGGCGCGAGTGCAGGCGATCTGCGACTACGTTCATCAGCATATTCGCTTCGACTATATGCAGGCGCGGGCCAATCGAACGGCGTTCGAAGCCTATCGCGAACGGGTTGGCGTCTGCCGCGACTTCATGCACTTGGCGGTTACCTTCTGTCGCAACTGCAACATCCCGGCTCGCTACTGCACCGGCTATTTAGGGGACATCGGCGTGCCGGACGATCCGGCGCCCATGGACTTTAGCGCCTGGTTCGAGGCCTATCTGGGCGGCCAATGGTACGCCTTTGACGCACGACACAACCAACCCCGGATTGGTCGCGTCCTGATGGCCCGCGGTCGAGACGCTGCCGATGTCGCGCTGACGACCACGTTTGGCGTCAGCGAACTGGCGTCGTTCCGCGTCTGGGCGGACGAAGTGGCCCCAGCCTAAATCAACGCGGCACTGGTCCAGCGGCGTGATCGATTACGAAAGACGCGTTACCGCGTCGCGGCTCCACCGGCGTCTGCGATTCCGGAGCCTGGCTCAAACACCCAGTACATCCCGCCGGGTCCGGAGGCTGATTTCAGATATCGTCGCTGCGAGGCCGGGGTCGGCTGGTGCAGTAGCGTGAAGATGTCGCTGATGATCGAATCGTTGTCGCCGTAGTAGGCGTGGCCGATCAGGCTGGTGTCGATCGCCGAGACGTCGATCGTATCGACGCCTGGCACGATGACGATCTCGGGGCGGACGTCGCCGGCCCGGGGATAACCATTCACATTTTTCGACGCCAGCAGCGCCAAGTCGTTTGCCGATGCGTATAACGTGACCTGGTTGGAGGCCCGGACGATGTTCGGGGCGATGTCCTCTTTGAAAACCTGGGCGTCGACGTCGGGCGCCGCGAGCACGACCTGGTTGAACAGCTTCGTTTCTTCTTTCATCTCGGCGGCGATCTCTTCCAGCGCCGCTCCCATCGCCCGGTTACCCATGCTGTGGGCGATCAAGTTGATCGAATCGGCGTTGCTATTCTGGGCGACCTTCAGCAAGAACTCTTTGAGGTGTGAGACCGTCCAGAGCGAATTGTCCCGGTCGGTCGCATAGCCCAGCAGGTCGGCCTGTGACGGCCAGCTATAGAACATCGGCACGCCAGTAAACTTCAGGTCGTACGCCATCTGAGCGGTACGTCGAGCGGCGTCTTCAAACGAAACGTTGTAGCCATGGACGAAAATCAGCACCTCGTGGCGCGGCGATTGGGCGACCATTTCGCGCAGATCGGCAAAGAACGCCTCTTCGTCTTTTGAGAGGACCTCCAGCAACACGACATGCTTTTCGGGACGTTCGGTCAGTTCTAGCTTCAGGATCGACGGAGCTTCCAATTGGCCAACTTCGTGCACTTCGGGAATGCTGATGTGACAGGCCCCATACTGCAGTTCGCCGCGGCCGCCGCTAAACATCGCACTGCCGCTGCCTAGCGCTCGCAATTCTTTTTGATAGTCGAGCCCAGCGTCGCGGGCGACAAACAGCCCCAAGCAAATGGCGACGATCGCTAGCACGCCACCGATCCGGGCCATCTGGTATTTCCACATCAGGCCAAACAGCAAGAGACCGCCGAGCGCCAATCCAATCGCCGGATAGAAGTGCCCGACAATGCCGGCGCCCAGCGCCAGCTCGCGATCGGTGCCGTACAGGACCTCGACCACTTCGTAGCCAGGCGTGTCATCGGGGACGCTCTCAGCCGCCATCATGGGCGCCATCATCGGCTGCGGCATAGTCGCCGCCTCGGCGGCTGCAACCGCTTCCGCTTCGGCGGCGGCGACTTGCAGCGGAGGCCGAGCTCCCGTGCTGGCCGGCGCCCGCATCATCCGCGAACTTGCGCCGGGGGCGGCTTCGGGCTGGGCCATCGATCGCATCCTCATCGGAGCGACCTCCATTTCGTCGGAAGCAATACGCGCTTCGATTTTTTCGCGGGGAACGTCGACTTCGGCCGGCTCGACGACTGGTTGGGCGAGTGGCTCGGTCGGCGCACCTTGCGGCGCATCGTCCGGCACCGAGGCCGTTTCTTCTTCGCCAGAGCCGGCGCAGCCCACGACCAATATCGCCATCAGGCAGGCAAAAACGCCCCAACTTGCGGAAAATCGTCGATCCATGACGCTTCGTTCCTTCTTCACTGTCTCGCTTGGCGTACCCTTCAGACAAGGGCCCGGGGGGACGATCATAGAGGCTTCCCCCTCCCCTGGCCAGATGAATTGGGCAAGAGTCGTCCGCCGGCGGTAACGCCAGTTCGCGTCAGTACTTAGCTGCCAAACGGAATTCTCCGAAACCCGCGCCAGTTGCTGGGAGAATTCGTAGATTTCAACTACGATCAGAAAACCGCCGCCCCCCCATGCTCGTCTTATTGGCGGAACCACTTTTCTCGTACACAACTGCGTGCGCTCCATTCGCTGCGTATTAGGGAACCCACTATGCGACGCTGGACTCTCTGCCCTGCTCTTTGGTTGCTGCTACTCTCGCCGACCCTACTGCTGGCCCAAAATGATGGGGCCGAAGACAACGAGGCCAACGCCGCCCCGGCGGCCGAAACCGGCCCCGTCAATCAATCAAGCCTCCTCTCGGTCCCCAAGCCGGTTCGCGAGGCGATGCAAGATCGCCAGTACGACAAAGCGATCGCCGCCATCGACCAGGCGATCGCCGACAAGCAGGGAGACGCCGCTTACCTGACCTATCTGAAAGGCCGGGCCTACTTCTTCGCTAACAAGTACAAAGAGTCGATCGCGGTCATGACCGAATTGACCAAGCGGTTCCCCGATAGCGATTGGACGCGGAAAGCCCGGTTTGCGATCGGTGTGGCCCATGCTCGCGCCGGCGATTACCGAACCGCCGAACTTGCCTATCAGGCCGAGGCCGAGTACCTGATCTCGCTGCAGCGGAAAGAAGAGATCGCGGCGATCTATCTCGAATTCGCCGACGCCTTCTACGCTCCCAAGGCCGACAACAAACAGCCCGACTACCAGCGAGCCCTCGCCTTCTATCAAAAAGCGGCCGAAATCGGCCCGATGAAGGAAACCGCTACCCGGATTCGGTTGCAGATCGCCCGCTGTTACAAGCAGATGAACAACCTCGGCCAGGCGATCAACCTCTACCAGGCTTTCCTGAAAGCGAACGAAGACGACGGCCTGTTGCTGCCGGCTCGCTACGAACTGGGCGAAACCTACCTGGCGGCAGGCAACCAAGTCGAGTCGCGCCGCACCTGGGAAGATCTACTTTCCCTCAATGGGACCGCCAAATCGCCTCTGATTCCGCTCGCCTCGTTCCGCATATCTGAGACGTATGGCCTGCCCAATCCCAACAACAAAGATGACCTGGAACTTGGCGTCGCCGCCCTGAAGAAGTTTCTGACGACCTACCCCGATCACAAGAACGTGGCGTCCGCCCACCTGCGAATCGTCCAGAGCTATCTGCATCAAGGTCGGACCGAAGACGCACTTGCCGCGATCGATGAATTTCTAGCCCAGGACGATCTAGCCAAGACCAACCAGTACGCGTCAGCCCAATATCTGAAAGGCTTGGCCCTGGCGCGACAGAAGAAATTTGAAGAAGCGATCGCCGCCTGGCGCACCTATCTGCAACAGCACCCAACCCACGGAAATTGGAGCGAAGCGCAGCGGCAGATCATCAACGCCGAGTATGCCAAGGGTAAGGATGCGATGGAGCGGGAAGATTACGACGCCGCTCGCGCCGCGTGGGGTGAGTTTCTGGTGAAGTATCCGATTGACGAACGCAATCGGGGCATCCAGAACGACTTCGCCGAAATGCTCTATCGGCAGAAAAAGTACGACGAGGCGATCACCGCCTGGCGCCAGGTCGTCTCGAAGTATCCCCGGACCAATGAAGCTTCGATCGCCCAATACCGCGTCGGCCTGACCTTGGCCGAGGATCTGAATCGCCTGGCCGATGCGATGGAAGAGTACAAGAAGCTGAACTGGGGCTCGCAGGCCGGAGCGGCGCAGCAGCAGATCGCGCTATTGTCGAACAAATCACTGTCGATCAGCACCGTTCGCGTCTACCGCAGCAACGAAACGCCCAAGATCGGCCTGAAAACCCGCAACCTGGAATCGGTCGACGTGCAGATCTACAAGGTCGATCTCGAAACCTACTTCCGCAAGATGCATCTGGCGACCGGCGTCGAATCGCTCGATATCGCGTTGATCGATCCCGATTCGCAGCTAGAGCACAAGGTTGCGGACTACGAGAAATATCGGCTCTTTTCGACCCAGGTCGACGTGCCGCTGCCCGGTGATGACAAGCCGACCGCCGGCGTCATGGCGATCACCGTCAGCGGCAAGACGCAGGAAGCGACCACGCTGGTCCTGCAGAGCGATCTCGACATGATCGTGAAAAGCTCGCGGGACGAGGTCTTCATCTTCACGCAGAATATGCGAACCGGCAAACCGTGGCCTGGCGTCAAGCTGTTGCTCTCCAACGGCAGCGAAGTCTTCGCCGAGGTCGAGACAGGCGAAGATGGCGTCTACCAGGCCAATCGCAAAGAACTACGTGATCCGGCCGACCTGCGAGTCTTTGCGATCGCCGATGGTCACATCGCGTCAAGCGTCGTCAATTTGAACGGTTTGGGCGTCGCTCAGGGATTGGCTCGCGCCGGCTACCTGTACACCGATCGTCCCGCCTATCGCCCCGGCCAGTTGGTTCACCTGAAGGGGATCATCCGCGACGCCGTCAATGACATCTACGTCGTGCCCGAGAATCGCGACTACAAGCTGGAGGTCTTCGACGGCCGCAATCGCCTGGTGATGGAAGAAGAGATCAAGCTGAGCGACTACGGCTCGTTCCAATCGCACTTGCTGCTGCCGACCGGCGCGGCGCTGGGCAACTACCGGATGGTCGTCTCGGCGGACAAAGTAAGGTACGAAGGATCGTTCGTGGTCCACGAGTACCAGCTCCCCTCCGTCTTTCTGACGGTCGAATCCGATCGCAAGGTTTATTATCGGGGAGAGAAGATCACCGGCGCCATCAAGGCCGCCTACTACTATGGCGCCCCGGTCGAAGGCGCCGAGATCAGCTACGCCCTCAATGGCGACCGGATGTTCACCGCCACGACCGACGACAAGGGAGAAGTGAAGTTCGAGTTCGAGACCCGCGACTTCCGCCAATCGCAAACGCTGAACCTGGCGGTCCAACTGCCGGCCCACTCAACCTCGACCACGCATCCCTTCTTGCTGTCGACGCAGGGCTTCACGATCACGGCCAAGACGGTTCGCCCGGTCTATCTGGCTGGCGAGACGTTTGAAGTCGACGCTACGGTTAACGACGCCGAAGGGAAACCGATCGCCCAGGACCTGACGCTGAAGGTTTTCCAGTTGCTCGACGCCAAGGGCGCCAGCGGCAAACAAGAGAAGCTGGTCGAAGAGTTCGCCGTCAAGAGTGACGAGAAGACCGGCGTCGTCCGCAAGACGCTCCAGCTTCCCGACGGGGGCGACTATCGCGTTCGCCTGGAAGGAACCGACCGGTTTGACAACATTGTCTCGGGTCAGGTCGCTGTAAGAATCTCGGGCGAAGAAGACAAGATTCGCCTCCGCATTTTGGCCGATCGGCACACGCTGAAGGCGGGCGAAAAAGCGACGGTGAAAGTTCACTGGCGCGAACGCCCGGCCTTGGCGCTGTTGACGCTGGAAGGGGCCAAGATCTTGGAGTATCGCCTGGTACAGCTGAAGAAGGGGGACAACGAGATCGCGATCGACGTCGACTCGAAACTGGCCCCCAACTTCCAGATGTCGCTGGCGGTGATGATCGATCCGACCAAAGAACAATCGCTTGAAGAGGCGCCGGTTCGCTTTCACACCGCGACCAGCCCGTTCCAGGTCGAACGTGATCTGCAAATCGCGATGAGGATCCTCGGTGACAACCACAAGCCGGGTGACAAGATCGAGCTGGAAGTCACGACAACCAACGCCGCCGGACAACCCGTTCCCGCCGAGCTGAGCGTGGCGATGGTCGAGAAGGCGCTCTTGGAGCGTTTCCCGGAGCGAGTTGCGGCGATCGAGAAATTCTTCGGTGGGGCTTCCCGGACCTTCGCGATGCGAACCTCGGCGACGATCGAGTTCTGCTATCACCCCCAAACCAGCTCCATCGACCGACTGCTGTTGGCCGAAGAGGAACGCCTGGAGACGCTGGCCCGCGAAGAAGAAACGCTGTCGGAACTAAGCGACCGCGACTTTGACGGCATCGCCCTGAACGGCCGAGCCGGCGGAGCCCGTTTTGCGGCTCCACAGTCTGGCGCCATGGGGGGCTTCGGCGGCGGTGGAGGCGGATTCGGAGGCGGCGGTTTCTTTGGCGGCGGCAACAACGCCCCGCCACCGGCGGCCAGTCAGCCGGCCCGCGACTACGGCGCCTATCCGCAGCAGCAAATGGCCCAGAGTCGCCAGATGGCGGGCGACGGCCAAGCCCCGCTAGACGAAAGTTCGCTTCGCCGCAAACGCGAAGCGGACGAAAAGAACCGGTACGACTACTATTTTGAATCGGACCGCCAATTGAATCGGCTCGCCTATGACTCCAACTGGATGATGCAGGCCGACAATTGGAAAGTTCTTGGCGCCCAGCGTGAAGTCCAGATGTTGGGCATTGACGGGCGTTTCTCGAACCTCAACTTCGCGACCGAACTGGGTAAGAACTGGGGCGCAAGCGCCGCCGGAGATCGCCTGAAAAAGGCGGCCGCCAATGGCGAGCGGATCTTGATCGGCATTCCAGCCCAGGAGACCGGCTTCTGGGATCCCGCCGTCATGACCGACAAGAAGGGAAAAGCGAAGATCGAGATCACGCTGCCCGAACGTTCGACCGCCTGGCAGCTGAAATCACGCGGGGTGACGGTCGATACCCTCGCCGGTCAGGCCGAAACCGAACTGGCGGTCAGCAAGTCGCTGTTTGGCGAATTGCGTACGGCGGCCGCATTTGTCGATGGCGACTCGGCCCAGATCCCGGTCACGGTTCATAACGACCTGATCGACGAGGGAGAAATCACCGTCACGCTGAAGACGACGATCGGCGCCAAGTCGCAAACCGAGACCAAGACGCTAAAGGTCGAAAAGAAGGGAATCGTCGATCTCGCCTTCCCGGTCCGCTTCGCCCTGCCGGTCGCTGGTAAGGACGACGCCGAACCGGGCGCCGAGATTGAGTTCTCGCTGACCGTCTCAGCCGGCGAGACGACCGACCAGCAATTGGCTTTGGCCCCGCTGCTGCCCGCCGGCATGCCGGTCTATGCGATCGCCACCGGCACATCGGCCAGCAGCACTTCGGCTTTCGTTCAGCGTCCAGAAAAGATGCCCTGGAGCAGCCCGCGAATGCAGATCGTGATCGGCCCGACCGTACAACAAACGCTGTTCGACGTGCTGCACACGGCGCCGACGCTGCGTCAATTGGACAACCAACGCTTCGCCACCGGCATCGACACCAACACCAGCGATCTGATGGCGGCGTTGGCGCTGCAACAGCTGATGAGTAAAGGACGCGACGCATCGAACCCACAGATGCAATCGCTCGACGAGGCGATCCGCCGCAACCTGCGCTCGATCGTGGCGACGCAAAAAGACGATGGCTCGTGGAACTGGGCCGGTCCTTCCGGATCCAGCAACGCCTATACTTCGTCGCGAGCGATGTGGGCATTGTCGCTGGCGAAGAACGCTGGTTACCCCGTCGACAAGGCGGTCTTCGATCGCGGGCTCAACTTTCTGAAGAACCAGCTAACGCAATTGGCGGTCGGCGATTACGAAAGCCGTGCTGTGCTGCTGCATGCGGTAACCAAAGCGGGCCACGAAGACTTCCCGCTCGCCAACCAACTCTACCGCAATCGCAATTCCCTTTCCAACGCCGGGTTGGCGTACTTGGCCCTGACCTTCGCCGAAATGAACCGCAAAGAAACGGCTGGCGAAATCATCGCGTTGGCCAAGCAGAAGCTCGGAGGGGGCGGCGTCTCGCCGATGTCGTGGAACTCGGCGGAGGTCGAAACTCGTGGGCTCTACGCGTTGTGCCAGTACAAGCTCTCGCCGCAGCAGGAAGAGCTGCGCAAGGAAGTTGAGTGGCTGATGCAGCATCGCTGCGGGGCTCGCTGGGCGCCCGAGAAAGCGGTCGGCCCGATCATGCTGGCGGTCTGCGGCTACAACGCCACCAAGCAGTTGGCCGCCGACGCTTATGACCTGACGGTGATCGTCAACGACAAACCGCTAAAGACGCTGAAGTTTGACGCCGAGTCGACCACGCAAACGTTGGAAGTGCCGGTCGACATGCTGACCAACAAAGAAAAAGAAACCGTTCGTTTCGAGCTCAACGGCCGCGGCGAGTTCTCCTACGAATGCGTGTTGGCCGGCTTCGTCGCCGCCGACAAGCTGGAGAGCACCGCCAACAACTGGCGAGTCCGTCGCTACTACACGCCTGCCCCGATCGAATTTGACGGCCGCCCGGTTTCGCGTGGATTCGGCCTCGTAACCGGCAACTACTCCAGCTTCCGCAATGACATGACGCAGTTGCCGGTCGCGAAGAAGGGGCACGTTTCGCTCGAAATGTGGCGGAACAACGTCCCTGGCAATTCTCGCGATCAGCAGATGCCTTACCTGATCGCCTTCGAGCCGCTCCCCTCCGGCGTTCGCGTCGACGAAAAGTCGGTCCGCGGCAGCTTCGAACGTTTCGAGGTCCAGCCAGGCGGCATCCTCTTCTATCTCGGCGGCAACCGCGGCCTGGGGCGCGTCGAGTTTGACGTGATCGGCTCGATCCCCGGTGACTATCAAGGGCTGCCGACGATCCTCCGCGACGCCTATCACTTGGACGACATGGTCGTCGCCAAGTCGCAGCCGCTGAAGGTGCTTCCCCTGGGTGGCAAGAGCGAAGACAAGTATCGGCTGACCCCGCTCGAACTGTACGAGCTGGGCCGGTTGAAGTTTGAAAAGCATGACTACGAAGGCGCCCATGGCCATCTGACCGAGCTATTCAGCAACTGGAATCTGCAGACCAACTACTTCCAGCAAACGGTCCGGATGCTGCTCGATATCAGCCTGGCGCAAGGCAAATCGGCCGAAGCGGTGCGTTACTTCGAGATCGTGATCGAGAAGTATCCTGAGCTGGAGATTCCGTTCGCCAAGCTGATGAAAATTGGCAAAGCGTACCACGAGATCGGCGAGTACGAGCGGGCCTACCTGGTCTACCGGGCGACGGTCGAAGCCAGCTTTATGGTCGAAAGCCAGGTCGCCGGCTTCCTGCAGGATCAAAGCGAGTTCCTCCGCAGCGTCGAGGTGATGACCGCCCTGCTGCAGAATTCGCCGCCAGAACCGTACGTGGCGACCGCCGAGTACGCTCTGGCCCAGCAGGTCTTCTCCAAGGCCCCCAATGCGGCTCAGGACCCGCAGCTGAAAGAGAAGAACATCAACCGGGTGACGCTGGTCCGGCGTTCGCTGGGGATGCTCGAGAACTTCCTGACCTCCAATCCGGAAGATCCTTCGGCCGACCAGGCCGCCTTCTCGTTGGCGACCGGCTTGATTGAGCTCGACGCTTATCAACAGGCGATTTCGGTCTGCGGCGACTACACCCGCCGCTACGCCGACAGCAATTTCCTCAGCAGCTACTGGTACATCACCGGTTTCTGCCACTTTGCTCTCGGACAGCACGAGAAGGCCCTGGAGATGTGCGAGCAGGTCGCCGAGTACAAACGCCCCGCGACCCTCTCCGGCAGTCGTCAGCTGGCCGAGGAGAACAAGTGGCGAGCCGTCTACATCATGGGGCAGATCCACCATGCCTTGGGTCAGGCCGCTGCCGCGATCGCCGACTACGAGAAGGTGAAGGATCGCTTTGTCGACGCCGCTCAGTCGATCGACTACTTCCTGCACAAGCGGATTGCGCTCGACGACGTTTCGACCTTCACGCCGGATGAGGCGGCCAAGGTGAAGCTCGAGTTCCGCAATATCGCGGCTTGCGACGTCAACGTTTACCGCATCGACCTGATGAAGTTCGGCCTGCTACGCCGCAACTTGCAGCAGATCACCAAGATTAACCTGGCCGGCATTCGCCCCTACCACGAAGAGAAAGTGGAGTTGGGCGATGGCAAGGACTATCGGGATCGGACGAAAGAGGTGAACCTGCCGCTCAAAGAGGAAGGCGCCTACCTGGTCGTCTGCCGTGGCGATAACCTGCATGCCAGCGGCCTGGTGTTGATCTCGCCGCTGAAGGTCGAAGTGCAGGAAGAGGTCGATTCGGGCCGCGTCCGAGCGACGATTCGTAACGTCAAAACCGACGCCTACGTCGCCGACGTGCACGTCAAAGTGATCGGCTCCGCCAATGACGAGTTCGTCTCGGGCGACACCGACCTCCGTGGCGTCTTTGTGGCCGACGGCATTCAGGGGCGGACGACGATCCTGGCCGAAGCGGAAGCGGGCGAATACGCCTTCTACCGCGGCGAGAAGTCGCTCGGCAACGCCCCTGTTCCGACTTCCCAACAGCAGGCGCCCAACGCAGCCTACGGCGGCAAGGGAATGAGCAACAAGGCGAAGCTCAACGATGAGTTGCTTAAGGGGATCCGAGCTGGCAACGAAATGATCCAGCAAGAGCAGCGGATGAACCTGGACAACTTCTACCGCAACAATGTGAAAGAAGGGATCCAGAACTTCAAGTTCTAGAGCGTTTTTCTGATAGCTGTAGCGTTTCTGGCGTTGGTGAGGCAAGCTGGTCAAGGCGCCCGAAGCAGGCGAATCCTCAAGATTCGTCGATGCAGGTCAACGCCGACCAGCGCGGCCGCAACCAGCCAGAACGATACATATGGAGGAAAACCGCTCTAAGGGGCCGTCGCTATAAGAGAACGAAAAAGGCCGATGCTTGTGCATCGGCCTTTTTTTGATAGAGCGTGGCCTAGCTAGTTCGATTCGCTGGTCGCCGGCTGTTCTTCAGCTGGCGTCATGGGGCGATTTTCGTCGCCCCGTCGGCGGTCTCCGCCACGATCGTCTTGACCACGCGGACCTCCACGGCCGCCCGGTCCATTCCAATCGCCCCGGCGGCTCGGCCCATTGCCGTCGCCACGCGGTCCTCCCGGTCCTCCCGGTCCTCCCGGTCCTCCCGGTCCTCCCGGACCTCCCGGTCCACCGGGCCCGCCAGGTCGACCGCCGCCAAAGAAGTTAAACATCAGGTGGCGCGAGTATTCCTCGCGCAACTCCTTGTCGAATTCCTCTTTGGGCAATGTCGCCAAGTGACTGCGACGTTCGGCCGGCAGCTTTTCAAAGTACTTGCGGACATCCTCTTCGCTGGCGTTTTCCAACATCTGCGAGTGGAACGCGCGGAAGATCAATTGTCGCAAAATTTCTCGTTGACCGTCGATCGGCAGCTTCTCGATTAGGTCTCGGGTCTTCGGAGTCAAATCGGCCATCAGGCGACGGATGTCTTGCGGCCCCGGCAAGGGAGCGTCTTCCTGACGGTCAAAGTTCATCTTGCTCCAAACCCAGAACAACTGCTGCTCTTCGGGGCGTTCCTCGAGTCGGGCCCGCAACCGCGAATTTTCGCTGAGCTGCGCGTCCATGTATCTTTCGATCGGCTCGCGATTGGTCTTCATGAAATCGACGAGCCAACTCCAGATTTTGGGCATGTCTTGCGGACTGGCGTCGTGCAGCGCATCACGCATCATTCCGAACCGGCGGCGGCGCGACTCTTCTTCCAGTTCCGACTTGATCACCACGACCCGTTTGTCGATCGGCAGCTTTTCAATTTCGGCCCGCTTGACCGGATCGAGCGACTTGAGCCACTCATAATAACGGTTCATTACGTCGCGCAGCTCCTGGCCGTCATCGCGGGTCTCCAGGGCCGTATGGATCTCCAGGCAATGCTCACGGCCGTCGTCCGACAGTCGCTCCCATCGCTGCTGGCTGGCCATTAGCTCTTCCTTTTCGGCCTGCGACATCTGCTCGATTCGCTGCCGACGTTCGGCAAGGTCTTCTCCCTGGGCAAAGCTGGCCCCGGCAAGCAGCAAACAGGTCGAAAGCGCAAATCGCCTAAGCGCCATCATCCACCTCCGAGACGAACAGTCCCTCGTTGCGAAGCTGTTCGAGGAACTCGACCTCGTCGACCTTCTGGTACTTGTCCATGTTTTCGATCAGCGGCAGTTCCGTCAGCAGTTGCTGGTTTTCGCTGCTGGCTGAATAGCTGATCCAGCCGAACCCGGCGACCGCCGCCACCAGTGAAGCGGCCAAAGTAATCGCCAGCACCCGCCATTTGCGCGATTGTTGCTGATCCTGAATCGTTTCGAGCTCTTGCGAAGCGGCGACTGAGATCATTTCGACCGTGGTATGCACGAACGATTCGCTCGCTTCGACGCGGGGGAGCGTATCGAGCATATCCCAGGCGCGCTCCAGCCGCTGCAGCCGCTGACGATAGTCGAAGTCGTCGGCCAGGCGAGCTTCGACGGCGATGCGATCGTCGTCGGTCAACTCTCCGTCGAGATAGGCGACAAGCTGCTGCTCGGCGTCATCGACAGGTACCAAATTGTCGTTGTTCGGCGTACTCATATGACTGGCGCTCATTCGGCTGGCGGTCGCGCCCCTTGCTCCAGGTACGGTTCCAACGCCACTTTCAAATTGGCCCGGGCCCGCGAGAGCAGAGACTTAATCGCTTCAACCGACATCCCCATGGTGGTCGCGATATCGGCGTAACTCATTTCCTCAAATTTCGACAACAATACCGCCATTCGCTGGCGGTCGTTCAGCGTTTCCATCGCCAGGCGGACGACTTCGCCCATCTCGGCCCGGTCGATCACCCGCGCCGGCATCTGCCCGCTGGCCGCTTTGGCGATCCGTTCGAGCGGATTGGCCGGGCCTAGTCCCCCCTCATCGCCGCCGTCGATGTGGATCTCTTTGCGACGAGCCATACTGCGGCGAGCGTTGCTGGCGACGTTATTGGCGATCGTGTACAGCCAGGTCGAAAACTTCGAGCCCGGCTTGTACGACTTGCGCGATCGGTAGACCCGCAGAAAAACCTCCTGGGCCAGGTCTTCGGCCTGGTCGCGGCGCCCCATCAAATGGTGCATCAGGTTAATCAGCCGGTTTTGATAGCGCAGCATCAACTCCTCGAACGCGGCCGCATTGTCGTCGCGCACCTCAAGCATGAGCCGGACGTCCGGATCTTGCAGTTCGTAACGTTTGGCGGTCGATTCAGTAATCGACAAGCGGCGCTCCTGGCCTGTTCGGCGGTAGTTTCGATGACGTTTGGGTAGAGACGGTCGACCGGAGGCCAGCGCTGGGCCGGCCTGATCTATATCTCGACTATTGTAACCCCAGGGGCGTCGAGAAGTTTTCACGGGGCAAGAATTATTTGGAACGCGTCTTAGTTTGGCACGCCTATTGCATCTATGTCAGGTGTTCCAAGGATGAGAAGAGGCCAAGTCGATAGGGTCGGGACAGAGAAGAGGATTCCTATCAAGGGGCCGGCGTTGTGAAGAGGCGATCCGGTCCATAGAGCGAAAAACCTTACTGTTTAACGCTTTATGGCTTTCTTTGGGACATGGAAGAGGCAAACGGAAGCTGCTGAGGCGCAGTTTTCGCTTTCAACAAACTAGGCGGGCTGATCAACTTGGTCAGCCCGCCTGTTTTATTTTGCGTGCATCAAAATTGCACACTGCTCGATTTTGCAACACCCTCGTCTGCATCACTCCGCCTAAAAAACCCACACCACTGAGTGGTACACAGGGGCCATTTCCATCTTTTCTCTGCAATTTCTGAGTACCAACTGTTAAACTGAACGCTGTTGGTTTATAGATCGCTTGCTCGTTGGCGAAGATTGAGACGCTCGTCTCAAACTACGACACGACTGAACCTCCACTTTTCCCATCAGCAACTCAAGGCATTACCCCATGGCGACTTTTTCTCGTATCGGCCTGGCTATCTGTCTCATGGTCGGCTGGGTCAGCATTTCGATGGCCGCTCGGTCTTCAGATGACTACGGCATTCCGCAGGTCGCCGAGATCAACGAACAAATCAGCCTGGTGTGGAAGGACTACGGCATTAAGCCGGCGCCGGAAGCCCAAGATTTCGAGTGGGTCCGTCGCGTCTACCTCGACATCATCGGTCGCGTCCCGTCGGTCGCCGAGCTGGAAGAGTTCCAGCGCGATCGCAGCAAGGACCGAAAAAAGAACCTGGTCGAGAAACTGCTGAACGATTCGACCTATACCGAAGAATATGCCCGCAACTGGACCACCATCTGGACCAATGTCCTGATCGGTCGAAACGGCGGCCTGGACAACAACTCGCAGATCAACCGCGAAGGAATGCAAAAGTACCTTCGCGACAGCTTCGCCCGCAACAAACCGTACGATCAGATGGTCCGCGAGATCGTCACCGCCGAAGGCGCCAACGCGCCGGGTATGCCGGGCTTCAACGGGGCCGTCAACTTTTACATGGACAAGCTGGCCGAGGATGGCGTCCAGGCGACCGCCAAGACCGCCCAGATCTTCCTTGGCGTTCAGGTGCAGTGCACCCAGTGCCACAACCACCCGTTCAACAGCTGGAAGCAAGACAAGTTCTGGGAACTGAACGCCTTCTTCCGTCAAACCCGCGCTCGTCGTAATCGCGGCATGGAAGCGAACAACGGCAACGGCATGGCGATGAGCCTGGCCAACGTCGACTTCCGCGGCGAAAGCGGCAACCCGTCCCAAGCCGAAGTTTACTACGAACTTCGCAACGGACTGATGGAAGTCGCCTACCCGGTCTTCATCGACGGCACCAACATCGACCCCAACGGCATGGTTTCGCAGGTCAACCGCCGCGAAGAGCTGTCGAAGTTCATCAACGACTCGCGTGAAATGCAGGAAGCGATCGTCAATCGAACCTGGAGCCATTTCTTCGGGCATGGCTTCACCAAGCCGATCGACGACATGGGGCCCCACAACCGCCCGTCGCACCCCGAGTTGATGACCTACCTGGGCGAAGAGTTCCGCGGATCCAGCTTCAACATGAAAGAGCTGATCAAGTGGATCACGCTGAGCCAGGCGTATGGCCTGTCGAGCAAGATCACCAAGGGGAACGAAGTGGATGACCCGACGATCGGCGAAACGCCGAAGTTTAGCCACTTCTACCTGCGTCAGATGGACGCCGAACAGCTGTACGAATCGCTGATCGTCGCCACCCAGGCTCACAAGACCCGGGCTGACTATGCCGAGCAAGAACGAATGAAGAGCATGTGGATGCAGCAGTTCACCATCGCTTTCGGCACCGATGAAGGGGACGAATCAACCACCTTCAACGGCACCATTCCGCAGGCCTTGATGATGTTCAACGGCGACCTGATTCGGGAAGCGACCAGCATCAAGCCGGGCAGCTTCATCGCCACACTGGCCGCCAATGGCGACGACGGCAAAGAAGCGATCCGCCACTTGTACATGGCAACCGTCGCGCGCCGTCCGACCAAGACCGAAATGCAAGCGGCCGGCGTCCTGGTCGCCAGCCATAAAGGAAACGTCGCCGCCGCGCTGCAAGACGTTTTCTGGGCCCTGCTCAACAGCAACGAGTTCATCCTCAACCACTAAAGGCGAGTGGGCCGATGCCCTCGCTTTTCCGATACATTCCTAGCTAACAATGCGAATTCAGTAAAGGTAATACACATGTCCATTCCCACCGGGATGTCGCGTCGTCACTTTATGAAGCATATGGCGGGCGCTTCGGCCATGGTCGCTCCGGCGATGATGATGGGCCAATCGATCCGCGCTCACGCCGCGGATCTCACCAGCCGCGGCAAGAGCTGCATCTTGCTTTGGATGGGTGGCGGGCCAAGCACCATGGATATCTGGGACCTCAAGCCGGGCCAAACCACCGGCGGTCCGTTCCGTCCGATTTCGACCGCCGGCGATCTGCAGATCACCGAGCACATGCCGAAGACCGCCAAGGTCATGAACAACCTGTCGGTCGTTCGCTCGATGAGCACCCGCGAAGCCGATCACGGCCGCGGTCGCTACTACATGCACACCGGTTACGTCCCGAACCCGAACATCGAGCACCCAGGCTACGGTTCGGTCATCGCTCACGAGCTGTTCGACCAACGTCCTTACTTGGAAATCCCGCCGTTCGTTTCGGTCGGCGGCGGTAGCGTGGGGCCGGGCTTCCTGGGCATGACTTGGGCGCCGTTCACCGTCAGCAGCAACGGTCAGGTTCGCAATCTGAAGATGCAAGGCATGAGCGACCAAACGCTCGGCAAGCGTCTCGAGATGCTGAAGCTGGTCGAGAATGGTTTCATCAGCCAACGTCGTGGGCCGGCCGCCGAAGATCACGCCAAGATCTTGAACAAGACGGTCAACCTGATGACCAGCGAGCAGATGAAGGCCTTCCGCGTCAACGAAGAGCCCGACGCGATGAAAGAGATGTACGGCGCCAACGGCTTCGGCCAGGGTTGCTTGCTCGCTCGTCGTCTCGTCGAAGCGGGCGTGCCATTCATCGAAGTCGATCTGGGCGGCTGGGACAACCACGCCAACATCTTCAACACCTTGTCCGACAACAAGCTGCCGGTCATGGACCAGGCGATGTCGGCCCTGGTGACCGACCTCGAACAGCGCGGTCTGCTGCAAGACACCACCATCGTCTGGATGGGCGAATTCAGCCGCACCCCGCGGATCAACGGCAACACCGGCCGTGACCACTGGGCCCGCAGCTGGAGCACCGTCGTCGGCGGCGGCGGCATCAACGGCGGCATCGCGGTTGGCGAAACGAGCGCCGACGGTACCCGCGTCGAGACCGAACCATACTCGGCCGAAGACCTGATGGCGACCGTGTGCCGAGCGATGGGCATTTCACTCGAAACGACCTTCACAAGCAAGAACGGCCGTCCGATGAAAATCGCCAACGGCGGTAAGGTGATCAAGGAATTGGTCAGCTAGCCACACTACGGAAGCACGCGGCCGATCGTTTTCCGACGAAAACCTTCGGCTGCAAGCGCACATGGACGGATGGCGCTGCAAAAACGCCCCACGAGCCAGCATTGCAATTTGCAACCAGCCGGCGTCTTTTCCGGACGCCGGCTTTTTTTCTGCGCCTACTTCGGGGTAAAATCTAGGTGAGGGATATTACTTTGCTGGACGCATCAAGGAGCTTCTCATGACCTGGCTCACACACCCGCCGATTGTTGTGCCGTATGACTTTTCCGCGGAATCGAAGGAAGCGGTAGGCCGGGCCATTGGTCTGCTGGGCGATCCCAGCGGAGTCCACGTCGTCCATGTGCTGGGAGAGTTGTCCCCCGCCGAACCTGGCGAAATGTGGAACACGGTCGATCATGCGACCCGCACCAAACACGCCACTGACGCGATCACTAAAGAGCTTGGCGCCGAGGTCACAATCCGGGTCCTCTTTGGCGACGCCGGCCACCAGATTACCGAGTACGCCGATCAGGTCGACGCCAAACTGATTATCATGCCGTCCCACGGACGCAGCGGCATCCTGCGGGTGTTGCTTGGCTCGGTCGCTGACCGCGTCGTTCGGTTGGCGCACTGCCCGGTGTTGGTGCTGCGGCCCGAGAAGAAGAGCTAGCGGCCGCCTTCGATCAGACAGCCGCTACGGTGTAAGACTTGCTAGTCCTCAACAGGTTTGGGCAACCAGTCATTTCGCTGCCGCTTGTCCTCAAGCTGAGTGATCTCGACGTCCCCGTTGGCCAGCACGACCATGACCCGCGGGTAGGGGGCGTTTTCAAACATCTTGCCGTTGACGAAGTCGTTCGCCAAAATATCTTCCGGCTGATACCAAGGAACCGGATTGCTGTAGTCAGCGACCACCATGGCGACGGCGTTTGGCTCCGAAGCAGGCGGATCGGAAACGATCATCTTATAAGTCGTCAGCGAATCGTCGTTGAAACCGCGCAGCGGATCTTCGTAGCTGAAGAGGGGCATCTCGCAAAGCGACTTGTTCTGAGTGCTATTCCATGGCTGCTCCCAATCGTACTCGTCGTACAGATATCCTTGGAACAAGAACGGAAGCAACAACGTGCGCCACGAGTGCATCGGTTTCCCCTCTGCATCGGCAACGTACGCCGGCGGAAACTCGCCATACTTGCCGTGATAGTCACTGAGTGCGATTGCAATCGATTTCAAATTGTTTCGCGACACAGCCTCGCGGGCTTGCCACACCGATCTTTCCCACAAATAGCCCGCACCGCCGCAAAACAACAACCCGACAACAACAATTCCGAGCACGATCGGAAGCACCGCGCGTCCGCGCCGAGCCTTGACCACCAGGACATGACGCATCAATGTAAGACTCCCATCTATGATATTTCGCCTCAACTGTTCAGTAACTGCCCGATCTAATCCCCGGCGTCACGCGTCATCCACGGTTTCGCAGATTTCACGTCATCCGTATCAATCAACTCCATCGAAGTATCTCCCATCATCACCCACGCCTTGGCGTCGGGGCGTTCTCCATCAATTCTCCCGCTAGAAACTGTTGCGGGGTTAGGTCGTCTGGCTCGGTCCAGATGACCGGTTTACCGAAGTTTTCAGCAACAATTGCCGTCGCGTCCAATCCATCGGCTGCATCGGCAAACTTGCGTGAGGTCGCCACTGGATCAAGCAGGGCGCCAGGTCCGGCGATCACCTGATAGGTGGTCGTCTCGCCACCTTTGTCGTCGATACGGGGATTCGAGTAGGCGTCTGGCCGCTGCGACATCAACAAGCGATTGTTGGAGCCATCCCACGGTTCATCGAAATCGTACTGGTCGTACAGGTTTCCCTCAAACGGCAAAATCAGCATCCGCCACGAATGCATCGGCTTGCCGTTTTCATCCGCGATGTACGGAGCGGGAAGCTCGCCATAGGTATCGTGGTAATTGTGCAGGGCGAGACCGATCACCTTGAGACGCCCGCGCCTCCCCGTCGCCGATCGGCGTTAATAAGCTCCCACCGCCTCTCTACCGTCGCGCGTCGACATTCCCTTTAGCGTCTCCGGATCGGTCGTTTCCCCCATGAATCTGACCGCACCATCCCCCAACAAGACTTGCGTACCGCCGACGAGACCATGTTTGAACGGTATGCCTTGCGCAAAATCTTCCACGCTCGTATCAGAAGGCTGCAGCCACGGAACCATGACGCCGGTGTTTTCAACCACCAGGATCGTGTTGGAAATGCCGTCTGTAACCTCGCGAAACTTGCTGCCCCGCTCGGGATTCATCGCCGTGGCGTCGCTGATTACGGCTTGGTAGGACGTCCCCCCCTCCCCAGGGCTCTCAACCGTAGGATCGATATAGACGTCCGGGATCTGCGACAACAGCAGGCGGTTGCTGGGACTGTCCCACGGTTCGTTGAAATCATATTGGCTGTAGATCTGCGGGTAGCCCAGGAAAGGCAGAATCAAAACCCGCCACGAGTGCATCGGCTCCCCATTCTTGTCATTGATAGCCGAGGCCGGAAGCGTGCCGTAGGTATCGTGATAGTTGTGCAGCGCCAAGCCAATCTGTTTCATGTTGTTCATCGACGACATCCGCCGCGCGGCGGCCCGGGCCTGCTGAACCGCCGGAAGCAGCAGCGCGACCAAAACTCCACCGCACATCAGCAGCACGACGAGCACGACGACCAGCACGATAATGACCACCGGCAAGGCCGATTTTCCAGAGCGACGAACGAGACGGGACGAGACCAATCGCGACATAAATCATTTCCTAGCGGCGAGATAAGGTATTAACGCCAGAAATCATACCACACAGCAGAGGGGAAGAAAACTATTTCTTGGAGGGGTCTGGATTGCTGAAAACTACCAGAGGAGAAACAATAAAAGGTATCCATCGGGCTCGCAGGGCGCTATCCCTAGATAGACGGTCAGCTCTGGCCCGAGAATCCCACCTATCGCCATCCCGCCGCATGACTACGACGCCTGACCGACCACCGACCGACGGCGAATTGCTGACCGCCGTTTTGTCCGGTCAGCGGGAAAAATTTGCCGAAATCGTCCGACGGTACCAGACTCCGCTGCTGCGTCTGGCGATGAGCCGACTCGGACGCCAGCAAGAAGCGGAAGACGCCGTCCAGCAGACGTTCTTGAACGCCTTTCGGTGGCTCGACACGTACGACTCACGCTACAGCTTTCGGACGTGGCTCTGGACGATTCTGATCAACAACTGTAATCGGCTGCACCAGAAGAGCGCCCGGCGGGCTGAGCACGAATGGGGTGACCCGCCGCTGATCGCTTCGCAGGCCGATGAAACGGCCGCCGATCCCCTTGCGGCGATGATCTTGGCCGAGCGTCGCAAACATGTCCGCCAATTGCTGTCCGATTTAACGCCGTCGCAGGCCGAGGCGGTCCGTTTGCGGTTCTTTGGCCAGATGAAATTTCAAGAGATAGCCGACTCGCTCGGATGCAGTTTGCCGGCCGCCAAGGCCCGCGTTCGTAAGGGAATGATTCGTTTGACCGAGCTGCTGACGGCCGCCGCGATTGACGCCGGCCCGGCTGGAGAGCCCACCCATGAATAGCCGTTCGAATACCCTCCGCCTGGCGACCTGCGACGAGGTTTTCGAGATCCTCACCCGAGCGCCATTTCCGACCGGCGACGCGGAAGTTGACGACTCCGTCGAGCGGCATCTCCACTGCTGCCACGACTGCCGGCGTCTGGCCGAAGCGCTCGGCCCGGCCACCAGCCAACTGGCCGAAACGTTACCGGCCGAAGCGGACCAGTTGCCGCAAGTCGACGGAGATTTCTGGCGCAACGCCGAAGTCAATTGGACCAACCAGTCGGTCGGGGCGACGCCAGACCGTTCGCCGCTGCTCAACATCGCCATTCCGGTCGCGGCGGTGCTGACGGCGCTGCTGGTGGCGATTACCTTCTGGGGTTCGCAGACTACGCCGCCTCGCGGCTCTGTGCCGTCACTGGCCAACGTGAAGCTCGACGCCCAGCGTTATTTGGCCAACCTATCGTTGCCGGCGGCCTGCCAACCCAACCCCGGATCGCGATCGCCGGAGATGGTTGTCCAGGCAGTTGCGACGCTGCCGAGCCCGGCACTGGCTGACCTCACCTGCTGCAGCAAGTGCCATCACCCCAGTACCGACGCCGACTCTCAGCCAGCCCATTCTTCGGCGACAAAGTCGTCTCCGGCGGCAATTGCCGCGGTGACCAATAGCTGCCTGGCGTGCCACGCGCAGTAGGCGCGATGCTACGAATCCACGGTCTGCTGTGCCCGGGTTAGATTCGCTTTGCGGATTGGACGACCGTTTTTCCACCAGTGGGTCAGCCGCAGCATCTGGCTTTTCGGCTCGAACGATGGATAGTGAGTCACGTGGCCAATCGGAGCCAAGCGAGTCATCCAGCGTCGCTTGGCATGCAGTGATCCGGCCCCCAGGTCGATCAGGCGATCTCCGCGCTCGCAACTATCTTCGATCGTCATGGCCGTAACGACCGAGCCGATGCCGAGCTCATGCGTCTCCGGCATGCTGCCCCGGCGCAATCCGTAGACGTCGCCGCTGCGATGATAGTTGTACAAGAAAGCGGCGGGACGACCATCGAAGTAGATCAGGCATAGATCCAACATGCCCAGTTCGGCAGCGGCCTTGTGGGTCTCGCGAAAAAAGCCGCTGACGTCGGGGTGCGATAGCGTGTTGCCGGTCAGGGCCGACCCCTGCCAGCTGGAAAGGGCGATATGGTACGCCTGGCCGAAGAGATCCCAGCGAGGATCTCCGTCTCCGGCCGCGGTTCCGGCGGGTCGATATCGCGTCATCTCCACCCTTCCCTGGCGGCTTAGGCGACGGTTCTTGCGACGGATTTCGCTGCGGAACTTTGGGCTGCGGGTCGCGAGATACTTGTCCCAAGTGGCGGGGAGATCGACCAGCGACGTTTCATTCCAGACGCCGCGATGCGGAACAAGCCCGCCGCCCGACATGGCGCTGAACGATTGGTCCTCTTCCAGGTCATCAACCGAGATCCAGCGGAGGTCGAAGAGATCCCAGTCGCGCGGCGTTTCGCGGATATGGCGACAAGCGGCGGTCAGCACCTTCTGACGATCGACGCCCAGTGGGCCGTAGTAGCTTCCCCATTCCGACAGCGGATAGGTCAAAACTCGGACGGCTCCTAGTCGGGTCGACTCACTGACGACCGTCAGCGGCACGATGCCGATAACCTGCTCTGACTCGAGCACGATGAGGACGCGCAACTTCTGGTCGCGGCCAAAATGCCGCCAGTAGATGCGCAGCCAATCGAGCGTCTGAAAGAAGTTTGCGTACGGGGTCTCTAGCCACAATTTCCGCCAATTGGCGCGGATTGTCGCTACTGCCTCGATTTCATTGATTTCGACAACGCGGAGCATGGGTCGGCGACCAGACAAGTACAGGCAGTTCCTACTACTAGCCTACGCTCAGATTCGCCACGACTAAGGGATGCCGCCAAGCGAATTGGGGGTTTTCGCCCACAATGACCGGCGCAATCGCCACGGGCGGCAAATCGCATACAACCAGCGCCGCTCTCCCACCAAAGGTCGATCATCAAGAAAAGAGAAGAGACGCACCGGGGCGATGCGTCTCTTCATCGGTGAATTGGAGCTGGATGCGGCGACTAGAGCGGTGTTCCTCCATCTGTATCGTTCTGGCTGGTTGCGGCCGCGCTGGTCGGCGTTGACCAGCTTGCCTCACTAACGCCAGAAACGCTACTGCTATCAGAAAAACGCTCTAACCGGCCAGTCGCGCGATCGGCGAGGCGGCTTCGGTCTCGACCGGCTGCTGGAACCGATACTGCATCAGGTAGGCGTCTTCGGTCGTGTCTTCGTAGAAATCACGCAGAACCGAGATCGCACGAAATCCTTCCTTGCGGAAGAAAAGCTGGGCGTCGAGATTGGTCTCGCGTACCTCCAGCAAAATCTGCGAGCGGCGATGGGGCGACAACTTGCTGGCCAACTTGCTGACCATTTGCGAGCCGATCGCCATCCGGCGGCAATTCGGGTCGACGGCGAAGTTCATCACATGCAGACGCGTGCGATGCAACTGATAGATCATGAAGCCGACGATTCGCTCGTCATGCTCAGCGACCATGCCGATGCAATTGCGCTGACGAAGGCATTGAATGAAATCGTCTTCCCCCCACGGAAACTCGAAGCTGGCTCGTTCAATTTGCAACACCTCCGCCATGTCGCGGCGGATCATCCAGCGAATATGAACCTGCAGTTCGCGTAGTCCTGAGAGGATCATTCCGGCCTCCTTCCATGTTAGCCAGCAGAATCAGAAGAGGATGGCGTTCATCCCGCAATCAAATTTGAGCAGGTATGTTAAACGATCGCCCGACATCCGCCAAGATGAAGTATCGGCCCAGTTGCGAACGCAACGTTGCGATATTCTCCGCAAAGTCGTGCTAGCGACGAGATTTATGGACGCTACGTTCTAATTTGCCCAGGAAAGATCTTCCCGAATCGCCGTTTCCATTGCGCGTGAGACGAAGCGGAGCAGCGCCGAAAACGAACGCCGCCGCCACGATCCAACCAACAAACGCAGGCTGCAAAAAAAGCCCCCACGTAATTCCCGCAGCTGCTCCCAATGCATGCGGCCACCGCGACATCCAAGCCGCCGAAAGCTCCCAAAGTTCTGGACGCCGCCAGAAAAGCGTCAGCATCAACAGCGACGCTAGCACGCCGCCGCCAACTAGCAAGGGTCGCCGCCATTGAAGATTCCAAGCCGTCTTCTTCCAGCTCAATCGCACCACATCCCCTTTGCCATAGAGTACGTCGCTCCAGGCTTCGTCATGGGTCTGGGGAGAAAGTCCCGCTTGGGCGACCTCGGCTTCCATCCGGCTTAGCTCATCGCCCGAGGTGAGATCGCGGAAATATTGCGGCGGGTCGAAACGCTCTCCCTGAACCTCTTTCAGCAAGCGCGCGAGCGCGTGCCAGGCGTCGTCCGCCGCCTGCAGCCGGCATTCTTTCCACGCGACGACTTCGGCCGCCGTTGCGTCGCTATCGCGAATCCCTCGCTTCCAGCGTCGCCACGCTTCGACAAATCGATCGGTGCGCCACTCGATGACGGTCAATGGGGTGAAGTCGCTCTCGAGCCCGCGCTGGCTTTCAATCCGCCACAGCGGCGTCGGCGTGGTCGTGCGAGAATCGAACGTGATCACCTGCAATCCGCCAGCGGAAAGCGACGCCGCCTCGGCGACATACGACGTGACCAGTTCTTGCGGCAGCGAACGAGACAACAGCGGAACGGTCACCAGGCCCTCTTCCCCCGTCTCAGCGATGACGACCTTGCCTTCGATCGCCGTCGACAACAGCTTGGCGCCATGCGGCAAGCGGAATGTGAAATTATCGCTGCCTTCCGGCGACAGATAGATCGTCGACGTCGTCAAACACTTCGAGTCATCGGCCACCTTCACATCGTGCCGCAGCGCCGCAATCCGCGGCGTTTCCTCGGTCGGCAACAGGCCGACGACGCGGCACTCATAGCTTCCCGAGAGGGACTGATAAACCTGACTGCCAGGCGGAACATGCATGGCGAACCAGCTATCAGGAAATGCGACCGACTGCAGTTCGCGCGTTCTCCAAACGATCTGCTGCGAGTTAAAGGACCGCGGAACCGCGACATATTGCGGCGGGAACTGGCCAAGCAAGCGAACGGGGCGAATCACCAGGTCGCCAATACTGGGCGTTTCGACATCGGCCGCCAGGCTCAGTTGAAATTCGTCGGGCAGCGGACGCAAGGGGCGCAGTTGCCAGATGACGCCGTTGGCGCCAAGCGATCGCTGCGTAACGTCAAAGCCGATCAGTGATGTTGACTTCAAGCGGTAATTGGCCGGGGCGAGAAACTCGATCAGATCGGGCGCCGTTCGTTTCAGCCGTAGTCGACAGTCAACGCGAACGGTCCACCCTTCGTCACCTCCCTTGGCCGACAACAACATTTCGCCGCCCATTTCCACGTTGTGGCGGCGGATCGTCAGTTGCATCACGCCGGCGGGGTCGAGCACGCGAAAACTGCCGTACGATTGTCCCTGATCCGACTCCAACGGCGGGGCCGCTTCGCTGGCGGCGGTGTCGAACATCGGCGGACCGATTTCGGGCAACCGCCGCAAACGGACGTCGGGGTCATGGGAGATGTGCAGGTACGAAGAATCGATCTGGGCACCAATCACACGCGGCAACTTAACCTCGAGTGCGGCCGCCAGATCAGTCGCAAAGTGCCCGCCGATCCGGATCTCGGCCAGCGAGCGCAGCGGCGTCGCAAAAAACATCGACAGCCGCGAGGTCGGCTCGTCATACTGCCAACTGACGTTTCGCACCACGCCATCGGCGATGAACGCGACGTCGTCGACCGACCAGCCCTGCGTCATTTCTAACGACAACGAGGAAACGTCGCCGGTTAGCGTTTCCAGTTGCAAATCCATGCGGTAGTCAGAACGGAGCGAGCCGACATGCACAAATTCGTTCGCCGTGATAAACAGCTTCGAGGCGATCGGCGTCACGTCGACAATCGAGGGCGTGGTCGATTCGCCGCTTAAGTCAAACGCGCGGCGTAGGCCATCGATCGGCGCCGGCCAGGCGTCGACAAACTCCGGCGTCTTCACCGTCATCAAGCTACTCGCTTCTTTTCGCCAGACGGTTTCGGCGCTGATGGGCGCAGCGATCGCCGTCCAGCGCTGCTTCGTTTCGGCGTCCGACACCGCAACCTGCGGAATATCAAACGCTCCCACGCCGGTTGACTCGTCGAGCGAAAACGAAAGCTCCAGCGCCGCCGGTTCGTCAACCGCAGGCTGGAACGTCGCGACCAATTCGTTTCCGTCGACCTCGATCGACACGCCAGGAGACTTCACTTGGTTCCAACGCAAACGTGGATCGAACATCACGCGGCACGTCTTGATTTCGCCGCTGATCGGCGTCAGTTCCAGACGCGTGATCAGCGTTGGCGAAGGTTGCCCCAGTTGGAATAAATCGACCTGCCGAGCATGAAATCGTCCGTCATTCGAGTCGGCGTTAGGCGCCCAGCCGATTTCGCGCACCGCACCGAGCGGAATGCTCGTGAAAGTCGAGAGCGATTGAAACGGGAGGGGACGCCCATTCGCGAGAATCTCTGCGACCGGCTTGCTGGCGATCGACTCGTAACGCAACTCAGCGTTCAAACAGCGAGGCGTTTTCCAAGCGACGTTTTGATCGGCCGGTAGCTGGGCGACGATCTTCACCCGATGCTCTCCCGCATCGTCCAACGTGAGCGTCAACTCCTTTTGTTCGGCGAAGTCCGCCATCGACACCGGGATTTCGTCGACCAAGACCGACTGCAAGCCCGCCACAAATTCCTCACCCAGCGGCAACGTGAACGTCGCGCCGTTAACCGCCGAGCGGACGTCAAACAACCCAGCGGCGCTGAACGTTTCGGACATGCTGGCCGTCGGCGGCGAAACCCGCCAGGAAGCGGCCGTCACGTCGACCGCCAACGGTGTGTAGATTGGATTTTTTGAGGCCGAAAAGAGATAGTCGTACAGCGGCTGCGGCAGATAGACGTCGCCGGTCGGCTCTTTCTCTTCGTCAATTGGTATCCAGATCGGATAGGTGATCGGCTCCGTTTTTCCGACCGCCGGTTGCTGCGCCCAAGCCGCGTCGCTTGGCGAGAGCAAGGCCAGCACAAACAGCAGACCCGCCGCGGTTCGCACGCTGCGTGAGTCTTCTTCGTCCACTTCCCGCCAGGCCGACGCGAACCAATGAAACGCGCATCCGGCGATGAGCCCCTGGAAGACTCCCGCGGTCAGGGGCGCCAACGTCGTCGGCAACAGGATCGCCGCCAAGCCAACCGCCAGCGCGGCAATCAACAGCCCAATCCGCCAACGCGGGATCAACCAACCCGCGAGGAACGAAATTCCAAGCATTACGTACCCCAACGCGATGAGCTGCTGCGGATCAATCGCCCAGACAGTCGACGTTTCGCCAGGTAGCTCCATCATCTGACGGCGGACATCGATCTTCGATCCGGCGTACAAGCCATGGAGCAGCATGCTACGCAGGTGCCGCGGAAGAGACGGCTCCCAGGTAAAGAACGTCAACTGCGACGTTCCGGCGTGCGATGTCGATTGCAGGATGTCGAAATTGGTGACTGGCCGCTGCAAGTCGAACGGCCCCATTAGCGGAAACCGGGGTGCGGCGGTTTCGTAACGGATTGAGCAAACCTGCGGCTGCGCCGATCCAGGCAACTCGAGGGCGAACTCATCTTCTCCCAGTTTCTTTTCGGCTGCCAGCTGTCCATCAAGCTGCACCGACAGCAGTCGACAGCCGGGAGGAAAACGAAACTTCAGCAAACCGAAATCAGGGGCGATCAACCGATACTCGGCGTCCACCAGCACACAGTCGCGTCGCAGTTCAAAACGAAACTCGGCCAAATCGGCATACGGATCAAGCGCGACCGGCTTGGCGTTGATCGAAATCGTGGGGCCGCCCCCCAATTCGTCGCTCACCCGCGATACGTCGATCGCCCGATAGCGAAACTGGCGTTTCTGCCGGGCATCTTCGTCCGGCGTCATGTTGGAATAGATCGGCGACAACGGAAACGTTTCTCCCACCGTCAACTGCCAATCCTGCGGCGCCGCAACATCCAGCTGGTTCGTTTGAGCTGCAATCTGCGGCGTCGACAACAAGATGGGAGCAGCCCCGCCCGAGATTGGGCGGATAAGATCGGTCGACAGCGTAGCAGGCAGCTTCGTTCCCGACGGCAAACGAAGTTGGTAGGCGGCCAGCTCCGACTGTTCGCCCCCTTGAATCGGTAGCGGAACGCAAACTACGTCCGCCCCGTCGTTCAACCTCCAGGTGCGCAGTTCCTTCGCCGCTTCGGTCGCGTGCAGCAAGATTGGTTCGTTGAAATCTCCGGCGCCATCGATTTCGATTTCAATCCGCTCCTTCATCTCGTCATCGCGAAGCAGGACGCCGCACAAGATCCCCACCTGGTAGCCGCCCCGTTTCGGCACGGTCAACACAACTGGATCGCCGTAGCGGGGGGTCCGTGACGCAAACGCCAGCGAGCCAACCGGAGCTTCCGCAGGCAATAATGCCTTCGCCGCCTCCGTCATGCCGTCCGCGTCGATCAGCAGTTCGGCCGACTCTGGCGAGGGGCGCAGTTCGATCGTCTCGTCGGCCGAAACCCGAATCCAATCGGCCTGCAGATCGCCCGCTGGCTGGATCGGCTTCAACTTGCGGGTGTCGTAACCAATTTCAGTTTCGCGACGGGGACGAGAACTGCGTGCGTTGATCGTCACCGACTCTTGCGGCGAAACGGGGCGTTTCAGCCTCACGTTCAATTGACCGTCATCGTCCATATACCATCGATCCAGCATTTCCTTGGCCGCTGGATCGGTCGTCAGCGAGTCGATATTCCAGCCCGGGAGCACGTCAAACTGCAAGTCGAGCGTCTCCCCTTCACTCGCCGAAACGACCACCTTCGCATTGGCGACGATCTTCGTCGGACTAATTTTGACGACGTTCCCTTGGCGATAATGGAGTCGCGGCTCGATCCGGGACAGCGAAAAATCGATCGCCGCCGTTGGCGAAAACAGGACGAACTGCGTCTTTTTCTGCTGCGACGCGCCTGACTGCAGGACGCCTCGCTTGGCCTGCCGTACGTCCAAAGCCGTCATCCGCCAGACGTCGTCGAGCGAAACCGTCAGCTCTCCCTCTTGCCACATCGCCGAATCAACCGACATGAGCGGCGCCCGTAACGAGACGGACGTTTTTTCTAGCGGTACAACGCCGGTAATCTGGAACTCGCAAAGCCGATCGTCATTCTCGGGCAATCGAATCGTCAAGCGACGCTTTCCCGCTTCGTTCGGAGGAGACTGCTCCCAAGCGACCGACTGACGACGCCGCTCGGAATCGAACAGCGCCACATCACCCAAGATAAGCCGCGCATCGCTGGTCAATTCAAACTTACGGAGCGGCTCGGCGGTCGAAGCGCAAATCAACCGGGTCATCACTTCGACGCTTGACGGGGTCACCTGGTATTCGGCGTGCTGAGCGACATGCACCGGCGACGCGCTATCGGCTTCACGACGATCAAGAATTCGAAACTCGACCTGTCCCAGTGAGTCGGGCAACAAGAGCCATTCGCTCGGGCCCTCTGCCGACGCGATTTCTTGCACGATACCGATATCGGCCTGAACTTGCTGTTCGGGCGTCAATTGCAGCCGCAAACTTGCCGAGCCTGCTGGCGGAAGTCGCAGAGCAAACTCTCCCAATTCGTCCGCGACCGCTCGCCACCGCATCTTTGGTTCGGGCTGCGACGCCCAAATGCCGACTTCCCCGTCGCTGACGCCGGGACGAGCAATGTCGGTCCGATTGGAAATCGCAATCGGCGCAAGCGTCTCTAGCGGCGAGAACTCCAGGTTCGTCCCTTGAAACGAAACGAACTGCTGCGGCTGCCCAAAGTCTTGCCGGGCCAGCGCCAGGTCGAACGTCGCTTCGCCTTCGATCATCGTCTCGGTGACGCGACCGACCAATTCCGCTTTGCGAATGCGGGCGACATCGCTGGGTCCACCTCGAGAATCGCGGATCGCTTGCACCGCAGCTTCAAAGTCGCTCAGTCGAATCACCGGCGCGTAAATGAACCCGTTGCGGGGCCAAATTTTCTCCTGTCCGACCGGCACGTAGAGACGCCGGTATTCGATCGGCGGAACTGCGTCATCAGCGAAGGCCCAACCGCTACCGGCGACCGCCGCGATCAGCATCAACATGAAGAGCATCAGGCGCCGCATGTTACGCCTCCGCCGAAGACGACTTCAGCAAAGCGGAACCAGCTTGCGTCGACACCGGCTCGGCCGATTCCGGCGACAAGGCCCGCACCTGCGACTCCGATCCGGTCCGGCGAACCACGGTCCGCGCCGGACGGCGCGTTCCAAGCGCAAAGTACAGGACAATCGAGAACAGACTACAGGCCAATCCAATCGCCGCCATGCCGCCCAACAAGACGGCATGATGTGGATAGAAGATCGCCATGGCGGCCGTGGCGGCGACCAGTACGCCAATCACCGTCGCCCGCCGCATCTGCGGCAAGTAGAACAGGCCCAGCCCGAGCGCTAACGCGATCCCGCCAAACGCCCCCATCAAGGTGCGGCGGCGAACAAACCAGGGATCGATCGCTTTCGGAGCGCCGATCGAGCTGTAGAGATACTGGCTCATACCAGGCGGAAATGAGCTTTGCTCGCTGGCGTTCGCCCAACTCTCGAGATTCTTCTGATTCAGTCGTTCGATCGGCAAGTAACTCAGACCTTCCCATTCCCACAACATCTCTTCGGTCAAACCTGGCGCCGACAAGCAAAACCAATCGCTCGGACAGGCCAGCTGATAATAGACCGGCTCCAGATAGACCGCCTCTTCCAAGACCGGCGGCTCGAGCGGCTCGCCCGTGGTGAGTCCGGCGCCCTTGATCTCGAACCAAACCTCCAGCGTGTCCATCGCCGTGGTCCGCGAGAGCTCGGTCGGCTCGATCTGCAACGTCACCCGCCCACTGTCGTCATTCTCGATCCGCCGCGAGTTCCAATTGGCTTCAAACAATTCCGCCCCTGCGGGAAGCTGCAGCGTCAGCGTCGGCTGGCGCGTTTGCAGCAGGAAACAGGCCCGCGTCCGTCGCTGGTCGGACGTCAACGCGTCTTGGATCCAGCAGCGTTTCACCCGCGTCCGCAAGTCGCCGACTCCGCCGGGGCGCTTCGAGAACTCCAGCGTCACCGCGGTCGGCGCGGCGTTCTGCCCGGTCGCCACCGACTCTAACTGCAGCAGCACGTTAGGGCTGTCGCTTGGCACTTCGCCCCAGGCCGGATCGGGCGCCACGACGTTGATGCCCGACTGGGACGAGATCGTCAGTTCGGTTGGCCGCACGACCATTTTGATCGGGCCAGCCAAGCTTGGCTCGGTCGCTAGCCAGACCAGTGGGATTGTGGTTATCATCGGCGCCATCTCGCCAGAGCTGGCGAGCGCCGCCCCTGGCGAACTCACCTTGTACTCGATCGTCAACTCCGCCTCGGTCGGTTCGCCCAGCACATCGATCCGCAGGGCCGATTCGGTTACGTCCGGCGGCGATTGAAGCTGCGCGTAGCCCACCTCTTCGCCGTCGAGACGAATCACCAGATCGGCGAGCGCCGAGCGAGGCGCACCATGCAACAACAAATTGCCGATGCCGCCGTAGAAGGCGTGGATCCTGAACGTCTGCACCACCTGGCAACGTGAGTCGGGCGGGCTCGACTCCAGCGAGCGGAGCGGCGGTTCAATATCGATCGCCGCGCGCGGCGTCACAAACAGCTGTTGATCGATTTGCTCCAGTCCCAGGCGCAACGGCTGCATCCGCTCGGTCGGATTCATCCGTAAATGCACCCTTTGGACGCCGACGTTTTCTTCGTGGGCCAAGACATCCAATTGATACGGCGAGTCGGCGCTAAAGTCAGGCGACGCCTTCAAATTGGGCGCTGTAAAAATCGTCAGCGAGGCGGCCGCCGGCTTGGCGACTTGCGGACGGATGATCGGCAGCGAGACGCCCCCCAAATCGTCCAAATCAAGCGGGAAGGTCGCAGTAAACGAGACCCGGGCCAACCGAGCGGCGGAAGTCGAGCGATCGGTTTCGCCGCTGAGCAGCGGCGCCAGCCACTGACCATCGACCACCTCGGCTTGCGCCCAATCGACGTCGCTCTCTTTGAATTTGACGACGTTCTTCCAGCCATGCAGGTCGAAGGTGATTGGCTCGCTATACGACTTGGGAACCGAGAAGACGAAATCGGCGTCCACCTGAACGTCTTCTTCGTTGATCACCAGCTGATACGAGGCGCTGGTCGCCTGCAAGGTTGGCTGGTTAGTGGTCGCTTTGATTTCGATTTCCGCAGGCTGTGCGGCGTACGAAAACGCGGCCCGTTGGTCCATTCCATCGCCAACCACTTCGCGGCGATAGTTTCGCATACTCCAACTGGCGATCACGTTTTCACTGTAATTCAGGCGCAGTTGCCCTTCCTGCTCTTTGGCTTGCGTAACGTCAAAAATGCCCGCAGTGATCCGATTCTCCTTGGCGTCGGCGACCCCAACTTGACGCGTCTTTAGCTCGACCTCGCGCGTCGGCAGCTTGTTCGCAAATTCGACGCGGACGTAACGCTGTTCGACGCCATCTCCGTCGGGCAGAAATACCTCACGAAGCTGATAGTCGACCGTTTGCGAAGGGGGCAGCCATTCGGCATCATTCGTGATCCGAATATCAAATGACTCGATTGGCGCCCCGTTCAGCGACGTCACCTGCAAATTGGCCGTCGTCTTCAACTGCAGGTCGTCTTCAATGGTGGCGACGATGTCGCCGATCGCCCGCAAGATCGGGGCGTCGTCCTGTATTGCGCGCCGCGTCGGGCTCCAGGTCATCTGCAGCGTGCTGCCGCCCGAGGTTTCGACCGTCACCAATGTATGCTCATCGGTCTGGTCGGTTGCGGTGACCAAGGCGCTCCCCGCAGCGGCGCCAATGGCGTTGCTCGACGCCGAGGCGACAACGCCTGCCGGAAGGGTCAAGTTCAACTGGAATTTTGAGGCGGACGAAACGTTCAGGCTAAAGCGGGTTTCGTCGCCATTGGTTTCGGTTCGAACGGCCGCCTTCAGATGGACCTCTACCGGATGGGTTTCTTCCTCCGCTTCATTCCGCATCCACAGGAAGTACTTGCCGGTACTGGGATCAGGCTCGCCATAGCAGCGAGAACCGTCTGAAGTCGTCGGCAATTCGCGGATCGCCGCCCCGGCCAGGCCTAGCGAAGCCTTGGTCCAACCTTTCTCGAGCAGCTCAAAGTGATAGGTGAGATCAAGTTCGACGTATCCGTCTTTCGCGCCGCCGACGACCTCGACCCGCTTCAACGAATACTTGGGAGGACTGGTGGTCCCATCGCTGGTCCGAATCTCGTCAAACCATTTCCGAAACTCCTCGTAAGAAGCCTCTGGGACGAATCGATACTCTCCCTTGTCGTCTTGCAGATAGAAGAGGGTCGAGCCGTTGTCTTCGACCGTGGCCCGCGACGCGCCCGATGGCGGCGTCATCTGCGCTGCGACGATCCGCACGCACAAGAAGCACGCGATGGCTGCAATCATGGCGGCCAGCTTGGCGCACGACGGCCTAGCGGGTGGTCGAAACATGGACGTTCGGAATTCTACGAAAAGCGAGGAGATCACTGCGGCGTCGAGACAAGCGTGGAAAAAGACGCCTCATTTAATCTATTCAGAACCGCCCCGCATGGCCCCACGAATCTCGCTGAGTCAGCGAAACGATACAGAAACCCCTGACGACTAGCTAGATTATAGCAGTTGGGGCGTTGAGGGCGATCTTCCGGCAGGCGGCGACGGCGAAAAAAGAGCGACCACCGCCCCCTACAGATGCTAGAAGCCTAGCAGTCCGCGCAGCAGAAAGCGACGACCGCTGGGGTCGCCGCTTTCGGCATTTTTGTCGGTTTACCTCGAAAGGCGCTCCGGCGGACGGATCACTTCTTGCGGTGACGAATCTTCGCACGCATGCGACGCTTCTTACGACCGATTTTCCGCCGACCTTTTCCTGTCTTCTTCGTTCCCACGAACTTCTCCGAACGTCTCGGGACGCTAAGGGCCCCGCTTCAAAACTTAATGTTGAGTCGAAGGAGGATAGGATATCAAACCTCCCACCCTCTTATCAACCACCTAAAGCCGTTTACCAAGGAGAAGTCTCATCAAGGGAACGCTCTAGCAGGGCGATCACCGCGGCTGGATCATACGGTTTCTGCAGGAAAAACCGGGCTCCGTTGCGTCGCGCAGTGCGAACGATATCGGCTTGATCCATGCCGCTGATCACGATAATTGGCACTTGGTAGGTCGCCTGAGCGTCAGCCAACTCTTCGCAAATGTCGAGGCCATTGGCGTCTGGCAGGTCAATGTCCAGCAAAACGGCCGAGATTTGTTCGCTGGCAGCGTACCGCCGACATTCGTCACCCAGCCCGGTATCGAGCGTCTCAAACCCATTTTTTCGCAAGATCAGCGACAGCACCTCGCGTTGCGACCAGTCGTCGTCGCAAATCAGTACGCGACCTCGGGATCCACCACACTCAGAAACTGGATCGAGCTCGGGGGTGCTCTCCATAATCATCGTCACTACCTCCATTGTGCGCACTTTCACGATGCTCAACGCTACCCCACGGACATTTGGTGTCAAAAGGAAACGGTTGCGAAAAAGAAACATCCTCGTCCCCGTTTCGCCTCAAAGTCGCCCCATTCGTTGCAATCATCGCCATCCAGCTGGATCGCACCCGCTATGCGCGTTACTTTGGAAGATAGAAGTTCTTTCGCCGTCGCACTTTATCTCAGCCCCGGATGTAAACATGCGCGCACTCCTTTTGATTCTCACCATCGCCGTTTCGCTCACTTGCGCTGCCCCTTCTTCGCTGCGGGCCGACGACGCTCCGCAGATCAACGAGCTTGTCCGCACCGCCTCAGGCCTGGTGAAATCGGCGAAAGGGGAAGAAGAATTCGCCGCCATAATTAGCGTCTGCGACGAAGCCGAGACGCTGGAGTTGCCGAGTGAACACGCGCAATACTTCACCCAGCTAAAAGCCTGGGCGCACAACAAACGGGGCGAAGCGCTCGCCGACAAGGCGGCCCAGGCCAGCGATCCGGCCGAGATGGCAAAGCTCGACCAGGCGGCGCTCGCCGATTTCGACGCCGCCGTCAAACTCCAACCGAAAATGGCTTCCGCCGTCCACAATCGCGCCGTCAGTCTAGCCGCCGCTGGGAAAAGCGACGAGGCCCTCGAAGACTTTAACTTGGCCATTGAGCTGAATCCCAAGTACGCCAACGCCTGGTTTAACCGGGGCGAACTCAACTATCAGGCCGGGCGGGTCCGTCAGGCGATTTCCGACTACAACCGGGCGATCCAGCTGAAGTCGACCGACCCTGGGGCCTTCAACAGCCGCGGAAATGCCCAATATCTGGCCGAAAACTACCAGGCCGCGCTCGCCGACTTCGGCCAGGCGATCCGCCTGGCGCCGCAGGATCCGCTCGGGTACGCCAATCGAGCCGACGCCTACAGCGACCTCGGCTATTGGGACCGGGCGATCCGCGATTACCGCCAGGCCTTGCAACTCGATTCGGAGTCGGCTCGCGTCAAACAGGGCCTGGCTTGGGTGCTGGCCACCTGTCCGCAGGCCGATCTGCGCAACCCAGAACAGGCGATGCAGTTCGCAGCCGAAGCGGCGGCTCAGCTCGAATCGCCCGACGCGCGGTACCTGGACACGGTCGCGGCGGCCCAGGCCAACCTGGGACAATTCGACGAGGCGGCCCAGACCGCTGAACAGGCGAAAGCAATCGCCACCGAGCCGCACGCAGAGCAAATTGACGCTCGCATCAAGCTCTATAAATCTCAGCAGCCATTTCGCGAACCTTCCCGGTAATTACCGCTTCTAAGTAAAAAGTGAATGAATTTCGTCTACCCGGACGGCAGGTTCTTGGCTAGACTTTGCGGAACAGATGGGGATAATGGAAGGATGGATGCCATTGCCCTTCACCACGCTTGACGAACGGCGACATCCCTATCTAAAGCCGTAGTTCTGAAGCACTTACGATTTTGCGAGACGCGATTCCTATGTTTTCCATCGTGGAAACTCGACTGCCAAAACGCCGCCCGATCACGGTCGGTCCAGGAATTCGCGCCTAGCCCGGCGTTTGACATGCGCTGCCAACGGACGGCACAAGTGACCTAGTCCGTTTCGCCCAATCCATTAAGATTGTCTCGCGCAGGTCTATACGCTACGGCTCCGTCCCTAGGGACCTCTCTCTCCCGACCTGCGTCGGAACCCACGATTTCAGAGCGCTCGCGCTTCCGTTGTTTTCCTTCAACCTCGACCTTTTTTGAACTCCTTTACTATGAACCTCGCCAAACTGCGAAACATCGGTATTTCCGCTCACATCGACTCTGGAAAAACGACCCTAAGTGAGCGCATCCTGTTCTACAGCGGCCGTATCCACAAGATCGAAGACGTCCGCGGCGGCGGCGACGGCGCGACCATGGACCACATGGAGCTCGAAAAAGAACGTGGTATCACGATCACCAGCGCCGCGACCAGCGTCGAGTGGAAGGGTCACCCGATCAACCTGATCGACACCCCTGGCCACGTCGACTTCACCGTCGAAGTGGAGCGTAGCCTCCGCGTGCTCGACGGCGCCATTCTGGTCCTCTGCTCGGTCGGCGGCGTTCAAGCCCAATCGCTGACCGTCGATCGCCAGATGAAGCGATACAAGGTTCCGCGCTTGGCGTTCATCAACAAGATGGACCGTACCGGCGCCAACCCCGATAAGGTTGTGCAGCAGATGCGCGACAAGCTGGGCGTCGACGCGATTCCGTTCCAGATTCCGATCGGGCTGGAAGACAAGCTGGAAGGCGTCGTCGACCTGGTCGAAATGAAGGCCTACTACAACGAAGGCTCGCAGGGCGAAATCGTCAAGGAAGCCGAAATTCCGGCCGACCTGATGGACAAAGCCCAGGAAGCCCGTCAGCACATGCTTGAATCGCTCTCGCTTTACAGCGACGAGTTGATGGAACTGCTGCTGGCCGAAGAAGAAGTGCCGACCGACCTGATTCACAAGGTCACCCACGACGCGGTGATCGGCCTGAACATCACGCCGGTTTTCATGGGCTCGGCCTACAAAAACAAGTGCGTGCAGCCGCTGTTGGATGCGGTCACTCGTTACCTGCCGTCGCCGCTGGAAATCCAGTACAAGGCGAAGGACGTCGAGGACCCGAACAAGCTGATCCCGCTCTCTTGCGATGACGACAAGCCGTTTGTCGGCATGGCCTTCAAGATCGTCGAAGATCCGTACGGCCAGTTGACCTTCATGCGGATTTACCAAGGCAAGATCGAGAAGGGCAAAGGCTACGTCAACCAACGTACCGGCAAGACCGACCGCTTCGCCCGTATCGTGCGGATGCACTCCGACAAGCGTGAAGAAATCGACTCCGCTGGCGCCGGCGACATCGTCGCGGTGATGGGCGTCGATTGCGCCTCAGGCGATACCTACGCCTCGGAACGGAACTACTGCTCGCTGGAAAGCATCTTCGTGCCGATCCCGGTCATCAAGATCTCGGTCGCTCCGAAGAGCCGCGACGACAGCGACAAATTGAGCAAGGCTCTGCTCCGCTTCCGCAAAGAGGATCCGACGTTCCACGTCTTCACCGACGAAGAAACGAACGAAACGATCATCGCGGGCATGGGTGAATTGCACCTGGACGTTTACGTCGAACGCATCCGCCGCGAGTACAAGGTGGAAGTGGTCACCGGCCCGCCGAAGGTTTCGTACCGCGAAGCCCCGAGCAAGGCGGTCGAGTTCAACCACAAGCACAAGAAGCAGACGGGTGGTTCCGGTCAATACGGCCACATCGTCGGCTCGATGGAACCGCAGGAAGACGGCGGCGAAGAATTCATCTTCGAAGACAAGATTTCGCAGGGTCGCATTCCGAAGGAATACATCCCGGCGATCCAGAAGGGCTTTGAAGACGTCCTGGCCAAAGGCCCGGTCGCTGAATTCCCGGTCGTCGGCCTGAAGGTAACTTTGACCGACGGTTCGTACCACGACGTCGACTCGTCCGAAATGGCGTTCCGCGTTTGTGCCCAAGGCTGCTTCCGTGAGAACTTCATGAAGATGAAGCCCGCGTTGCTGGAACCGATCATGAAGGTCGAAATCGAAGTGCCCGAAAACTTCCAGGGTCCGGTGACCGGCGACGTCATTGCTCGTCGCGGCATGGTGACCAACACCGAAACCAACGCCGACACGACGGTTATCACCGCCGAACTGCCGTTGGCCGGAATGTTCGGTTACGCCACGGTCCTGCGTAGCATGACGCAGGGTCAGGGCACCTTCAGCATGGAATTCGAAGCGTACAAGCCGACGCCGTCGAACATCCAGGAAGAAGTCGTCGCCGAACGCAAGAAGGAAAAAGAAGCCAACGCGAAGTAGTCTTCGCCACGGCCTTCCTAATACGAAGAAGCCCTGCTCGCCCCGTGCGAGCGGGGCTTTTTTCTTTTTCTCACCCCCGTCGCCGCTTGCTCGCGACACCGCTCGATATCGATTACGCTACTAGCAAGGATGAATCGAACCCCTGCCTTCCTTCCATGAGCGAATCTGCGTGGCGACCATTTGCAGCAATTGCGGAGAAGAGCTGATCGGCGCCGTCAATCGTTGCTGGCGGTGCGGCCGAGAGTTTGAAGTCGACGCGTTGGCCGACATGCCGCCTGTGCGGCGATCCCCCGTCTTGCGCGAGTACCTGCGTGAAAACTCCGCTTCGCCCGCAGATGGCGAACCAATCGTCGCGACGACGACGCCAGAAGAGGCCGAAGGCGAGATTGTGACCGCCGAGATCGCGGAGAAGCCGCCAGCGCCGCTCAAGCTCGACTCCCCCTTCCAAGCGACGAAAGAATCCGCGACGGACGCACGTCCGATCCCCTGGACCGGCATCGGGCTTTGCCTGGGCGGACTGGGTGCGATGCTCTGCCTGGTCACAATTTTCGGCGTCCCGTTTGCCATTGCCGGGATCGGCCTCTTGATTTGGCGAGCGGGTTCGATTCCAGGCCGCCACGTCTGGCTCCTGTTGCTGCTGATCATCCTGCTGCTACTGGTCGGCTCTTTCCGCACGAGCATCGCCTTGCACGACCATTTTTTTGGTCGCCCTTTGTTTCCGTCGTTCGTTCCTTAACGCCCACTACCGCCGTGCCTTCTGCGTCTCCCAGCAAGTCGACCCTACGCCAGCAGCACTTAGCCGCACGTAACGCCCTGAAAGACCGCCCTGAGCGGAGCAAGCGGATCGCGATCCGGCTCTCGGATTGGGACGCGTTTCGCCAGGCCGAGACGATACTCTGCTACGTCGCCGCGCGTAGCGAAGTCGATACGCGCCCGATACTGCCCGAGTTGCTTTCAACCGGCAAGCGGCTGGTCGTTGCCTACTGCATCGACGACGAACAGCTAGGCCTATTTCATTTAACCGACCTCAGCGAACTCGCGTCTGGTCGCTTCGGAATTCTAGAACCTAAGGCTGAACTTCGAGATTCGCGACGGATTGCCCCAGCAGTGATCGACTTGGCCATTCTGCCGGGCGCGGTCCTCGACCTTCGCGGCAATCGTATCGGCTATGGCAAAGGATACTTCGATCGCCTGCTTGCAGAACTGGCGCCGGAGACGGAAAGATGCGCACTCGCGTTCGAATGTCAACTTGTCGATGACGTGCCGACGGAGCCGCACGACCTGCCAGTCGACACGCTGATCACCGAGAATCGCCTGATCGATTGCCGCGCGTTCCGCTAGCGGATGACGTACAGGTCGCGCAGATTGTCGCCGATCAAACCTGCGTGGCTCTCCCCCTTTTCAGTCAGGTAGAGCGCCTTGCCTTGCCACAGACGCTCCAGCGACTCGCGCGGCCAGACTTCGATACCGATCGCCGGGTTCGGGTCAGCGATCAAGACCTGGTCATCATTGATCACCCCCAGGCAGATCACCGAGTGCATCGTCCCCGGCGTCCAACCTTCTTCGAGCTCGATCCCGTGCGAATTGCCAAACGACTCCCACTGCTGGATGCCAACCTGGATCAAGACCGGGCGATCGAGCTGGGCAAGCTGATCGAAGCTGATTTTGTCGGCCGAAACGTCGAGCCCTGAGCCTGTGGTTTTCAGCTTCAGGCCGCGATAAACCCCTTTCCAGGAAGTCCCCTTCCGCGTGAAGCAGAGTTCGGCCATCTCCTGCTCCGATGCTGGCAGACCATACTGCCCGAGCAACGTCGCCGCACAAGCGGCGGAGCAGGTCTTCTGAGTCGTTTGAAAGCAGATGCCGTCGCGGCTCCACAAATCGCCGCATTGCGGCGCGGCGCCAAGAACCAAGTAGACCGACGAAAAACCGCCAACGCACAGCATGGCCCCCATCGGCAATGCCCGACGCGCCCCTTGTTCTTTCAGTCGATTCGAGACAATCGCCGCCATCACGGCCGCGCCCATCGGAAACCAATTCCCCAGCACCATCAAGGAAGAAAACGGAAGCCACTTCGCCATGACCTCGTTATCCCACAAGAACCACGCGTAGCCTGCGATCGCCAACACCACGACCGCCGCCGCGATGTCCAGAACGAGCGGCGTCCACTGCCTGGAGAGCGACCGCACCGCGAAAAACGCGGTCAAAGAGAGCCAAGTGACAATCGCGTAGGCGATGTACATATCGGTCACGGCATCGTCTCCTTGTAGAACTGGCAATCCTTGCCCACGCAGTGATCCGAAATCACGGATTGGACTGCGAATTAAATCAAGATGATTTCTTTGTAAATATATCGTTAATTATAGGCAGCTTCAATCCAAGAATAAAACGAGACGGTCATAAGTTGCGATAATTTCAGGCAACTGCCTTATCAGGAATCACAGTACTGCGTCCCGAACAGGCAATACTGGGCATTACGCACTCAGTTAAGAATGGGTTGCGATTTGCGTGCCAAAGAAAAGCCAGAATCTTGAGGGGCACGCTAGCAGGCTTGGCCCGAAAACAGACCTAAACTACAACCAAATAAGAACTTGCATTCACATCAATGCAGTCACATCCCCCGCAACGCGCTACTTCACGTTTGACATCTGGGCGTCGATCCAAGCCTCGAGAGACTTCCAATCGACTGGTGGAAGATCAGAAAGGTCGGGTCGCAGTCGAACCGCCTCCTTAATGTAGACGTGCCGAATCTCCTTCTGACACTTAGCAGTGTTCCAGTGGAGCATGATCCGAATACAGAGCGGTAGAGACCCAGGTACGCTGATTTCATGGGTACAGATCAGCGGAACATCCATCCAGCCGAGCTGCCGAGCGGCCAGCGCGGGGAACTCGGCGTTCAAATCGCTGGTCACAGTGAAGATCGCGCTGCCAACATCCCGCCCTTCAATGCCGTTCTGGCGAATCATCAGAGCTAATAGTTCACGCGTCGCGCGTAGGATCTCGTCACGATCATTGTGATCGACGGTAGTGGCGCCGCGGACGCCTCGGCAGGCAATCGACATACAAATACGCTTTGGCAAATAGAGGATCGGAACAAGGGTCAAGCATAACCATGAATTGGACCGCATGAAAGCCGCTGAGAGGGACGAAACAAGCGAGGCAAATGGACCACTTTGCGAAAATCTTCAGCCCCGAAAACCCTGTATTTCTAGGGTTTTGCGGCTTCCATTCACGAAATCTTCCCGAAATGGCTTTGGGCCCGTTGACGCCCACCGCCATTCCGATAGGATAGACCGTCTCACTTGAAGGCAATGGCCACGGCAGTGAGAAACACAAAACCGAGAGACAACGTTTCTCGGACATTGATCTTTGACAATTTGGTTGTGACCTCTGTTGAGTTCGGCGTGAGGCTGTGCTTCGCAGAACTGTTCCTCGGAACAGCTTTGTAGAAGCAAATCACAATGAACTTGAATTTGAATTGTTTTGCAAAGAGCAGTTCAAACACTTTAATTTTGCTCATATGCGTGACGCTTCGGCCGACCGCTAAAGCATATAACAATTGAAGGGTTTGATTCTGGCTCAGAATGAACGTTGGCGGCATGGATTAGGCATGCAAGTCGCGCGAGAATCAAGGAAGCTTGCTTCCGAGAGGACAGCGGCGAAAGGGAGAGTAACAGGTAGTTTATCTGCCCTCGGGTTCGGGATAGCGTCGGGAAACTGGCGGTAATACCGAATAACATCTACGGATCAAAGTTCCGGCGCCCGGGGATGAGACTGCTTACTATTAGCTTGTTGGTGGGGTAATGGCCTACCAAGGCTACGATGGTTAGCGGGCGTGAGAGCGTGGCCCGTCTCACTGGGACTGAGATACTGCCCAGACACCTACGGGTGGCTGCAGTCGAGAATCTTCGGCAATGGGCGCAAGCCTGACCGAGCGATGCCGCGTGCGGGATTAAGGCCTTCGGGTTGTAAACCGCTGTCAGAGGGGAAGAAATTTTGACTGATCCTCAGAGGAAGGACGGGCTAAGTTCGTGCCAGCAGCCGCGGTAAGACGAACCGTCCGAACGTTATTCGGAATTACTGGGCTTAAAGGGTGCGTAGGCGGCTCTACAAGTCAGGTGTGAAATCCCACGGCTCAACCGTGGAACTGCGCCTGAAACTGTAGAGCTTGAGGGAGATAGGGGTGAGCGGAACTGATGGTGGAGCGGTGAAATGCGTTGATATCATCAGGAACACCGGCGGCGAAGGCGGCTCACTGGGTCTCTACTGACGCTGAGGCACGAAAGCTAGGGGAGCGAACGGGATTAGATACCCCGGTAGTCCTAGCTGTAAACGATGAGCACTGGATCGAGGGGACTCCCACATCTTCTCGGTCGTAGCGAAAGTGTTAAGTGCTCCGCCTGGGGAGTATGGTCGCAAGGCTGAAACTCAAAGAAATTGACGGGGGCTCACACAAGCGGTGGAGGATGTGGCTTAATTCGAGGCTACGCGAAGAACCTTATCCTAGTCTTGACATGCTTAAGAATCTTCCTGAAAGGGAAGAGTGCTCTTCGGAGAGCTTTTGCACAGGTGCTGCATGGCTGTCGTCAGCTCGTGTCGTGAGATGTCGGGTTAAGTCCCTTAACGAGCGAAACCCCTATCTCTAGTTGCCAGCGAGTAATGTCGGGGACTCTAGAGAGACTGCCGGTGTGAAACCGGAGGAAGGCGGGGATGACGTCAAGTCCTCATGGCCTTTATGACTAGGGCTGCACACGTCCTACAATGGTGCGAACAAAGGGACGCGAACTCGCGAGAGTAAGCAAATCCCAGAAAACGCGCCTCAGTTCGGATTGCAGGCTGCAACTCGCCTGCATGAAGCCGGAATCGCTAGTAATCGCGGGTCAGCATACCGCGGTGAATATGTTCCTGAGCCTTGTACACACCGCCCGTCAAGCCACGAAAGTGGGGTGCACGCGAAGTCGCTAAGCTAACTCGCAAGAGAGGCAGGCGCCGAACGTGAACTCCGCGATTGGGACTAAGTCGTAACAAGGTAGCCGTAGGGGAACCTGCGGCTGGATCACCTCCTTTCTAAGGAAAACTGGTGAACGACATGGAAGACTCACACTTCCTTCTAGATGCGAGTAATCGCGACTAGACGTATCACCTTGGGACAGTCTCACTCAACTCAGCTTGGTCACAACCATTTTTATACGAAACGGACGATAGAGAAATCTATCGTCCGTTTTTTGCATGCGCTGATCACAGCTCGCGCAAACAGCGAGTTCCAAGACTAACCGCCGCGCTGATAACTCCGCCGATATTCCAGCGGAGTCATTCCCATATGATTGCGGAACTGACGACTAAAGGTGCTCTGATCCGAAAATTCGTTCGCCTTCGCGATCTGCTGAATCGAGTGATCAGAATTTGCCAGGTCGTGGGCCGCGGCGTTCAGTCGTGTGCGAATCTTGAAGTCCCGGGCACTCATTCCGAACACCGCCTGAAATTTGCGATTCAGTTGCCGCGTCGATAGCTGCGCCCTTTCTGCAATTTCTTCGATCGTCGCCTTGGCGCCGGCCGACGTTCGCATGAACTCGACCACATCCTCCAGTTCCGATGCAGGCGCCGCCCAGCGCTGCCCTTCCTTGTAGCTACGAATTACTCCCGCGACGCCGATAATCTCGTCGCCATGCTCGCTGTAGACCGGCATCTTGCTGGTGATATGCCAATCGAGAATCTTCGTCTCGTCGTAGAAAACTTCGACCCGGTTGCGAATCTGCTGGCCTGTCTCCATGACATAGCAATCATCGGCTCGGTACTTTTCGGCGATCTCCTTGGGGAAAAACTCCCAATCGTAGGCGCCGATCAGCTCTTTCTCATCCGAGGCTCCCAAGCGGCGAACCAGCTGCCGATTCGCCCAGATCATGCGGCTTTCTCGATTCTTCGTAAAGAAGAAGACGTCTGGCAGCGCGTCATACAGATTTTGCAGCTGATGCCGGGTCCCCATCCGCTCGAAAAACTGCCTCTGAAGTTCGGTGGACATCGCCGCCTCTTGATGAGTGCCGCCAGAATTGGAGAAGACAAAGTTGTCTGCTATGGCGAATTATGCACGATTCAGGGCCACCGAAAAGCGACCCGCCAAAAGTGGGCGTTCTCGTCCAACCGCAGTCGCGACAGCGGTTGCCCGATTTGGGCGCTGCGGCGACAATTGAGGTGAATACGGCGCTTCTCGCCGCAAGTCCTTAGATAGAAGATTGGCCGCCAATGTCCTCGCACAAACAAGCCTCGGACCGCATCACCGTCCCCAAATTTGTCGCAATGAAACGGGACGGCAAGAAACTTTCGATGCTCACCGCCTACGACTACACCATGGCGCAGCTGCTCGACGAAGCAGGTGTAGACTCGATCCTGGTTGGCGATAGCCTCTCGATGGTCGTTCAAGGACATGACACCACGCTGCCGGTCACCCTCGACGAGATGATCTATCACGCCAAGATGGTTGCCCGGGCGGTGAAACGAGCCCTGGTGATCGTCGATCTGCCGTTTCCCAGCTTTCACCTCGGCGTTTACAGCGCCATCGAAGCGGCGGGCCGCGTCTTGAAAGAAACCGGCGCCCAAGCGGTCAAACTGGAAGGGGGCGTCGAGCAAGCGGAAGTAATCGCCGGGCTCGTCTCCGCAGGAATCCCGGTCATGGCTCACGTCGGACTTCGCCCCCAACTGGTGATGCAAATGGGTGGCTACAAAGTACAACGCGACGAAGAACAGCTGATGGCCGACGCCATGGCCGCCCAAAACGCCGGGGCCTTCGGCATGGTGCTGGAGTGTGTTCCGCGTTCATCGGCCGAAAAAATCTCGGCCGAACTGTCGATTCCTACCATCGGTATCGGCGCTGGCGTCGGCTGCGACGGCCAGGTGCTGGTCGTCAACGACATGCTGGGCCTGACCGGCGGCTATGTGCCGAAGTTCGTCAAAGCGTACGCCGATCTTCGCGGGCAAATCTCGACCGCCGCCAAACAATACTGCGAAGAAGTCCGCAGCGGCGCCTTTCCGGCGGAAGCCCAAAGTTTCAAATAATCGCCGCCGCAATCGGTTCCCTTTCTTTCGCGTCCACCGCCCCGCCGGAGATCACCATGGCGAATCGCCTGGCCAATGAGTCGAGTCCCTACCTGCTGCAACATGCCGCCAACCCAGTCCATTGGCGTCCGTGGGATGCGGCCGCTTTGGAGGAGGCGGTCGAAGCGGACAAGCCGATCTTTCTGTCGATTGGCTATTCGGCGTGTCATTGGTGTCACGTCATGGAGCACGAAAGCTTCGAGAACCCGGCGATCGCGGACTACCTGAACGAGCACTTCATCTCGATCAAGGTCGACCGCGAAGAGCGTCCCGATCTTGATCAGATCTACATGAACGCCGTCCAGATGCTGACCGGCCGCGGCGGTTGGCCGATGTCGGTCTTTCTAACGCCGCAGCTGAAACCGTTCTTCGGCGGCACCTACTGGCCGCCAACATCCAAGGCAGGCATGCCTGGCTTCGACCAAGTGTTGCGGGCGGTGATGGACGCCTGGCAAAACCGCCGGGCGATTGCGCTCGAACAATCCGACAAATTCGCCGAACGCCTGCAAGAGATTGGACAGGCCGAAGACTCCGGCGAAGCGATCGGCCTCGAACTGCTCGATCAGGCGTACAAGTACCTCGAATCGGTCTATGACTTCAACCACGGCGGTTTCGGCGGAGCGCCGAAGTTTCCGCACACCATGGATCTGGCGGTTTGCCTGCGTTACAGTCGCCGTAAGCCTGACAGCCGCGCACTGGAGATCGTGACGCACAACCTCGACCAAATGGCTCGGGGCGGTATCTACGATCATCTCGGCGGCGGCTTCGCGCGGTATTCAGTCGATGCCGAGTGGCTCGTTCCCCACTTCGAAAAAATGCTCTACGACAATGCGCTGCTCGTCGGCATCTATGTCGACGCCTATCGCGCGACCGATCGGGAAGATTTTGCTCGTGTTGCCCGCGAAACTTGCGACTATGTCATTCACTATCTGACCGACGAATCGGGCGGCTTTCACAGCGCCGAGGACGCCGACAGCGAAGGGGTCGAGGGGAAGTTCTACGTCTGGAATCGTGACGAGATCGTCTCTGCCCTCGGCGAAGTCCGCGGCTATCGCTTCTGCGAAATCTACGACGTCAGCGAGTCCGGCAACTTCGAGGGGCACAACATCCTGAACCTGCCGCAGTCGATTGAAGCTTGGACCGCCGCCAAGGGAGTAAACGCAATCGAGCTGCGCGAGGAGCTCGGCGCCGATCGTGCGAAGCTACTACGAATTCGAGACGATCGTATTCGCCCCAGTAAGGACGACAAGGTTCTCGTCAGCTGGAACGGCCTGATGATCGAGAGCCTGGCTCAGGCGGCCGGTGCGCTTGCCGAGCCGAAGTATCTCGCCGCAGCCGAAAAGGCGGCCGACTTCCTGTTCGATACCATGATCGACGAGCGGGGACGCCTCCTTCATTCCTATCGCCAGGGCGTTGCTAAATTAGCCGCCTACTTAGACGACTACGCGAATCTGGCCAATGCCTGCGTCTCGCTTTACGAAGCGACGTTTGACGATCGTTGGCTCGACCGAGCGATCGACCTGACGAACCTGATGATCCGCCACTTTGCCGATCCGGCAGGGGGCGGCTTCTACTTCACGGCCGATGATCATGAACAACTGATCGCACGCAACAAAGACCTGTATGACAACAGCGTCCCCAGCGGCAACTCGATGGCGGCGGTCGTCTTGCTGCGGCTGGCCGCGCTATTGGGCAACACCGACCTGCTGGACGAAGCGCTAACGGCGATGCGGGTTGCAGCGCCGTTGATGAAAAAGCATCCAACTGCCACCGGGCAAATGCTGACGGCGGTTGATCGCTATGTCGGCCCGGCCCGCGAAGTAGTGGTCTTGGGCCATCCGACGTCGGGCGACACGCAAACATTTCTGACAGAATACCGCCGCAGCTACTCCCCCAACAGCGTCATCGCCTGCGTTTCGCCGACCGAGATGCCGGAGGAAGACGCTCCATTGGCGCCGATTTTCGCAGGCAAGATGCCGCTGCCGGATGCCGACGGCACCGTCTACGTCTGCGAAAACTTCGCCTGTCAGCGGCCGGTGATCGCCAAGGACGCGATCGGCGAACTTGGGGCCAGCTAAGCCGCGAACCGCCGCACATGGGGCGTGTCCCGATCGTGGATCGTCCCTTAAAATAGGCGATTCGACACAACCCTTACTTCCTTCTTTGACCCCGATAGGGTAGCCAACCATGCCGACCGTGCCGCATTTCCAAACGTTTCGCACCGAAATCTCCGGGGTCTCCGTTGTGGATTTGGCGGCGAAATACGGCACGCCGACCTTCGTTTATGACGCGGCGAAAATTGTCGAGCGAATCAACGACCTCCGCAAGTTCGACGTCATCCGCTATGCCCAAAAGGCCTGCTCGAACCTAGCGATCCTCGATCTGGTTCGCCGCAACGACGTGCTGGTCGACGCGGTCAGCGCTGGCGAAATCCGCCGAGCCCTTGCCGCTGGCTACGTCCCCAAGGGGGAACCGGCGCCAATCGTCTACACCGCCGACATCTTTGATCGCGAAGCGCTGGAGTTGTGCGTCGAGCATGGTCTGCATGTGAACTGCGGTTCGCCCGACATGATCGCACAATTGGGCCAAGCGGCGCCCGGCAGCGAGATCACGCTGCGGATCAACCCTGGCTTCGGTCATGGCCATAGCCAAAAGACCAACACCGGCGGCCAACAATCAAAGCACGGCATCTGGCACGAACAGCTGAACGACTGCCTGCTGATCGCCGACCAACATGGCGTACGCGTCACCGGCCTGCACATGCACATCGGCTCCGGCACCGACCTGGAGCACCTGGCCCAAGTCTGCGGCGCCATGGAAAAGGCGGCGCTGGAAGTGGGCCGCACCATCACCACGATCAGCGCTGGGGGCGGGTTGCCGATTCCGTACAACGAGTCGCAGTCGTATGTTGATCTTGATCAGTACTTTGAACTCTGGAACGACGTCCGCAATCGCCTGCAAGACGCGTTCGGGCATGATATCTCGCTCGAGATCGAACCGGGCCGCTACCTCTCGGCCGAAGCAGGCTATCTGCTGGCCGAAATTCGCGCCATCAAATCGATGGGCGATAACAAGTTCTACGTCGTCGACGCGGGCTTCAACAATCTGGCTCGTCCGATCCTGTACGGCTCATATCATCCGATGTCGATCGCGCTGGCCAGCGGCGAAGCCGAAGAGCGTCCGCATGTCGACGTCGTCGTCGGCGGTCCGCTCTGTGAGTCAGGCGACATCTTCACGCAAACCGAAGGGGGCTTCGTCGGCACCCGCAGCTTACCTGCGGCGTCGATTGGAGACTTCCTGGTGATCGAGTGCGCCGGAGCGTATGGCTCGGTAATGGGCTCGAACTACAACTCGAAGCCGCTCGCCGCCGAGGTGATGATCCAAGACGGTCAAATCCACCTGATCCGCGAACGCCAGTCGTTTGAAAACATGATCGCTGGCGAGCACATCCCGCGCTAGTCATCATCGTCGGTTAGCCCAGATAGCTCCCGCTATCTGGGCCGACAAAGTCGGCCGGAGGCATCAATCCGCGGCCCGCCAAAAAACGGAACATCGCCACTCCATTTGGCAACGCACAAAGTCGATCCCCTACGCCGCCCCGATAGAAAAGAAGAGCTATCAGGGGCGCCCCAAAACGCTCGCTTACATACTCCGCGAAGCGGCGTACATCATCCGTTCGTTCTCTTCCATCGCATGCGGCATGATGCCATGATCCCACGCGGGCAGCATCGTATCGTTCTCGATGTCTTCGATCAAATCGGCGACTGAGTTGATCACGCGATCTGGGCGGAACGCATATGACGACAGGTCTTCGGCTCGCGAACCGCCGCTGAGCGTTAACGTGGCGTAGTAACCCATCTGCACAGCGCCCAGGATGTCGGTCTCCATCGTGTCGCCGATCATGACCGTTTCCCACGATCGAACTCCCAGTTCCCACTGCGCCGAACGCATCATCACCGGGCTTGGCTTGCCGACGCTGAAGGCCTGCTTGCCGGTCGCCTTTTCGATAAACGAAACGGTCGCGCCACAGCCGCTGCGGGTGCCGTTCTTGGTCGGGCAGTTGGGGTCCAAGTTGGTCGCAATCAACTGCGCGCCATCCAGCACCATCTGCACCGCGGCATCCAACATCTCCAGCGTGATCGAACGAGCTTCGCCTACCACCACGTAGTCAGGCGCGTGATCGACGATCGCATAGCCATTGCGGTGAAGCGCGTTGTGCAAGCCACCTTCGCCAATCACAAACGCCGTTCCGCCTGGCTTCTGTTTCGCCAGAAAGCGGGCGGTCGCCATCGCGCAGGTGAAGATCCGCTCTTCTTCGACGTCGATCCCCATGCGGTTCAGCTTGGCCGAAACGTCGCGGCGAGTTCGCTGACTGTTATTGGTCAGGAATAAAAAAGGGATCTGCTTCTTTTTCAGTGTGGCGATAAAGCGGTCCGCGCCGTCAATCAGCTGACTGCCGCGGTAAATCACGCCATCCATGTCAATCAAAAATCCAAGGCTCATCTTGCTCATTCCTTGTTAAGTCGAACCATCAAACAAAAGGTCGGACCAGACTACGTTAGGCAATTGACATGCCAATTCGACAAGGCGACCGCTCTCCACCTAAACACCATCTAACGGATTGGTTTAAGTGAGAATCCTGGGCACTGCCTAATTCCTGCGCAGGTGTGACGGCGTCGAGTACCACGTTGCGCTTTCACTCGCTAGCAGCGCGAATCGTGTCTTATGTCCGGCAATCTTGCGTTTCATTGCGCTTTGGCGACGTTGTTGTGCCGACTTACGTCGATCCGCCTACTAAAAAAACGACGAACTAACACGGAACTTCCCGCAGCGTTTTCTGACAGGTACTGCGGCGGAAAGCCCCGCACCTACAGCCAACCGCCGCTGAGGGGTATAATTTGCTGTTTCCTCCCCATTTTCTCGGCAGTACAGCAGATAGCGCCATGACCACGACGCTTCAGACCCCCGCATTCGATTTCGCTCCTTACCGTTCGCTTAGCAACGAAGAGCTGACTGAGCGGATCAATGCGGTCCGCAGCAAGCAAGGCAGCCGTCTGCTGATTTTGGGGCATCATTACCAGCAGGACGAAGTAATCGCGCTGGCCGACCTGCGCGGCGACAGTTATCAACTGAGCAAGATGGCGGCCGAGAGCGGCGACTGTCGCAACATCGTCTTCTGCGGCGTTCACTTCATGGCCGAGACCGCCGACATTTTGGCTAACCGGCCCGAGAAAGTCGCCGAGCGCAATGGTCACCGCGTCGACGTCATCTTGCCGGACATGGCGGCCGGTTGCTCGATGGCCGACATGGCGGCGATCGAACAAGTCGAAAACGCCTGGGAGGATCTCGGCGAACTGATCGATACCGAAGACATCACGCCGGTCACGTACATCAACTCGGCCGCCAGTCTCAAATCGTTCGTCGGCAAGCATGGCGGTATCGTCTGCACGTCGAGCAACGCCGCTTCGGTTTTGAAATGGGCGTTCGAGCGGACCAGCCGCGTTCTGTTCTTCCCAGATCAACACCTGGGGCGCAACACCGCGCTGACGATGGGAATCACGAACGATCAGATGCCGGTCTGGAATCCCTATGATTCGGAACTTGGCGGCAACACCGAAGAAGCGATCCAGAACTCGAAAGTAATCCTCTGGAAAGGTCACTGCAGCGTTCATCAGATGTTCAAGAAGGAACATGTCGCCGCGTTTCGTCGCGACTATCCCGGGATCCAGATCTTGGTTCATCCCGAGTGCATGCAGGAAGTCAACGAGATCGCCGACGTCTCGGGCTCGACCGGCAAGATCATCGAGACGGTCAAGAATGCTCCGGCTGGCACCAAGTGGGCGATCGGCACCGAACTGCACCTGGTCAATCGCCTGAAACAGGAACATCCCGAGCAAGAGATTCACTTCCTGTCGCCGGTCGTCTGCATGTGCGCCACGATGTATCGCATCGACCTGGCCCATCTTTGCTGGAGCCTCGAGAATCTCGACGCTGGTAGCCCGGTCAACGTCGTCCGCGTCGATGACGAAACGGCCCAGTGGTCGCGGACCGCTTTGGAGCGGATGCTGAGCGTCAAATAGGCCTCTCGTTGCGGCCCAGGCAGCCAGCCGAGTAAAATTCGTACAATCGGTACGACGCATATCCCTTCGAGGTGAGAATTGCGGCGCGCTTCTGTTGCGCCATTTCAAGCCGGGGGCGGCAAGGGAACAGGTGTTAGAGTTGCCGACGTTTACTCCTGTCGATCTTTGAATCGATTTGCAACGATCACTTTCCTCGCGGATGTCGCTATGTCGTCTCGCATCGCCCTGATCGCCGTGCTGATCCTCATCTTTGGATCGCTGTTGGCTTACAGCCAATTGCGGCACGAACCGCTGAAAGTCTCGGGCTATATCGAGGCCGAAGATATCCGTCTCGGCTCGCGCGTCGGCGGACGAATCGCCGAAGTGCTGGCCGAGGAAGGGGACCTGGTCAAGCAAGGGCAGGTGCTCGTTCGCCTGGAACCGTTCGATCTGAACGAACAACTGGCCGCCGCAAAAGCCGAACAGGACGACCAGCAGGCGCTGCTCAACAAGCTGCAGGCAGGCTACCGCGCCGAAGAGATCGCTCAAGCCAAAGCGCAGGTTGACGAACTTTCGGCTCGACTCCAGATGCTGGTCAATGGTCCGCGGCAGCAAGAGATCGACGCCGCCCGGGCCGAATTGAAGATGGCCTCGTCGCAATTGGAACTGGCCCAGGCCAACTACAAGCGCGAGAAGGAGGTGTTCGAGAAGGGCGCCGGCACGCAGGAGAAGTTCGATCGGGTCTCGGATCTGCTGCGCGAGGCGGAAAGCAATTCGGTCATTCGCGAGAGCACCTTGTCGCTGTTGGTCGAAGGAACTCGCCAGGAAGAAATCGCCCAGGCCCGTGCAGCGCTCGCTCGAGCGAGCGAAGAGTTCAACCTGCGGAAATCGGGCTATCGCGATGAAGAGATCGCCCAGGCCAAAGCGGCCGTCGCCGCGGCAACGGCCAACGTCGCTGCGATCGAGACGAGAATTGGCGAGCTGAATATTACCGCCCCGACCGATGCGATCGTCGAAGCGCTCGAGCTGGAGCCGGGCGACTTGATGCCGCCCAACGCCCCGATGCTGACGTTGATCGATCCGAAGAAGTTGTGGGTGCGGGCCTACGTTCCAGAAAACCATCTCAATATCCAGCTGGGTCAAAAGCTGCCGATCACCGTCGACAGCTATGACGAACAGTTTGCCGGGGAAATCACATTCATCGCTCGCAACGCCGAGTTCACACCCAACAACGTACAAACGCCGGAGGAACGCTCGAAGCAGGTCTTCCGCATCAAGGTGACGCTGCTCGACGGACGCGATAAGCTGCGCAGCGGAATGGCCGCCGACGTCTGGCTCGAGCCGCAAGGAAAGTAGCGCGATGAGCGAGCCCGTTATCCGAGTCGAGGGACTTTCTCGCACGTTCGGCGATCTGGTCGCCGTCGATGACGTCAGTTTCGACGTCCAGCGGGGCGCCATCTTCGGATTACTCGGCCCTAACGGCAGCGGCAAGTCGACGATCATTCGGATGTTGTGCGGCGTGCTTGAGCCGTCGGCAGGCGACGCGTCGGTCCTGGGCTTCGACGTTCGCACTCAGCCTGAGGAGATCAAACGTCGCATCGGCTACATGTCGCAGAAGTTCAGTCTGTACGGCGACCTGTCGGTGCGGGAGAACCTCGACTTCTACGGGCGAATCTATGGCCTGCCTGACCTGCGCCTGACCGAGCGTCGCCAAGCGGTGCTTGATCTGACGGGTCTGGAAGATCGCATCGACCAACTGGCGGGAACGCTCTCGGGCGGTTGGAAGCAACGGCTGGCGCTCGCCTGTGCTTTGATTCATGAACCGGACGTGCTGTTTCTGGACGAGCCGACCGCCGGGATCGATCCGGTCGCGCGGCGGCAGTTGTGGGATCTGTTGTTTGAACTGGCCGCCCAGGGGGTGACGCTGTTCGTGACGACCCACTACATGGACGAAGCGGAACGTTGCACCGACGTCGGCTATATCTTCATGTCGAAGCTGCTGGTGCTCGGTCGCGGCGAAGAGCTGAAACAACTGCCTGACGTGACGCCTATGGGAACCAAGCGGCTGGAGATCGACGCCCATAATCCCTCGGCCGGGCTGACCAAACTGGCCCACGTGCCGCAGGTGCATGACGCGACGCTGTTTGGCGAGATGATCCACGCGCTGGTTGACGAGTCGTACACCCACCAGCAGTTGGCCGACGACCTGGAGACGGCCGTCGACAAGTTGCCGATCCGCGAGATCGAACCGACGCTGGAGGATGTCTTCGTCACGCTGACCAAGAAGGCGGAAGAGCGCCGCGACAATGGCGAACCGGCGCAAACGGTTCGCCTGGAGTCGGCCCGCGAGGTTGCCGAAGAGATGGAGGCGCCCTCCCCCGCTCCGCCTCGCCAGCACAAATCGACGCTCACCGGCCATTCGACCGATGGCCTGCTGGCGATCTTCGTCAAAGAGATGTCGCACATTCGCCGCCAACCGAGCACCCTCTTCTTCATGTTCGTCGTGCCGGTGATGCAGATCTTGATCTTCGGCTACGCGATCGACATTCAAATTGAAAACATCCCGATGGTGGTCTACGACCTCGATGGTCGCCAAGACAGCCAGCGGCTGATCGACGCCCTGGTCAACACCCGCAAGCTGAAGCTGATCGACCGCGTCTATGATGAAGATAGTTTTCATCGCTCGCTCACTTCGGGCCGCGCCAAGGTGGGCGTTAGGATCCCACCCAACTACAGCGACAGCCTGGCCCAAGGACGTCAGGCGCAGGTCCAAGTGTTGATCGACGGCAGCGACTCACAAGTGGCGACCACCGCCCAAAACGCGGTCGCGCTGCTTGGTCTCAACCTTTCGATCGGTCGGGCGAAAAACAGTGCAGGCGAAGTTCAGCGGGCGCCGGCTCGCGATCAATGGGGCGAGCTGGCCCTGCCGATCGACATCCGGCCGCGCTTGCTGTACAACCCCGACCTGGAAAGCGCCCGGTTCTTTGTGCCGGGGCTGGTCGGCATCATCCTGCAGTTGGTGACGCTCTTTCTGACCGCCTTCGCCATCGTTCGGGAGCGCGAGCTGGGAACGCTCGAGCAGTTGTTCGTCACGCCGGTCGGCCGGGCGGGCCTCGTGCTCGGTAAGTTGATTCCCTACTCGATCATCGGCCTGGTCGAAATGCTGCTGGTGCTGACCGTCATGGTCTATGTCTTCGGCGTGCCGATCCGGGGCAACCTGTTTTTGCTGACGGTGCTGTCGGCACTGTTTATCGTCTGCTCGCTTGGCCTGGGACTGCTGGTCTCGACGCTGGCCAAGACGCAGGTCGCGGCGCTGCAGTTTTCGTTTCTGATCATGCTGCCGTCGGTCCTCCTGTCGGGATTCATGTTCCCCCGCAGCGAAATGCCGTTGCCGATCTACCTGGTGACGTTCGCCATCCCGGTCACCTACTTCATCGAAATCCTCCGGGGCATCGTCCTGCGCAACGCCGACTTCGTCGATCTGATTCCCTCGATCGCCGGATTGTCGATCTGCTGCTTCGTGATCCTCTCCCTGTCGATTGCGCGTTTCAGGAAGCAGCTGGACTAGCGGACTGGACCACTGGCGCACATTTTTTTCGTGCCCACCATGCTCTTATCCCGTCTGCGGGAGAAGAGCGTGTCTTCGGTGGACAGGACTGGACTATTCGCGTCCATTTTTTTTCGCGTCCGACGCCCAAGCTGGCAATTTAGGCGGCTTAAGTAACCGACTGGACCGGACGATTCGCTTTCTTGCTTGGTAGTGGACTCGACCGCAACGTTTTTTTCGCGGCCAACGCCCAAGTTGGCAACTTAGGTAGTTTTGAGAACGGACTGGACTGGACGATTCGTTTTTTCACGCGTCGTGGACTGGACCGCGACATTTTTCTCGCTGGCGGAGTCGCCGGATACGCATCCACCAATCCCGATCAACTGGACTGGACCGAGCGCGTTTTTTTGATCACGGAGTGGACTCCATGCCGCCGTTTTCTTGGGGCAACCAACCGCGGCCGCCTGCCCTCTCCTTAACGACCTTGTAGTCGACAGCAATTCCGTGCGCTTTGTCAAGCAAATCGGTCAGAGCGACTAACCCGTTTTCCGCCGCCGCGTTTTCTTCTTCGGTTTCGGCGGAGCTTTGCCTACCAACTCCAATTTCGGCCGCGGGATTTTGATACCGTAGACGCGGCCGAATTGTTGGTGGAGTTGGGCGAAATTGAGTTCGAGAAACTGGTAGTGCGTACGGAGCGGGGCTGTCATTAGGTACTTGTTGGCCAGCACCCCCATTTGCTCGTCGTATTCTTTTTGCGAGTGGGAGTGAGCGTAGCAGCGACCGGGCAAACGACGGATGTCGCCGTCGAACTTGGGACTGACGTGCCACAGTTCGTGGAAGATGGTGATCATCTTCTCTTCGAATACCATGTCCATGAACCGCGGCAGGTAGAACGTAAGGATGTAGAGCATCTCGCGTCCCTTGTCGTCGGTCAGACGCTGCACGCGGTACGTGTGCCCGCGACGGACGGTGGTGGTGGCGCCCCCTTCAAAACGCATCGGCGTGAGCGACGCGAAGATCCCATATTGCACATCTTTGCGAGCCTGGGCGACGGCGACCGCCATCCGGCTGAGATTGATATGTTTCAGCTCGGGAGTGCGGGCGACCATGTCGGCGACCAGCTGGCGCATGTGCCATGAGAAGTCGAACCCCGGCAGGGAGTTTCGCTTCACCGGAGAGAGCGCTCGTCGGCGAGAAGAGCCAGCTGCAGGCATGCGAGAATCGTCCGTCCATGAAAAAAGCCGTTACACTCCACGTGCGGGAGTATAACGGCTTTGGTTTGTCCAAGGCAAAGCGAATTGCGGTCAAAAAAATGACCGGGATGATTCGCTTACTCGGCCGCGGCGGCTTCGCCTTCAAACGCCGGGCGTTCGGCCGCTTCGCTGGTGCGATCGCGATCGTTGCCGACGAATTCGATGATCGCGCGGGTACCGGCGTCACCCAAGCGCGGCGTAGCCAGACGCAGGATGCGGGTATAACCGCCATCGCGATCTTCAAACTTCGGGGCGATCACGTCGAACAGGATGTCGACAGCTTGGTGGTTGCCAAGCATCGAGACGCAACGACGACGGGCAGCCAAGGCGGGCGCCTGGGCGTTGTTCCACTCGACGTAGGCTTCGCTCTTGCGCCACTCTTTGTAAGCCGGGTTCACCTTGCCGCTGCCATCGTATTTGGCTTCCGAGGTCGCCAGCTTTTCCGCAGCGCGGATGTGTGGCAACGCCTTGCGAGCGATGGTGATCACCTTCTCGATGTAGGGGCGAATTTCTTTCGCCTTCGAGATCGTGGTGACGATGCGGCCTTTGACCTTCGGCACGTTACGTCCGGCGTCAGGCGTGTCGGACGGGAGATACTCGTAACCTGATTCGTTCACGTCGTCGCTACGAAGCGAGAGGAGCAGGCTGCTCGCCATGTTCCGCATCATCGCTTTGCGGTGCGGGGACGAACGTCCGAGAACTCGGCCTTTTTTTCGATGTCGCATGGTACTAACGTCTTATGAAACTAACCGTGTGAATTGCAAATTACGGTCGTTGAGGGCGTTGACTAACGAGGCGCCGAGGTAACTCGCATTCCCAAGTGCAGGCCGAGCTCTTTCAGCTTTTCCTTCACTTCGGTCAGCGTCGTTTCGCCAAAGTTACGAACTTCCATCAACTGATCTTCGGTACGGCGAACCAGGTCGCGGACCGTATTGATATTTTCCGATTCCAAGCAGTTGCTGGCCCGCACCGACAGGTGCATTTCGGCCAAGCTCATGTTCAGCTTCGATTCAAGCACCGGATCCAGGCCGCTCGCCTGAGTGCGGCTGGGGATGCTGATCTTCGAGCCGAGTTCGTTGTATTGAACGAACGGGTTGAGGTGCTTGCGAAGGATCTTCGCCGCTTCGACCAACGCGTATTCCGGATGAATCGAACCGTCGGTCCAGATTTCCAGGGTCAGCTTGTCGTAGTTCGTCTTCTGACCGACGCGGGTTTCTTCCACTTCGTAGCGAACACGGGTCACCGGGCTATAGACGGCGTCGACCGGGATGATCCCAATTTCGTGCTCAGCGGTGCTGTGCTCGGTCGCCGGAATATAACCGCGGCCCGATTCGACGACCATTTCCATCATGAACGGAATGTCGCCGGTGATCGTGCAGAGGGGAATGTCTTTGTTGATGATCTCGACTTCCGGGTCGCACTGAATGTCGGCGCCGGTAATCTCACAGGGCCCCTGCTTTTCGATCGTGATGACCTTGGTCATCTCGGAGTGCTTTTTGACGACGATCGCCTTGGTGTTGAGGACGATCTCGGTCATGTCTTCGACCACGCCGGGGATCGAGGTGAACTCGTGCTGAGCCCCACGAACCTTAATCTGCGTAACCGCGGCGCCTTCCAGGCTCGACAGCAGGATGCGTCGCAGGCTATTGCCGATCGTCACGCCAAAACCGCGTTCAAACGGCTCGGCGATAAACTTGCCGTAGTTGGACGACAGGGTTTCGGCTTCGCAATTAACGACGCTCGGCAACTCCAAACCGCGCCAGCGAATATGCATTGATTCTCTCCGTTCGACGAACTTCGAAACAGCTGTGGGGGGAAAGCGGGAAACGCGACGACTAGACGCGGCGTTTCTTCGGCGGACGGCAACCGTTGTGCGGAATCGGCGTGCAGTCTTCGATCGAACGGACGTTCAGACCGGCGGCGGCCAACGCGGTGATCGCACTTTCGCGCCCCGAACCCGGGCCCTTCACGCGAACTTCGACTTCCTTCACACCGAACTTCAGCGCCTTTTCGGCGGCCTGCTGCGCGGCACATTGGCCGGCGAACGGGGTGCTCTTGCGGCTTCCCTTGAAACCGCAAGTACCGGCGCTCGCCCAGCAGAGCGAATCCCCTTTGGCGTCGGTAATCGTCACTTGCGTGTTGTTGAAGGTCGCTTTGACATGCACGACCGCCTGCAATACGTTGCGACGAATTTTCTTCTTGGTTGTCTTGGCCACTGCGCCAATCTCCTGATGTGTGGATGCTCGCTTGATCCAGGTCCGCCTGAAATGGAAGCCGACCTGCCTGCCAGATTAGCGCAGGTCCTTCACGCCCTTCTTGCCGGCGACCGTCTTCTTCGGCCCCTTGCGAGTACGGGCATTGGTGCTGGTTCGCTGTCCGCGAACCGGCAGACCGCGGCGATGACGCAAGCCGCGATAGCAAACAATGCGATTCAAACGCTGAATGTTTTGCGAGATTTGGCGGCGGAGCGGACCTTCAACGGTGTATTCCGTTTCCAGCAAACCGGCAATTCTGCTGAGCTCATCTTCGTGCAGCTCGCCAGCTTTGCGTTCTTGCGAAATGCCAACCTTTACACACAGCTCACGCGCGGTGTGCGGTCCAACGCCGTACAAGTACGTCAGCGAAATCCAGGTCGGTTTGTCGTTCGGAATGTCGACACCCATCAAACGGGGCATAACTCTACTCCTACCAAGACGCCGTGGCGTCGAATTACTCTATGTGCGGAAAATTGTACGGTTTAGGTGCGACAGACAGGTCACAAAGCGGGTTTCCTTGCGGAAGCCTCGTGACCGGCAGGTCCATGCGCCATTCAGAGGCGGACCTTGCGGCCTAGCCCTGGCGTTGCTTGTGGCGGGGATTCTCGCAGATCACGAAAATCCGGCCGCGGCGGCGGACTACTTTGCACTTGTCGCAGATGCGTTTTACGCTGGCTCGAACTTTCATCGCCTACAGCTTCCAATCAATGCTTATGGTGGAAGCGAGCCAGTATAACGCTCTTGGCGATTGGCTTGCAAGGCCTCCCAGCAGGAAAACGAAGCGGAAAGTCTACCCCAATTTTGAGCCGCTTCCCAGATCATTCCGCTGGGCGATTGGGACCAGCTTCTGGGGCGCTTTTCCCAGTATTTCTCGGCTTTTCACCGCTGCCCAGGCGGCTGACTACAGCCAATCGCCATACGGTTTCTTTAGATCAAGCTGGTCGCCGAGCTCCGCTTGCAGGCCGATCAATTGCTGCAAAAGGGCCGAAATTCTCTCCCGCTGCTCCGGTTTTGCCGCCAAATCTTGCTGCTCTTGCGGATCGTCCGTCAGATGAAACAGCTTCAATTTTGCAATCGTCGGGTAGAGGATCAATTTGTAGCCATCGGCGGTGATCATTCGCTGTTTATTCAGGTAGGCGCCATAAATCGCGTCGTATTGGACCTCTCGCTCGCCGGCAATCACCGGCAACAGGCTGCGAAATTCGACATGCTCCGGCTTTTCGACCCCTGCGACCTCCAGGGCGGTCGCCATCACATCCTGCAGATAGACCGGCACTTCGCACACTTTACCTTGCGGCAAACCGGGTCCGGCGACGATCAACGGCACCCGCACGCTATGGTCGTACATGTTCTGCTTGCCGAGCAGACCGTGGTGTCCGCAGGCCAATCCATGGTCGGCCGTGAAGAAGACATAAGTATTGTCGGCTTTACCGGTCGCCTTGAGGGCGTCGAGAATCCGCCCGACCTGAACGTCCATGTGCTCGATGATCGCGTAGTACTCGCTGCGATGAACCTGAATCGAGTGCCGGGTGCGGGGAAACGGGGCTAATTTCTCGTCCCGCAAGCCTTTGCCGGCGCCCATCGCCTCTTTTTCAGGGTATTCCGGCATAAAGTCGGCCGGCACGTCGGTCTTGCTGACCGGGTAGCGATCGACATATTCCTGTGGCGATTGCCGCGGATCATGCACGGCATTGAAGGCCAAGTACATGAAGAACGGCTTTTCCTGCTTGGCAGCCGTTTCCAGGAAGCCAATCGCGTCATCGGCGACCACTTCGCTCCAATGCTTACCGCCGGCCCAGAAACCGCCGAACTGAGGATCGGACGGCGACCATCTGTCGGAACCATCCGCTTGGGGACGGTTGTAGCCAGCTTCCGTCTGGTTGGGCATGCCGCCGCGAATGTGGGCGCTGGTGGCGAACGCCTTGTCGGCCTTGGCCGGCACATGCCACTTGCCGGTCATGTAGGTGTCGTAGCCGGCGGCCTTCATGTATTCGGACCAAAATCGCCCGGCGACTCGCTCTTGGTCGGCCGATTTGTAGACCTTCTCGGCGTTCCAGACAAATCGCCCGGTGTTAAGCATCGTGCGGCTGGCGACGCAAACGGCCCCGCTCCACGACCCCATGTTGTAGGCGTGGGTAAACCGCGTTCCCTGTTTGGCCAACTGGTCGATGTTGGGGGTTTGCACCATCGGATGCCCGTAGGCGCCGACGCATTCGTAGCTGTAATCGTCTGCGAACAGAAAGACGATGTTCGGCTTTTCGGCGGCGGAAGCCAGCGAAACGGCCAGCAACAGGAAGCAAAGCGAGGCGAATCGACGCATGATCAACTCTCTTCAGGCGGGAGTCCACAGGGGAGTCCTCCTTTATAACCGCCAGACCGGGTGGGGGGCAAAAAGAAAACGCCGGCAAGGACCGGCGTTTTCCAGTGGAAATCGAATTTTGTCGTATCGGCGGGTTATTTGACCACGCCGCAGTCAGCGATGGTGACCGTCGCGCGGGGCTTGCCGTTTTGCGTACCGTACGATTCGACCTTCTTCACCACGTCCATCCCTTGCAGGACGCGGCCGAAGACGACGTGGCGACCATCGAGCCAGTCCGTTTTGACCGTGGTGATGAAGAACTGCGAGCCATTGGTGTTGGGGCCCGAGTTGGCCATGCTCAAGACACCGGCGCCATCGTGGGTGTACTTGAAGTTCTCGTCGGCGAACTTGGCGCCGTAGATGCTTTCGCCGCCGGTGCCGTTGCCGTTGGTGAAGTCCCCGCCTTGCAGCATGAACTGCGGAATGATGCGGTGAAAGGTGCTTCCTTTGTAGGAGAGCGGAACGCCAGAACGCCCCTTCCCTTTTTCGCCGGTGCAGAGGGCGCGGAAGTTGGCCGCGGTCTTCGGCACGTCTTCGCCGAACAGGCCGATCACGATCCGGCCGGCCGGTTTGCCGTCGATCGCAATATCAAAGTAGACCTTTTCGGTTACTTTTCCCTGCGAGGCCGGGGCAGCCAGCAAAGAGGTAGCGGACAGAACCGAGAACGCAGCAATCATCGCCAAACGCAACATGAACAGCTCCGGGGAGAAAGTGTGTGGTGATTTTCAGGCAGACCTACATTTTGCCTCTTTCCTCCAAATACCGCCAGACGAACCCGCCAGGTCACTGCGTAAAGATCTCGGTAAACAAGCTAACCCGCTTCGCCCATTCGCCTCTACCTCTCCCAAAGTGAACGCTGCCCGGCGATAAATGAGGAAACGGTAAAGATCGTGAGAATTTCCGTTGACGACGGTCAGCCTCAACTGGGTGATCGCCTAGAATCGGCCTTGGTATGCACGCTTCGCAAGGTGACCGAGCTTGAACATGATCCCGCTTTCTCCCCGTCCGTACTTCGTTTTATTGCTTCTGTTGGCTTTGCTGCACGGCGGTTGTAGCTGCAGTTCCGACGCCGAGCGCCGGATGAATGCCGTCTCATTCAGCCGCTCGTCGGATGATGAAGAGGAAGAAGAAACGCCCCCGCCGAAAACCCCGGCCCCCAAACCGAAGGCGGCCAATCCGCCCAAGAAACCAGCCGCCGAAACGAAGAAACCAGCCCCCACGACCAAACAGCCGGCGACCGCCGAAGCGATGCCGGCCGAAACCACCCCGGCCATCGATCCCAAATATGCCGGGCGGCGAGAGCGAATTGAACGGCTGGCGCAAAATCCACCAGCCGACAAAGCGGCCGAAGCGCAAGCCAAGCTCGAAATCATCGGCGAGGCCTTGGCCGACATGATTACCGATAAGGGAGAGATCCCGGGCGCCGTCCGCAAAGACTCGCGCGGCAATACGCTGCTCGGTTGGCGGATCGATCTACTACCATATCTCGGCTACCAAGATCTGTATGACCAGTTCGCCCTCGATAAGCCGTGGAACGATAAACAAAACCTGGCCCTGGCGAAGAAGATTCCGGCCGTCTATCAATCGCCGGAACGCCGCGACGAAGCGACCAACTTTTTGATGGCGTTTGGGCCGACGTGTGCCGCCCGGGCTTCTTCGCCAACCAGTCTCGAGACGGTCGGGCGCCGCTCGCTGGGCACGATCCCGCTGGTCGTCGAAGCGGATGACGCGATGTCGGTCAGCTGGGTCAAACCGTTCGATCTCGAGTTCAATCCGGCCGCCCCGCGGGAAGGGATGGGGCAGCTCCGCAACGGTTCGATCTATGTCATCACCGCCGATGGCGAGACGCACCTGGTTCCCGCCTCGGTTACGCCGACCGAGATGACCGACTTCTTCGTCTTGGCCAACGGGTTTGACATTCGCAAGGTTGGCGCCGACTCGGCCGCTACCGCTCCGACTAATGTCGCCGCAGCTCCCACGATGCCTGACCCAGGCCAGGTCGCCGCGAGCACGCCGGTCAAGATGACGCCAACGCGACAAGCGCCGGCCGGAGACTTGGGTCCTGCGTTGGGCTCGAAAGAATCTCTGGGCGTGCAGAAGTTGCCGATTCCCGATCCGAAGTTGACCGAGATCGCCGAGACGCGGATTCGGGAGATCTTCTCCAACGAATTCCGGGTCGCCGACTCGGATAATCGCCAGGCCGAACTCGCCAAGATGCTGGTCGACTCCGGCAAGAAGCTGGGTGACGATCCGGTGCAGCAGTTCGCGATGTACTCGTTGGCGTACCAGATGGCGCAAAAAGGGAAAGCCCCCGCGACGGCCAAAGACGCCTTTGACGCGCTCAACAGCCAGTTCGAGTTCGACACCGTCAATCAACAGCTGCAGTTGCTCCGGTTCGCTTCGCAAAATGTCGCTCGTATTCCGCCGCAGCGGAAAGAGGAATTCAAGCAGTTGGCGATCCAGATCTGGCAGGTCTCCTACGATCGCAACAACTTCAAAGCGATCGACGAACTATTCACGATTATCGAAACGTTCGCCCGTTCGCAAAACGACGGCGCCATGGTGCAGCGGATCGCCGCCCTCCGCGACGAAGTGACCGAAGCGCGGAAAGTTTACTCCGACATCGAGGCGCAGTTTCTCTCGCTAGAGCGGCCCTCGTTCAACCCGGACGGCAACTTGCTGGTAGGTCGCTATCTCTGTCTGCATCGCAATCAGTGGGACAAGGGACTGCCGTTCCTGGCCAAATCGAGCAATCAAAATCTGAAGGACGCCGCGTTGCTGGAGCTCGAAATCCCGACAACGCCGACGCTGCAGGCCGAAATTGGCGACATGTGGTGGAAAGCGACTTCCGGCTTCAACCCGCTCGAGAAAAAGCGGATCCAACGCCGCGCCGCCCAGTGGTACCAGACCGCGATCGGCGGATTGCCCAACAACATCGAACGGATCAAGACGCAGCGGAACCTGGAAGAGTTCAAGAAGCTCTACCCGAACGAAAAGATCCCGCCGCTCACCGCGAATGCGGAGACTGCCCGGCGATAACATGGCGTTGAAGCTGGAACAGACAACCGGACTAGCTGCCTGTTGAAAAATGCCCTCGTGGCATTTTCCAACCTTGCCAGGCTCAGAGCATAGCTCTTCGCGGCTCGCAAAATAACGACTTATGTCGCTATTTTGGGATCGCGTCCCTGCGATCCAGCAGCCCGTTGAGAAAATCAACGGACTGCTAGGCCCGCATCGCTTCGGACATGTACGTCGCAAACGGCACAAAGACCATCAGCGGAAACCAGGCCGCCAGCGCCGGGCTGATCATGTAGTTGGCGCCCATGCCGCGACTGGCCATCGTCACTGCGAAAAAGAGGACCACCACTGCGCCGCACAAGCCGATCGCCACAAACACGTTGCGATTGTCGTTCTTCAAAACTAGCGGCAATCCCAACAGCAGCAGCGTCATATCGAGAAACGGCTGCGTCAGCCGGCTGTGTATTTCGACCCGCACGTCGGCGCCAAAGTCGAGCGAGCGATTGCGGAGCGCCGAGACCAGCGCCCAGGTCGAGGCGCTATTGCGCCATTCGCGACTCGCGGTCAGTTGCTCGAACGTCAGTTCGCTGACGACAAAGCATTGATTCGGCGCCAGCCACGCGTTGTCCTTCGGCATCATCACAAAGACGCGATCCTCCCGATCGAGCAGTGACGGGATTTCGGCCAGGTTTTCGGGCTCGGTGACGTTGTCAAGCAAGTAGCCGCTGGGGCGATCTCCTTCGGCCGGTTTGAAGAAAGCATTTTCGGCGTTCAACTTGGCGCCCATCCCCGCCTGCGACCGCGGCAGCCGAAACTTGGGGCCTTCGATCCGCATCTCGTTGGCGAAGGTATGATTACCGCTGATCAGCACGTCGGTCAGGTTGTCGTATTTCGGTTGCATCTGCTTGGCCGATTGGCCCAGCCAATCCTGGGCGTTGCGGCTGAGAGCGTCGGAGTATTCCGGCACCACGAATTCCCGGTTCAAAGCGCCCAGCACCGCGATCACCGCCACCGCGATAATCACCGGGCGGACGATTCGCTCTTTGGTAATGCCGGCCGCCATCAGCGCGGTCATTTCGTTGTGCCGCTGTAGCCAGGTGACGGTGAACATCGCCGCAATCAGCGTCAGAATGCCCCCGGTCATGTTGAAGAAGGTAAAAATCCGCGGCGTGTAATAGTCGATCAAGATCGGAAACGCGCCCCGTCCCGTTTCTTCGCCGTACCGCAGGAACTCGTCTAGGTTGTTGAACGAATCGATCACGACGTACAGCCCAGTAAAGCTGACGAAGAAGATCAGGAACGACTTAACGAACTGCAGCAGCAGATAGCGGTCGATGATGTACACGGCCGGAATCATCTCGACAGAGGTGACGGGATCGAAGCGGAAATCGCCAGAGACTATACCGCGAAGGCGATTTTTCCCAAAGGTGAATCGGACCACTCCTTCCCCTATAATGGGCGGCATGTCAACGACGCACACCGCAACCAACTGGCGAACACTCGCAAGCTGGGCAATCTCGCCTTGGCGACGATTGCTGCTGCCGGCTGCGTGTCCACTTTGTCTTTCCGCCGTAGAGGCGACTGCGGGAAATGCGGCGCCCTGCTGTATGACCTGCCGCCAGCAGCTTCTTGAAGCGGCCATTCGCTGCTCGCGCTGCGGAAATCGCTTGCCTCCAGGGCACGTACCGGGCGCCGACGGTTGTGACTTCTGTCGCCAACGGCGCCTAAAATGGGAAGGCGTGATTCCGCTGGGGGATCACGCCGGCTTATTGCAGCACGCGATCATCGCCGCCAAACAGGCAGGCGGCGCTCCCGTCTGCGCAGCAGTAGCCGATCTATTGGCGGATCAAGTCGCCGCCACCGAGTGGCTGGGACCAATTGATCTGGTCGTACCGGTACCGATTTACTGGATGCGGAAAATTCGTCGTGGATTCAATCCTGCTCAGCGCCTGGGCGAAGCGATTGCCAAGCGTCTGAATGTGAAATTTCGTCCCCAGGCGCTAAAAATTTCGCGAAGGATGCGTAAGCAGTCCGAGCTGCGCATCACCGCTCGTCGAGCGAACGTGCGGGACGGTTTTCGGGTGAAAACGCCCCATTTGCTGGCCGGACGCTCCGTTTTGCTGGTCGACGACGTGATGACCAGCGGCGCGACGGCCAGCGAGATAACCAGTAAAATGCGTAAAAGCGGCGCCGATCGCGTAATCGTAGCGGTCGCCGCACGTGCGCCACTCGGCGAAACAGGAAACTAACGTTTCCGAATCACTCGACAGCCGGCCGACAGTCGAAGAATCTCGTGCAGCACCGCGCACTGCTAGCAAACCCCTGCAGTTAGATATGAATTCGGAAGAGCAACCCAAAAAACCGAGCGGCATCCAATCCTTCCGCCGCGCACTGTTGCGCGGTCTCGGTCTGGTTGCGCCTCCGCTGCTGACGATCTTGATCCTGATCTGGGTCTTATCGTCGGTTCAGAACTACGTGCTGACTCCGGTCGAGGCGACCGCGCGTTACTTCGTTTCGATGGCGATCCGCGACGTGCATCGGACGATGCCGGACGCGCAGCCAGGCGATGAGACCGCGATGCTGCACAACACCGTCTACCATCAAACGCCCAACGGCGATTGGATTCCGGCTTCGGTCTACAATCTGGTCGATCAGAACCTGCACGATCAGCCGCTCCCTTACTCGGGCGCCGCGTTCTACCAGGAATATGTGCAACTGCGCTTCTTGCGTCGCCAGATCACGATCCCCGCCCTCCTCTGCATCTTTGTGCTGCTGCTTTACTTCTCCGGCAAGTTCGTCGCGATCGGAGTCGGCCGGATCTTGTGGACCGCGTCCGAACGACAAATTCTGCACCGGTTGCCGATCGTGCGCAACGTCTATTCTTCCGTAAAGCAGGTGACCGACTTCCTGCTCAATGAGCGGGAGCTGGAGTTCACGCGGATCGTGGCGGTCGAATACCCGCGAAAGGGAATCTGGTCGCTCGGCTTCGTCACCAGCGAGAGCCTCCTCGATATTCGTAGCGTCGCCAACGAACCGGTGATGACCGTCTTGATCCCCACATCGCCGATGCCGGCGACCGGATTTACGGTCAACGTCAAGAAAAGTGAGACGGTCGACCTGAACATCACGCTGGACCAGGCGCTACAATTTATCGTCAGCTGCGGCGTGGTCGTCCCCGACCATCAAATGACCCGGGAAATGGCCAGTCGCATCGCTACGCAGATCGCCGAAGAGAAGGCGCACGCCGAAGCGGAGCAGAACGGCAAGCCCCATGCGGTGAGCGACTCACCCCCGTTCGTGCAGAAATAGCCCCCACCTTTTGGGCGTAAGTCTCGCTAAGCTTCGCTTGTTACGCTATTCTATCGGGGGATACGAGAATCACGACTCGTAGGGCATCTGGCTGGAAAGGGCAAGTTTCCGCCGATACCTCTTACAGAACGGCCCTCCTCAGACTCCTCAAGACCTATGCCAGCTATACGGATTGGAACGCGAGGCAGTCAACTCGCACAATGGCAAGCCAACTGGGTTGCCGATCAGCTTCGCGCCGGCGGAGCGGAAGTCGAAATCATCCAGATCGCCACCCAAGGTGACGTCACGAAAGGCCCCCTCGACTCGATCGGCGGACGGGGCGTCTTTACGACCGAAATTCAGGCGGCCCTGCTCGACAACCGCATCGACGTCGCCGTCCACAGTCTCAAAGATCTGCCGACCGAAGCGGTCGCGGGCCTACGACTGACGGCGGTGCCCGAACGTGCGGCCGATGGCGACGTCCTGATCTCGCCCAAGGCGTCGGACGTCCTCAGCCTGCCGAACGAGGCGATCATCGGTACCGGCAGCATGCGCCGCAAAGCGCAACTGTTACACCTGCGATCCGATCTGCAGATCCGCGACATCCGCGGCAATCTCGACACCCGGCTCCGCAAACTGGACGACGGTCACTATGACGCGATCATCCTGGCCGAAGCGGGCCTCCGCCGGCTTGAGATGTACGAACGGATCCGCCACGTCATTCCGAAGACGCAGATGCTGCCGGCCGTTGGCCAAGGAGCGCTAGGTCTGGAGATTCGTGAGAACGACATGGTCTCGGCCGACGTGCTAGCGCCGCTCAATCACGCTCCGTCCCACTACTCGGTCTTGGCCGAGCGTTCGATGCTTCGCAACTTGCGAGGCGGATGCCTGGCGCCGGTCGGCGCTTGGGGACGGATCGACGATGCCAAGCAGTTGCTGTTTCTCGATGGCGTCGTCGTCAGCGGCGACGGCCACCACAAGATCACCGCCTCGGCCTGCGGACCGCCCAATCGCGCCGAAGACATTGGCCGTCAGGTCGCCGACCAACTGGCGATCCAAGGCGCCGAACGACTGATCGCCTTCGCCCGAGCAACCGGCGGTTAGTCGCCTTGGCGCCATGTTCTTATCGCGTCTTCGCGAGAAGAACATGGCGCCAAGTGATCAGCACTTGATCCAACCGGCAAACAACGTCGCTACCGGCAACTCTTTCCGCTAGCGTTCCGCAATCCCTGCGTGTTCGGCAATTTCTGCGCGACGTTCTGGTCGCACCTTCGCGAGCGGCCGATTCAATTCCGTTCGTCGTATCTCTCGTTATTTGCAGCACTTGCGAGCTTCGCTCCGTTTCTTCCGCCAACTGACGCAAGTTTCGGCACGCCCCTTGCATTAGTTGAGCGACGCCTGGGGGGGCGAATCATGGATGAGACGCACAAATGCCATACGGCCTATACATCGCCGCGGAAGGCGCCCAAGCCCAAGCCCAACGGGTCGAAGTGCTCGCAAACAACATCGCGAACGTCGACACGGCGGGCTTCAAGCGCGATCTAGCCGTTCTCCAGGCTCGTTATTCCCAGGCCATTGAGGACGGCAAAGACTATCCCAACTCTGGCTCGATCAACGATGTCGGCGGCGGCGTCTACGTCAGCGAACGGGTCACCGACTACGCTCGCGGCACGCTGCGAGGCACCAACATGCCGACCGACCTGGCGATCGAAGGGGAAGGCTTCTTCCAGATCCTGATCGACGGGCAAAAGTATCTGACTCGCGCCGGCGACTTCACCTTCACCGCCGAAGGCAATCTGGTCACCGCTTCGGGCAACCCGGTGCTCGACACGCAAGGCGAGCCAATCCAGGTTGATCCCGAAGCTTTGGCCCGCCACGTGGGCGACTACTTCGACACCAACGGTTTCGTCACCGTTGGCGGCGACGTCGTCCCGCTGTCGATGGTCAAACCCGCTTCGCTAAGCGACTTGGCCAAGTATGGCGACACCGCCTTTTATCCGCTGGCCGGCGTGCAGGAGTTGGAAATAGACGAACGTCAGACCCGTCCCGGATTTCTGGAAGGCTCCGGCGTCAATTCGATCACCGAAATGATGACCATGATCGAAGCCCAACGCGCCTACGAAGCGAACGTCAACCTGATCAAAAACCACGACGAGATGCTCGGAAACCTGGTAAACCGCGTACTCCGCCAAGGCTAACCGCCGGCGTTTTTCCCCTTGGATTAAGTAACGACCATGAGCGTTCAAACCCTCTACACCGCCGCCACTGGGATGCAGTCGCTGCAGACCAAGCTCGACGTGATCTCCAATAACCTGGCGAACGTCAACACGACCGCCTTCAAGAAGGATCGCGCGAACTTCGAGGATCTGTTCTACGACAACCGCGTCTTGCCGGGCCAGCTCGACAGCACGTCGAACCCGACGCCGACCGGCACCGCCATCGGTTTGGGCGTTCGCGTTTCCAGCACGCAGACCGACTTCCAGCAAGGCGCCTTCCGCGAAACCAACCGCTCGCTCGACTGGACAATTCGCGGCCAAGGCTTTTTCCAAGTCCTCGACCCGAGCGGCCAGACCTTCTACACCCGGGCCGGCAACTTCTCGATCAACGCCAATGGCGAAATCGTCACCGGTTCGGCCGGCATCGGTCGTCCGCTGGAACCGTCGATCGTGATTCCTCCCGACGCGACCGCGATCGAAGTTTCGTCCGACGGCATCGTTTCGGTACAGCGTCCTGGCCTGCAGACCTTGGAAGAAGTGGGACAGATTCAGCTGGCCAACTTCATTAACCCGGAAGGCCTGTTGAAGCTGGGCGATAACCTCTACGCCGAAACGAACGCTTCGAGCGCGGCGATCATCAGCAACCCCAACCTCGACGGTTTCGGCGGTATCGAGAAAGGCTTCCTCGAAGCCTCGAACGTCGAACCGGTCCAGGAACTGGTCGACCTGATCACCACCCAACGCTCGTTTGAACTCAATTCGCAAACCGTCCAGGCGGGCGACCAGATCCTGCAGTTGATCACGAACCTGCGTCGTTAATCGTTTGCCACTTACCGGACACGGAAACCCATGCTTCGTACCCTCGCCACTTTCGCTCTGCTGCTAACGGGCCTGACCGGCGCCGCGCACGGCTACGACGTCGTCCTCCGCCGCGAAGCGGTGGTCGTCGACTCGATCGTTCGCCTGGGCGATCTGGCCGACGTCGCCGGCCCGTCGCAGCGATACGTGCAAGAGCTGGAGCAGTTGGAATTGTTCCCCGCCCCCAGCGCCGCCCGCTCTCGCTTCGTCACCATCAACGATATCCGCGCCCAACTCAGCGCTCGCGGGTTTAAGGACGCCGACCTGTACTTCACCGGCGCCAGTCGCACGCGCATCGTTCGCACCAGCGGCGACGCTCCGGTTCGCGAAACGATTCGCCAAGCCGCCGACGCAACCTCGATCCAGCAAACCGTCTGGAACGGCGGTCCGCTGGCCGAAGGCGAACAACTGGTCGTCCATACCGTTCGCCCGATTCGTCGCGGCGAAGTGATCCAAGCGACCGACCTGACCGTGCAACCGCTGAACCTAGTGCGGACCAACGGCAACTACGAAACCCGCATCGAATCGCTGATCGGCAAACAAGCGGTTCGTTCGCTGCCGGCCGAGCGTCCGATCGAAGCGGGCTGGGTGCAAGAGCCGATCGTCATTCGTCAAAACGACGTCGTCACCGTCATGGTCAAGATTGGCGGCCTGGTGATTCGCCGCGATGCGATCGCCGCCGGCGACGCCAGCGTTGGTCAACTGCTGAACGTTCAAGCGATCTCACCCGATTCGCGCCGCGGTCAGGAACGAGGCGAAATGTTCCAGGTTCGTGCAATCGGCCACGGTCAGGCCATCACGCTCAATAGCGACGAACATCACGTCACCGCTACCGCCCCGAAAGGAGCCCAACAATGAACCGTACCGCGATCCTACTTTCACTGCTGCTGACCGCCGGCGTCGCTTCGCTGGCCGCCGCTCAAGGCCCAACCTCGAGCCTGGCTCAGCGTAGCCTACCGGGCGTCCCCAACGGACAAGGCGAACAAGTCGAAGGCGCCATCCGCGACCTGAGCTGGCTCTACCGCGAATTGCCCCCGCCGCGCAAGATTCAGGTCCAGGACATCGTCCACATTCGCGTTGACGAAGCGGCCGAAATGGAGTCGGAAGGCCAACTGAATCGGCGGAAACAGTCGAACTTCAACGCGATCCTGTCGAACTGGGTTCACCTCGAAAACCTGAAGGCGATCGTGCCGGACGCCCAAAACGAGGGCTCGCCCCAGATCACCGGTCAGCTCAACAGCAACAATCGCTCGCAAGGCACCTTGGAAACGCTCGAAGAAGTCCGGTTTCGCGTCGCGGCGACCGTGCTCGAGATCTTGCCCAACGGCACGCTGAAGCTGGAAGCCCAAAAAGAGATCGAGGTCAACAACGAGGTCTGGACCTACTACCTGCGAGGCATCTGCCGCGTCGAAGACATCGATCCGAACAACGTCGTGCTGAGCGAACGCCTGGCGAACCTGAGCATCACCAAGCGTGAATCAGGCAACGTCCGCGACTCGTATCGCCGCGGCTGGTTGTTGCTGATGTGGGACGAATGGAAGTGGTTCTAAGCAAGGAAACGAACATGATCGCATCCGCCATGAAACCCGTTCGCCTCTTGTCGCTGGTCGTCGTCGCCGCGTTTGCGGCCGTCGCCCATGCTCAGCCGCAAACGCAACCGCCGGTCGCCCCGCCGCAGCCGCTGGTCGCCGAACGTTTTCAAATCACGCAGCCGCTGTCGACCTTCGTCCGCGTCAAAGGCCAGGAAGAAAACTTCCTGCAAGGGATTGGCCTAGTGGTCGGTCTGAAAGGGACCGGCGACAAGCAGCTGACCCCGACCCACAAGGCGTTGTCGCTGGTGCTGAAGCACCTGGGCAGCAACTCCGGTTCGGGCCCCGAGGGCGAATACCTGCCGGAAGCGCTGAAGACCGTTACCAACACCGCCCTAGTGATCGTGCAGGCTCGGGTGCCGGCCGAAGGCGCCGACGAAGGGGACATGATCGACTGCGAAGTCAGCTCGCTCGGCGCGAAGAGCCTGGAAGGCGGATCGCTGGCGATCAGCACGCTGCAAGGCCCCAATCCACACGACAAAACGGTCTGGGCGATGGCCTCCGGCAACCTCGAAACGTTCAGCAAAGCGGTGCCGACCAACGCTCGCATCAGTTCGGGCTGCCGAATCGAGCGGTCGATTCGCAACACGTTCGTCTCGAAAGACAACAAGGTCTACCTGGTGCTGAACGACGGGCACAAAGATTGGCAGATGGCCCAAGAGGTCGTCTTCAGCATCAGCAACCTGCTGCAAGTCGGACAAGGCTCGTCGGCCGGGACGCAAATCGCCCGGGCGCTTGATCAAAAGACGATCGAAGTGCAGATCCCGCCGCAGTATCAATCGGATCCGGTCTTTTTCGTCTCGATCCTGATGGACACGCCGATCGTCGACAAGCAATTGAATAACAAGGTGGTGATCAACAAGGCCCGCGGCGTGATCGTGGTCGGCTCGGACGTCGAAATCGGCCCCGACGTCGTCACCCACAACGGCATCAAGATCGAAACGATCGATCCGGAATCGAACAAGTTTGTGCCGGTCAATACGCAGCCCGCCTATGCGACCCGGCTGAAAGATCTGGTCGACGCCCTGAACACGCTGAAAGTTCCGGCCGAGGACGTGATCGACATCATCGTGGCGATCCACGCTCAAGGCAAACTGTATGGCGAACTGGTTTTTGTGAACTAACGATCGCCGGAAAGAAAAATCATGGTTAGCAACGTCAACGCCGATCCGAATGTCACCGCTCCCAACGCCAAGAACTTGGAAGTTCGGGAAAAGTTCGATCAGTTCGTCGGCGAGACGCTGTTTGGCCAGATGTTGAAGTCGATGCGGAAGTCGGTCGGCAAGCCCGCCTATTTTCATGGCGGTCGCGGCGAAGAGGTCTTCCAATCGCAACTCGATCAACTGCTGGTTGAAAAACTGTCTGAGGCGAGCGCCCAGGAGCTGTCAGGTCCCATGTTCGAGCAATTCATGTCGCAACAAAATTTGAGCGCCGAACCGAATGCGAGCAGCAGCTCTAGCGATTCGTCGCAACGTCCCCCGCACTGGAAACAGGTCAGCTTGTTGCAGGCCGTTCAAACGTTAGACGATCAACCGAGCGCTCCGCTGTTGGACGCTTTGGCGTAAACCCCCCTTCCCTCGCCTGCCGCTAGAGTAAGGTTCTCGTTATGTCTTTTACGCCCATAGACGACGTGTCGGAAGCGTCGACCGTCGACTGGGAAGCGTCCACCGCCGAAGTTCTGCAAGAACTGACCAGCGTCCAGGACGAACTGATCAAAGTGCTCGGCACCAAGCGCAGCCAGATGGTCGCTCGGGATATCCCCGGCATGGAGGCGACCCAACAGCGCGAGTTGGAGCTGATCAAGCGGCTCGAGCAACTTCGCGATGTGCGGCACAACCTGCTGACCTCGGCCGAACAACACGGGTTGCCCAGCGATAGCATTGCGTCGCTAGCCGAGATGGCTGATGGCGACGAAGGCGAGAAGCTGCGCGAGATAGCCAGTTCGGCGAAGGATCGGATGCGGACCATCCAGAACGAGACCCTGGTTAACTTCGTGCTAGCCCAGCGTTCCGTCCTGCATTTGTCGCAGATTTTGCAGATCATCGCGACCGGCGGCAAACTTCAGCCGATTTATGAACAGGAGAACTCCGCGCACCAATACTCGGCGCAACAAGGAGGAACTCTTGTGGACCACGAGGCGTAACGCCGCAAGGTCCCGGGAGAAAAGTCAAGGATGACTCTTTACACATCTCTACAACAAACGAAAAACGCGCTGCTTGCCGCGCAAATCGGCATTCAGGTGACCGGCAATAATATTGCCAACGTCAATACGCCTGATTATTTGCGCGAACGGGTCATCTATACTCCTGCGCCGACGCAGAAGTACGGCGGCTTGCTGCTGGGCATGGGGGTCCAGGTCGAAGGGGTCGTCCAGCAAGTCGACAAGTTTCTTGAAGAGCGTCTGCGCAACTCGATCAGCGATCTGGCCAACGGCGAAACGCAGGAAAACGTCTATCTTCAGCTCGAGGCCTTGGTTGGCGAACTGAGCAATACCGACATCAGCACCTCGCTCAACGATTTCTTGGGCAGCATCAACGACATCTTGAACCAGCCGGAAGATGTCGGCGTCCGCAACCTGTCGGTGCTCCGCGGTCAAACGCTAGCTAATGATATTAGCAGCATGTACAACCGTGCGCAAGAAATTCACACCGACTTGAACAAGCAAGTCAACCAAGCGGCCGACGACATCAACAGTCTGCTGAATGAAATTGCCGAACTGAACGTCAAGATCACCAATCTCGAGGCGGGACCGGTCACCAAGAGCGACGCTATCGGTCTCCGCGATCAACGACAACGGAAGCTGACCCAGCTGGCCGAAATCATCGACATCAAAGGGGTCGAACAGGAAAACGGTTCGATTTCGGTCTTCCTGGGAGGCGAATACCTGGTGATCGACGGCATCGCCCGTCAGGTCGAGACCAAGACGGTCGCCGAAGATGGGTTGAGCATCGCCAAGATGACGCTCGCAGGGACCGACTCGCCGATTCAGGTCAATTCAGGCAAGCTCAAAGGTTTGCTCACCTCGCGCGACGACATCGTCGGCGATTTCCTGAACAACCTGGACGACTTCGCACAGACGTTAATCTTCGAGTTCAACCGCGTCTTTTCCAGCGGTCAGGGAGAGTCGGGCTACCAGACGATGACCAGCGAGTTCTTCGTCGCCGAAGAGTCGATCGACGAGCCGCTGGATCAGGCCGGCCTGACCTACACGCCGGTCAACGGCTCGTTCACCGTCCACACGCTCAACACGGCGACCGGGCTTACCGAGACCGAAAACATCGCGGTCAAACTGAACGGCTTGTCCGACGATACCACGCTGCAAGACGTCGCCGACGCGATCAATGACATTGACGGCTTAAGCGCTTCGATTTCGCTCGATGGACATCTGCAAATTGATAGCGACTCGCCTGACATTGAATTCGCCTTTGGCAACGATACCAGCGGAGCGCTGGCCGCCCTGGGACTCGGCACGTTCTTCACCGGAACCACGGCCCGCACGATCGGCGTGCATGACGCCGTTTCGACCGATCCCTCGAAGTTCGCCGCCAGCAAAGGCGGGATTGGGGCCGACACCGACAATGCGGTCGAACTCGCCAGTTTTCTCGATCGCCCGCTCGATACCAAAGGGGGGCGAACGATTGAAAACGAGTATGAAACCTTGGTCGGCGATGTGACCCAGTCGGCCTCGGTCGCCAAGTCGGTCGCCGAAGGATACCGCGTCTTCAAGGAAACGCTCGATGGCCAAAAGCTGGGCCTCAGCGGCGTCAGCCTGGACGAAGAAGCGGTCAACTTGATTACCTACCAGCGGCAGTTTCAAGCGGCGTCGCGATTGATTTCGGTCATCGACGAACTGCTGGAAGTGCTGGTCAACCTATAACGAAACACAAGATGAAGTCGCGGTAACGACAGATTGAAGCGCAACCGATCGGTTCTCGTTGACCGGCGGCGCCCGAACGTACGCAACCATCATTTTTCCCTCGCGCTGGAAACAGCGCTACCGCCATGACCCGAATCGTACCGGTCCCGACAACCCGCGTTAGCGACGGCAACCTGCAGGCGCGTCTGCTGTCGCAGCTAGCGGCGAGCCAGGCCAACCTGTTCAGCCTTCAGAACCAGCTCAGCACCGGGCGACGGTTACTGGCGCCCAGCGATGACGCTCCGGCGGCGATTCGCGGCATCACGCTGCAGTCGCTGATCGAGCGCAAGACGCAGATCAGCGTCAACCTGACGACCAGTCAATCGTATCTTTCGGCGACCGATACGGCGATGGCCGGCGCCGCCGACCTACTGTCGGAAATGCGCGGCTTGGCGGTCACGATGGTTGACTCGACGGCGACCGATAGCGAAGTCGCCGCCGCCAGCCAGTCGTTTCAAAACGCGCTGCAGCAGTTCCTGGATATCGGCAACCGCCAATTCCGCGGTCGTTATCTGTTTGGCGGCTCGAACACGACGACCACCCCGTTTACGATCGAGAATGGACTCGTCACCTACCACGGCAATACCAACAGTCTCAACAGCTTTGCTGATACTGACCTGCTGTTCGACACCACCGTCAATGGCGATACGGCGTTTGGCGCGATCTCGCCGGAGGTGAAAACGAAGGTCGATCTCAATCCCGTTTTGACGCTCGATACGAAACTGTCCGATCTCCGCGGCGGCGCTGGCGTCACCAAAGGAAGCTTTGTCATCTCGGACGGAACGATTCCGGTCAAGATCGACATCAGCTCGGCGGAAACGATCGGGGACGTGATCGGCCTGATCGAACGAAATCCGCCCCCCGGACGTCAAATCTCGGCTCGGATCGACAACAACGGCTTGGTAATCGACATCGACGACGCCGGCGGCGGAAACCTGACGATTCGCGAAGAAGGGGGAAGTCGCGTCGCCGCCCAGTTGGGCATCCTGAAAACCAACGGCAATGGCGTCAACCCGATCGAAGGCGCCGACCTCGATCCGATCATCACCAAGTCGACCAAGCTGGCCGACCTGCTCGGTGCGCGAGCCCAAGCGCTCGTCTCATACGCCGGCTCGAACAACGACATCATCCTGAACGCCCTGAACAATGGCGCCGAAGCGAACGGGGTGACGCTTAACCTGGTAAACGACGACTTGCTGCAAGCCAAGCCGGGACTGACCCGCGGCAACGAAGTGGTCAACTTCGCCGAAGACCTACAGCGGGCCCAAACGACGCTCAACCTCGATGGCGCCGGCAACAGTCTGCTGCTGACCGCCAACTCGACCGACGGCAGTCTCGATCGCGTCAGCATCAATTTCGACTCCTCGGGCGATATTGGCGACGCCGCGGTGATTGGTCCCACGACCACCATCAACGGCATCAAGACGATCACCGTGCAGATCGACGACACTGACGAAACGACGCTGCAAACGCTCACCGACGCCTTTTTGGCCGATGGGCGGTTTTCAGTCGGTTTTGATGGATCGACTGGCGAAACCTACAATCCGGCCAGCGCCGTACTCGCCACCAACAGCGCGAACACCTATACCACGACCGTGTCGGACGTCGGCGTCAAAGCCCGAGCCGCCGTTCCACTATCAGGCGGCAACAACGACTTGATTTTGACCGCCAATCAGGCCGGCTTTGACTTCAACAACGTCAACATTGTGATCGACGCCTCGGACGACATTGGCGACGCCGCAACGGCCACCTATAGCGACGACGGTACGACGCGCACCCTAACGCTGGCTGTCGACGACAGCGATGAGACGTCGCTGCAGACGTTAATGAACGCCATTATCGCCGAGGGGACCTTCTCGGTGCGCCCCGACAGTTCTAACGGCAATACGTTCAATCCCGCGTCGTTCGTCTCGGCCACCGACGACGGCCCGATCGGCAACACCGGCAACAGCGGCGGCGACGAGAACGCGATCTTCGTACGGGTTGATGCGGATCGCACTACCGCCAATCATCTGGTTGAGGCGCTCAATGACGACGCCAATTTCAGCGAACTCTACTCAGCCGAAATCGACTACCACGACTCGATCTCCGACTTTCAGAGCGGCACTGGCGTCATCGACACGACGGTCACCGGGACGTTTCTAGGGGGAAGCGGCGCCAACTTTGACGCCGAATCGGGTCTGCAGATCACCAATGGGGAACAGACGCAAGTCGTGACGCTGGAAGAGGCGGAAACGGTCGAGGACCTGCTCAATATCCTCAATGGGGCGGGACTGGGGCTTCTGGCCGAAATCAACACCGCCGGCAGCGGCATCAATCTGCGTTCGGTGGTCAGCGGCGGCGATTTCAGCATCGGCGAGAATGGGGGCACAACCGCCTCGCAGTTGGGCCTGCGCACCTTCAGCGAGTCGACGCTACTCAGTTCGCTCAACCATGGCCTGGGAGTCAATTCGACCGACGGAACCGACTTCACGATTACTCGCAATGATGGGCAGCAACTGGAAATTGACGTTTCTAGCGCCAAGACGATCGGCGACGTTCTCAACCTGATCAATAATCATCCTGACAACCAGGATGGCAGCCCGATCGTCGCCAAACTGGCCGACTTCGGCAACGGCATCGAGTTGATCGACGACAATCCCCAGGGAGTCGGACGTCTGACCATCGAGCGCGAGACGCTTAGCCACGCGGTCATCGATCTCGGCCTGATGCCGGAAGGAGAATTGGTCACGACCGTCTCCGATTCGCCAACCGCCACGCAAGCGGCGGCGACGGTCGAGTTTGCGCCCCCTGGCGATGCGAACAACGCGATCGAAATCAAGGCCGTTCTGCCGGGCACGACGTTCAATAACGTCCAGGTCGAGTTCGTCAACTCCACCGCCTCCGGCGATCAGGCGATCGTCAACTACGATCCGACCACCAAAAAGCTGACGATCGACGTCGATCCGGCGGCGACCACCGCCAATACGGTCGTTGCGGCGATCAACGCCGACGGCATCTTCAGCGCCGATCTCTCGCTCGAAAACGATCCGACCAACAACGGCACGGGACTAGTCGCCGACGTTGGCGTGTTGGCGTCGACCAACGGCGGCACGCCGGTCGCCGACGCCGAGCCTGCCACGGCCGCCGTTGCGTTTGCAACGCCGGAAGACGTAAATACCGCCTTCTCGCTGCAGTCGCTCTATCCAGGCACGCGACACAATGACGTCGAGATCATTTTCACCGATACGCTGGTCTCCGGCGACCCAACCGCCGTCTATAACTCGGGCGCGAAAACGCTGACCGTTTCGATCGACGCCGGCGTCACGACGACCACCGAGATCATCAACGCGATCAACCTGGAAGGGACGTTTCAGGCCGAACTCGACCGGAGCGTCGATACGACCAATGACGGCAGCGGAACCGTGTCGGCGACCGGCGCGGTTGGCACAACCTCCGGCGGCACCGCCGAAGTCCTGGCCGGCAAGGACGTCAATCTGCGGGAGACCAAAAGCGTCTTCAATACGCTGATTAAGCTGAACGAATCGATCGTCGCCCGCGACTATGTGCAGATCAGCCGCCTGGTCGATTCGCTGGACGCCGACCTGGAGCGGCTCAGCTTCACGCGCGGCGAGCTTGGCGCCCGCTCGCAAAACGTCGATCTGCTGAAAACGCGGCTCGATGACGACATGATCGAACTGCAGGCGAACCTGTCGGACGAGATCGAGGTCGACTTTGTCGAAGCGGCATCTAACTTTGCGGCGCAACAGGCCTCTTACCAGGCTTCGCTGCAGACGATCGGCCAGATCTATCAGTTGTCGCTGCTCGACTATATCTAGCTGCCTGTTGAAAAATGCCCTCGTGGCATTTTCCAACCTCACCAGGCTCAGAGCATAGCTCTTCGCGGCTCGCATCCGTGCGATCACGCAGTCCGTCAAGAAAATCAACGGACTGCTAAGTCGAGCGATGCGATAGTAAATGCGGTCAACAGCGTTCTGCGCTGGATGTTCGGATTTTATGGATTCGCCTCCTTCCGGCAGCCGATAATTCGGAATGTTAGGAATTGGATCGCCGCAAGGGCGAAATGCCAGCAATGCATCACTGATCGAGACGTTTCGACCATGGATATCTATACTGCTCGCTTCGGAAAGCTGGAAATCGCGGATGAAGAGGTCATCTTGTTCGCGGACGGTTTGATTGGTTTCGAGAACCTGGTCAACTGGATTCTGCTGTCGGACGAACAGTCGGAAGATCTCGGCTGGCTTCAGTCGCTCCAGCAGCCGGAAGTGGCGCTGGCGGTAGTCAGCCCCCGCCGTTTCGCCCCCGAATACCGGGTGCGGATGGAAAAAGAAGAGTCCTCGCCGTTGCGATTGACGGCCGATGACGAAGTCTTTGTGCTGACCATCGTCAGCAAACATGACGACTCTCTGACGATTAATCTGCGAGCGCCGGTCGTAATCAATCTGACCAAGCAACTTGGTCTTCAAATCGTGACGACCGACGAACAGCCGCTGCAGTACGAAATCCAGAGCGAGCCGTCGGTCTATCGCAAAAGCGCCTAGTTCGGTCGAATCTGCAGACCAAGGATGGCGGTACATTCGTTTCCGCCGACAGAAGTCGACCCTTATGGCGGATATTGATTGGCGACCGATCAAAGGCCGATAGATGCTACAGCGGCCGGCGCCGCGACAGCGATGCTATCCCCACGCGGGACCGCTAGCTGACTACCGCTTAGAAGTAAACGCCCTACCGCTGGCTGGCGTCGCCGCCAATCGGAATAGAACAGCGCACCGAGGAAGGAGCCTGATATGCTCGTCTTGTCGAGGCATCGTGACGAAAGCATCATGATCGGCGATAACATCGTGATCACGATCGTCGATATTCGCGGCGACAAAGTCCGTCTAGGGATCGCCGCCCCGCAAGATATCCCCGTTCACCGCCAAGAGGTGTACGAGGCGATTCAACGCGAGAATCAACAAGCGGCTCGGCTGCAGCCGAACGAAGCCGCCGCTCTCCGTAAGACGAAGTAGTTCCGCGCAGCGGCGCCGCTACGATCGATCCCGCCTGATCGTCTTACCTATCGTAAACCGCTCTATGGCGCCTGGCCCGGCGCCTTTCTTTGTCGCGGCTGCGACCTCTTTTCTCCGCCCAGAAAATCGCAATCTGCGCCTGCGGCTAGGCGCAACGACACGGTGCTGAACAACGGAAAACGTCGAAATTCGACGCCCTGTACCGGTCGTAACGCTTGGGACTATTACGTTCTCTCGTCCCACCAGGAAAACTTCGTCAATCACCTAAAGCGTAAAACTGCGAGTGTCGATAGTCCTCGATAGATGATCGTGCATAGGATCGGTCGAGCGCTGGCGAGAAATCCTTTCACCAGGGCGAAGCGGCAGGATGACCTGCAGGGGCAGGAAGCCTCCTGAAATGACAATTAGAAAGGTGTGAATTGGGCTGCGTTCGCAGCCGACCGTTCCGATCAGTTTTGTTCCCCAGGCGTCGGACGGGCTCCAAAGCAGTCCCTGGATTTAGGAGGGGTGACTCCCAATGACCCGCATCAATACAAACGTTAGTTCGCTCGTCGCTCAAAAGAACTTGGGCCGCTCCAACTCGGACCTCAACACCACGCTCACGCGTTTGAGCACCGGTCTCCGCATCAACAGCGGTAAAGACGATCCGGCCGGTTTGATCGCCAGCGAATCGCTCCGTAGCGATATCACCAGCGTCGAAAAGGCGATCACCAATAGCGAACGAGCCAACCAGCTGATCGCCACCGCGGACAGCGCTCTTGGTCAGGTGAGCTCGCTGCTCAACGACATTCGCGGCCTGATCTCGGAAGCCGCCAATACCGGCGCCCTCAGCGATGACCAGATCGCGGCGAATCAGCTGCAGATCGACTCCTCGCTCGAAGCGATCGACCGTATCGCCCAGGTCACCTCGTTCCAAGGCAAGCGTCTGCTGGACGGTAACCTCGACTTCATCACCCAGAACGTCAACAGCTCGGCGATCGAAGGTCTGCGTATCGATCAGGCCAACTTCGGCACGCAAAGCTCGATCGGCGTCGCGGTCAACGTCGTCAAGCAGGCGACCCGCGCTGAACTGAACTACGGCTTCGGCGCCGTCGCCGACAACCTGGTTCTGGAAATCGGCGGCGCCAACGGTACCGAAGCGTTCAACTTCGCCAAGGGTTCGACGATCGAAGAAATCGCTTCGGCCGTGAACCTGGTCTCGGACGCCACCGGCGTGGAAGCGCTCGTCGAAACCGCCGCCACCAAGGGTGAGCTGACCGTCAGCAGCTTCGGCACCGACAACGACATCGTCCTGACCGCGAATGACGCTGGTTTTGAAGCCGGCGACGTTCGTTTGAAATACACCGAAGGCACCTCGACCACGACGTCGGCCAGCTTCACCGCTCCGGTCGGCGACGAACCGGCCAAGCTGGAAGTGACGCTGGGCGTTTCGGCCTATGAAGTCGCTTCGTTGGTCGTCGACACCGCGGGCGAAAACAACGCCTTCTCGATCACCGCCAATGACGCTGGGGCCGACTACAACGACATCAGCGTCGTGTTCGCCGATGGCGCCCAGCTCGGCGACGAATCGGCTTCGTACGACGCTTCGACCAAGACGTTGACGATCACCAAGAACGCTGCGTCGAACGCCGACTCGATCGTCAACGCGATCAACAACGCGACCGAACGTACCGCCGCCTCGTTCACCACTTCCGGCGCCGCGAACGCCTCGCTGACGGTGACCTCGAAGCTGCTCGGCGCCGACACCAACGCGGTCGGCATCGAATACACCGCCGGCGCCACGGCAGGTAGCGAAGTCGTCACTTTCGACGAGACGAACAACAAGCTCGTTATTCAGATCGACAGCGGCAACTCGACCGGTACGCAGGTTCGCGACGCGATCAACGCCCAAGTCGGCGACCTGTTCTCGGCCGCTTACGCGACTGGTAATGACGGTTCTGGCGCCGCCGCTACAGCCGATATCGCCGGTAGCTCGACCTTCGCCGGCGGCACGACGACCGAACGCTCCAACGCGTCGGTCTTGATCGGCAACGGCAGCACCAACGCCAATGCTCAGATTCACGTTCGCGCCCTCGCCGGCGGCGAGTCGGTTGACGGCGTCCAGGTCATTTACTCGACCGCAGGCGGTGTGTTGGCCGGTGCTGAAACGGCCACCTACGACGCCAACGCCGGCACCCTGACCGTTCAGGTCAACGCCGCGTCGACCGCCAACCAGGTGATCACGGCCATCGACGCGTTGACGCAGTTCGACGCTTCGACCGCCCTGGGAAGCGATGGTACCGGTACCATTCAAGTCGGCGACACGACCGGCACCACGCTGTTTGTCGGCGGCGACCGTCGTAAGGTTTCCGAGCTGTTCACCGCGGCCGTCACCGAAACGACTGGCTACGGCGCCGGCGCCGGCGCCGTTACTGCGACCGGCACCTACGCTGGCGGCGCGACCGCGGGCGGCGTGGATGGCGGCGACATCATCGCCACCTCCAACGACGTCATCGCGGCCATCAACGCCGCTGTCGGCAACGACAAGGTCACCGCCTCGCTGTCGGTCGGCAACGACGGTCACGATACGGTTACCGCGTTCACCGACTACGCCTACAACGGCGTCGCCGAGCAGAACACGTCGCTGCAGTTCCTGGCTCCGGAAGATTCGCCGAACATTCGTTACGTCTCCAACGCCGGCACCGGTCTGAGCATCGACACGACGACTGATCCCCGCGTGGAAGGTCTGTCGCAGACGATCATTCAGAACTCGGACGCCAACGGCACCTTCACCATCCGAGCCAAACTGCAAGGCACGGAATACGACGGCTACACCGTCAACATCCAGGACGACACCGTCCTGACCGGCGGCGACGAATACGTCTTGCTCGATCGCGAGAACAAGACGTTGAACATCTACGTCTCGGAAGGCGTTTCGACCGCCGACGACGTGGTGAAAGCTCTCAACAACGACGAGTACGTCAGCGACTTCTTCGAAGCCGAACACTTCGGAACGAGCACCGGCACCGACGTTATCGATAGCATCTCGACGAAACTGTCGGTTCCGGAAACGACCAGCGGCGGCCTGCAAAACGAAGGCACCCTGATCGTCAATCTGGAAACGGACGAAGATGGCAACATCCTGACGACCGCGAACGACCTGATCGCCTTCTTCGACGATCCGAGCGAGTTCATCTCGGACCCCGGCGAAGCGGCCACGACCTTGGCTTACCTCCAAGAACGCGGCATCAGCGTCACCAACGTCAGCGGTAGCGACGGCAGCGGCGTCCTGGAAGTGACCGACGAGGACATCACGTTCGCCACCAGCGGCACCGTCCTGGAAGACGCCCAAGCGGCGGGTACGACCTTCGCCGTCAACGGTTCGACCGCCCAACTGTCCTTCACCGCGATCAACTCCGGCGAAGAGTATGACGACGTGACGGTTCAGTTCGTCAACGACGCCACGGTTACGGCCGGCGTCGACGAACGTGGCGAATATGACGCCGCCTCGAAGACGTTGACGTTCTACATCGAAGAAGGCGTTTCGTCGGCTGACGACATCAAAGCGGCCCTGGACGGCGACGCCGACCTGAGCCTCGTGTTCAGCGTCACCTCCGGCGGCGCCGGCGTCGTCACCACCGACGATACCGCGACCTTGACCGGTGGCGTGGTCGACAACGGCTCGTCCGATGGCGCCGCGTTGCTTGGCAACTCGGACCTGGAAAACCTGGGCCTGACGTTCCAAGCCACTCGCTTCGGTTCGGACTCGTTCGTCAGCGTGAAGGCCCTCAGCGGCAGCTTCAGCCTGACCGATCAGGACGGCAACGAAGGGGTCGATCGCGTGACCGGTACCGACGTCGATGTTCGCATCAACGGTATCCAAGCGATCGGCGACGGCCTGAAAGCCTCGATCAACACGTCCTCGCTCGACTTGAGCTTCTCGATCGGCGAGAACGTGACCGACGACTCCGAATTTGAATTCGAGATCGTCGGCGGCGGCGCCTTGTTCCAACTCGGCCCCGACGTGGTCAGCAACCAGCAGGCCCGCCTTGGCATCCAGAGCGTTAGCACCGCCACCCTGGGCGGCGTCAGCGGTCGCTTGTTTGAGCTTCGCTCGGGCGGCAACAAGAGCCTGACGGCCGACGTTGGCGGAGCCGCGAAGGTGGTGGACGAAGTCATCGGCGTGGTGACCTCGCTCCGCGGTCGACTGGGCGCCTTCCAGAAGACGACCTTGGACTCCAACATCTTCTCGTTGAACGACACCCTGGCGAACCTGACCGAAGCCGAAAGCTCGATCCGCGACGCCGACTTCGCCACCGAATCGGCCAAACTGACGCGAGCTCAGATTCTCGTTCAGTCGGGTACCTCGGTGTTGGGTATCGCCAACCAGAACCCGCAAAACGTCCTCAGCCTGCTGCGTTAAGCGACAGCCTGAGACGCGAAACCACGAAAGCCTCCGCCAACCTGGCGGAGGCTTTTTTTATGCGCAATCCGCAAGCTTCTCTAATCGGAATAAGCTGGAGATCTTACCGCCGCGAGGTCGATATCTGATGATGACGCTATCTGTCTTCGACCTTAACGCAGGCCGCGCGGGCCGCCTGAGAAAGCGACAATTTCCCCTATGGCAGGGATTAGCAGCACCACTGGTCTGATTTCCGGCATCAACATTGTTGAGACGGTTACGCAGCTGCTCCAGGTCGAGGCCCGTCCGCGCGATCTGCTCATCTCCCGCACGCAGACCGTCACCGATCAACAGGGCGCCCTGAGCAAGGTCACCGCTTCGGTCCTTAGCTTGCAGTTTTCCGCCCAAGCGCTGGGCAAGACGGCCGTTTTTAACGCCCGCACGGCCCAAACCAGCAATTCCAGCGCCCTGACCGCGACCGTGACCGGCACCCCGCGCGTCGGCACGACGCAGGTGACGCCAGTTCGTCTGGCGCAGTCCCAGCAATACCTCAGCTCCGGCGTTTCGTCGCTCGACGAAGCGTTAAGCGCCGGTTCGATTTCGTTTAGCTCAAGCCCACGACTGGACAAGGGGCTCGACCTGAACCGGCTGAATGGCGGCGAAGGGGTCGCGTCTGGCAAGATTCGCATTACCGACCGCGCCGGCGATACGGCGACCATTGATCTCTCGTATGCGACGACGATTGACGACGTGCTGAATGCGATCAACAGCAACGACGATATCGATATCACCGCCACGATCGAGGGAGACCAGATCAAACTGACCGACAACACCGGTCAAACGACCAACAATCTGGTCGTCAAAGAGGTCTCCGGCGGATCGACTGCCGCCGACCTGGGGCTGCGCGACGTCAACGTCGCTGACAATTCGTACTTGGGCAACGACATTTTCTCGCTCCACTCCGGCACCAAGCTGTCGGCGCTGCGCGATGGGGCCGGCATTCGCCTGAGCAGCGATCTGGACGACCTGTCGATTACGTTCCGCGACGGCACCACGCGCAGCATCGGGCTTCGTCAGACCGCGCAGCCGGAAGCCGCCGCCGCCGCGTCGACGCCGACGACCGACCCCAAGTTCAGCATCACGGCCAACAGCGCCGGCGACACGTTCGATGGCGTCTCGGTCATCTTCCAAGACAATGGGTCGGTCACCCAAGGTGGGGAAACGGTCGTTTACGACGAACTGGGAAAAACGATCACGATTCAGATCGACGAAGGCTCGACGACCGCCGCCGACATTATTAGCGCGATCAACAACGACGCCGCCGCCAGCGTCCACTTCACCGCCGCAACGCTAGACGGCGGAACCGGCGACGGCCTGATTGACGAGATCGACACCGCGATTTCCAGCGGGGGCGTGGCCCTAGCGACGGCCGAAACTACGGCCGCCAACGCAAACGCCAGCATCGAGATCAGCGCCATCACCGCCGGCAGCGACTACGACGATGTAGAAATCTTGTTCGTCGATGACCCCGGCGTCAGCAAGGGAAGCGAAACGGTCGTCTACGACGACAGCGATCCCGGCAACAAGACGCTCACCGTTCATATCAAGGCAGGCGAATCGACCGCCAACGACGTGATCTCGGCGATCAATGGCGATCCGACCGTCAGCCCCCTCTTCTCGGCCGCCAATGCCGGCACGAGCACTGGCGCCGGTTTGGTCGACGTTACCGATACTGGCACAACCAGCGGCGGCACGGCCAATTCGATCGGCATCTCCACCGCCCAGGCGGTCGACAGCGTCGTCCAGCTGACCGCCAAACAATTGGGGGGCGACTACGACAACGTCACGCTCCGCTATGTCGATGACCCAGGCGTCACTGCCGGCAGCGAAGTGGTCGAGTACGACGACAGCGACCCCGACAACATCACGCTGACCGTGCGCGTGCAGCAAGGCGTTACCACCGCCGACGATGTGATCACGGCGATTAACAACAATGCGACCACCTCGGCCCGGTTTACCGCTGCGACCGCAACCGGCGGCAGCGGCAATCGCATCGTCGACGTCGACAGCACCGCGGTCACTTCCGGCGGAGCGGCTCGCGAAGAACGTTCGCCGCAGACCTTGGGCGACCTACTGACGATCTTCAACGAGATCGATCCGACCCGGCTGCAAGCGCAACTTTCGGCGGATGGGGACCATATCGAACTGATCGATCTGTCGACCGATCTCGGCGGCTCGTTCTCGGTCAGCAGCATTGGCGACGGCCACGCAGCCGAAGATCTCGGAATCGCCCTCTCAACCACCAGCGATACGATCTCCAGCGGTCGCTACATTGGCGGACTCAACTCGAAGCTGATCAGTTCGCTCAACGGCGGGCAGGGTTTCACGATCGGCTCGATCGACGTGACCGACCGCAGTGGCGCCACAGCGACCATTGACTTGTCGAGCGCTGAAACGGTGCAAGACATCTTGAACGCGTTCGACGATTCGGGATTGGGGATCGAAGCCTCGTACAATTCGGCCGGAAACGGCATCACCCTCGAAGACACGACCGGGCAATTCTACAGCAACTTCATCATCGCAGACGCCGACGGCACGAACTCGGCGACGCAGCTGAATATCGCGTCCGCTTCGTCCCAGACGAAAGTTGAATCGGGTTCGCTGCACTTCCAACATATCAGCGAAAACACGGAACTTGACTCGCTTCACGGCGGCGAGGGAATCAGTCGCGGCCGGTTTATCATTCGGGACACTTCCGGCGGCGCCCGGGTGATTGACCTCACCCTGCCCGAGTTCCAAACGGTCGGCGACTTGCTGAACGCGATTAACAGCCAGACCGGCGTCAAGGTGAAGGCCGAGATCAACGAAACCGGCGACGGGCTAAAGATCACGGACTTGGCTAACGGCGATGGCGATCTGCGAATTCTCGACTCGGGTTCGACCGGCACGGCGACGTCACTGGGCCTGGTCGGCGTCGGCGCAGTCGCGGATGGCGAAACGCGGCAAAGCCTGAGCGGTTCGTTCAACAAGACGGTCGAGATCGAAGCGGGCGACACGATCAACGATTTGATCACCAAGATCAACGATCTCGACGCCGGCTTTTCGGCCAACGTGTTTGACTACGGCGCCGGTTCTGGGCGGTATCGCATTTCGCTGACCTCCGACAATACCGGCAGCGGCGGCGCTTTTCAGATCGATGGGTCCAACTCGCAGTTTGATTTCAGCGAAACGGTCCGCGGACAAGACGCGTTGCTCCTATTCGGATCGAACTCGAACGGCTCGACCGGCATCCTGACCACGTCATCGACCAATACGTTTGGCGGCGTCGTCGAAGGGATTAGCGTTACGATCAAAGAGGCGACCAATTCGCCGATCAATATTAACGTTTCCGAATCGGACTCGGCGCTTGTTTCCGCCGCTGACTCCTTCGTGACGCAATACAATGCGTTGGTCGATCTGATGGACGATTACACCGCCTTTAACGAATCGGACAGCTCGACCGGCGTCTTATTCGGCACCAATGAAGCGAATCGGATTGATTCCGAACTGAGTGAGATCCTGACGAAACGCTTTCCTGGACTGGGCGACGTGCAATCGCTTGCGCAGCTCGGCTTTAACTACAACGACACCGGCAAACTGTCGCTCGACACGGCCAAGTTGCAACAGAAATTCGCCGAAGACCCCGAAGCGGTCGAAGAGTTCTTTCTGAAAGAGCAGACCATCGGTGGAGAGACGAAGAAGCTCGGTTTCGCACAGCAATTCGACGATCTGATGGAGTCATTCGCCGGCGCCAACAGTTCGCTGTTGATCAGTCGCATCGAAGCGCTGCAGAACAAGATCGACTTGAACCAGGAGCGGATCGACACCTGGAACGAAAAGCTTGAGCGTCGCCAAGAGATTTTGTTGAACCAATTCTATGATTTGGAATCGACGTTGGCGAATATCCAGGCCAACACGCAGTACCTGTCGGCGATTCAGCCAATTACGATCCCAGAAAGCTAGTCGCGGAAAATCGCACAAAGCCGGGCCCGCCAGCGTCCGATAGATAAAGCAACGCCCAGTAACCCCAACTTCTTGATATCTAACCCGGCAGAGTTCATGTTCGAATACGGCGCAACCAACTCCTATCTCGAAACGGAAGTCCTGACGGCGACCCCGCAAAAGCTTCAATTGATGCTGATCGGCGGCGCCATTCGCTTCGCTCAACAGGCCAAGCACCTGAAGGACGAGGGGCAGGACGAGGCCGCTTGGGAAGCGCTGCTGCGTTGCCGCGGAATCATCACCGAGATTCTGATCAACATCCGCCCGCAGATTACGCCGCTAGCAGGCCAGGTCGCCGGCGTCTATCTCTATCTGTTTCGCGAACTGTCGGACATCCAGATCTCGAATCAGTACGAAAAGATCCTGTCGCTGATTCCGGTATTGGAAGAAGAACGGGATACCTGGAGCCAGTTGTGTGAAGCGATGCCCGAGGCGCCCGAAATGCCTCGTGAAGAGGTGAAGGAGATCACCGTCTCCAACTCGCAACCGCTGCCCGAAAGTGGTCACCAGGGTGGAACGAGCTGGGGCCCGCACTCCCCGCCCGCCGGCGACTACGCCTCGGGACATGGTTCCGGCTTCTCGCTGGACGCCTAATTCTGGGGAATCTCCCGGCTCGAAATCGCCAAAACAGGTTGCGCCTGCTCGCAACCTGCGGTTGTCTCGATAAGGTCGCCTATCTTCCCCCTGTGCCCCGGTTGCGTAGGTCGGGCAGATCGGCGACGATTGAGAGATTGCCCTGCACTTAGCGATTTGACCCGGAGGTTTTCCCTTGTCCACCTCGACTCAACTGATTCGCGTCGGCCATAGTCCTGATCCCGATGACGCCTTCATGTTCTATGCGCTCGCCGCGGATAAGATCGACACCGGCGAATACCGTTTCGAGCACGAACTGGTCGACATCGAGACTCTCAACCGTCGCGCTTTTGAGGGTGAGCTGGAGCTGACCGCGATCAGCATTCACGCCTACGCGCATCTGTATGACAAGTACGCGATCTGCTCGTGCGGCGCCAGCATGGGGGACAACTACGGCCCCATGGTCGTCGCCAAAGAGGCCTGCTCGCTGGAAGACCTGAAGTCGAAGACGATCGCCGTGCCAGGGACGCTGACCTCCGCCTTTTTGGCTCTGCGTCTCTGTCTGGACGCCGACTTCAAGCATGTCGTCGTGCCGTTTGACCAGATCATCGAATCGGTCGCCGCCGGCGAGTACGAAGGGCAAAAGCTCGACGCCGGCCTGATCATTCACGAAGGGCAGCTGACCTTCGGTCGTGAGCAACTGCAGCTGATCGTCGATCTCGGCGTTTGGTGGCACGACCTGACCGACGGCTTGCCGCTGCCGCTGGGCGCCAATGGCATTCGCAAGGATCTCGGCGAAGAGAACATTCGCGAAGTGACCCGTCTGCTGAAAGAAAGCATCGTCTTCGGGCTCGATCATCGCCAGGAAGCGCTCGACTACGCGCTGCAGTTCGGTCGCGGGCTAGACAACCAACTGGCCGACAAGTTCGTCGGAATGTACGTCAACGACTGGACGGTCGACTTTGGCGAAAAAGGCCGCGAGTCGGTCCGCCTGTTCCTTCGCAAGGGTTACGAAGCAGGCGTTATCCCGACGCTGATCGAACCTGAGTTCGTCTAGAGCGGTTTTCCTCCATCTGTATCGTTCTGGCTGGTTGCGGCCGCCTTGACCAGCTTGCCTCACTAACGCCAGAAACGCTACCGCTATCAGAAAAACGCTCTAGGCGGCAATTCACGCTGGGGCGATCTGTTCCCAACAATCCGCTGAAACGGTAAAAAGGCTCCTTCGGGAGCCTTTTTTTTTGCCTGGTTTGTCGCGATTACAGCGGACCAAAACGCCCCCAAAATGCTACCGTAAATCAGGATAGATTAACTTTTCCTGACCTGTCGCGTACTCTTTAGACATGATCGAACGAACCTGGCAATCCGAACTCGCGGCGTTGATCGCGGCCCAAGAGCCGAAGTGGATCGACTTCCGCCGACGGCTGCATCAAAACCCCGAGCCCTCTGGTCACGAGTATCACACCAGCCTGGCGATTTACCAGGAGTTGAACTCGCTAGGGATTGATCTGCGCATGGGGCCCGAGGGGCGCGGCGTGCTGGCCGAATGGCATACGCCGCACGCCGAGGCGCTGCCAGAGGCGATCGCCGTTCGCGGCGATATCGACGGTCTGCGAATCCAGGATCAAAAAGACATTCCTTACCGCAGCCAATGCCCCGGCCTGATGCATGCCTGCGGGCATGACGCGCACGCGACGATGGCGCTATGGGCGACGGCCCTGATCGTCGAACTCGATCGCATGGGCGCCCTCCCCTGGCCGGTGCGTTTGCGAACGATTTTCCAACCGGCGGAAGAAACCTGCGTCGGCGCGTCGGAAATGATTTCGGTCGGCGCCTTGAAAGAAGTGCGTGAGATCTACGCGACCCACGTCGATCCGATGTTGCCGACCGGGCGAATCGGCTTACGGGTCGGAGCGCTGACCGCCAGTTGCGATGCGGTAAGGATCTTGATCCATGGCCTAGGCGGCCACGGCGCCCGACCGCATGAGTCGCGCGATCCGATCGCGGCGGCCGCCCAGTTGATCAACGCGTTGTACCTGTCGATCCCCCGCGTGACCGACAGCCAGGACGCCGTCGTCCTCTCCTTTGGGCGAATTTACGGTGGTGAAAACCTGAACGTCATTCCCGAACAAGTTGAACTGCTCGGCACGCTGCGCACGCTCGATCGCGACGTCCGGCAACGGACCATCGACCACATGCACCGCGTCATCGAAGGGGTTGAGCGAGCGACCGACACCTCGATCGCCATTCATTTTGACGTCGGCACTGGCGCCGTCATCAACGAGGCCAAGCCGATCTCGCACTTGAAAACGGCGATCGTCGAGTCATTCGGTCACGAGGCGATATATGAGATTCCTCGAGCCAGCATGGGAGGCGAAGATTTTGCATTCTATCTCGAACATGTGCCTGGCGCGATGGCGCGACTTGGCTGTCGTTCTCCATCGCTCGACGTCGCGCCGCTACTACACAGCCCCCTGTTTGATATCGACGAAGCGGTCCTGGCGATCGGCGCACGGACGTTGGCCAGTACCGTCATTCATGCGTTCGAACCCCACGAACCGCATCGCTGATCGCATCCGCCGCCCCTTCCTTCGCTGCCCGCTTGAGGAATCGCCCCGCCATGAGCAAGCTAGTTTTCACGTCCAACGAGGCGTTTACCGTCGGCATCGAATTGGAACTGGGCATCGTCGACAACCAGACGATGGCTTTGGCGAACTCGGTCCAACGGTTGATCGAAGTCGCCCCGCCGGAAGTTGCCTCGCGGATCAAACCGGAGCTGATGCAGTGCTGCTTGGAAATCAACACCGAGATCTGCCTGACCATCGATCAGGCCGAAGGGGATCTCCGCCGCAACCTGGCCGCGGTTCAGGCGCTGACTGACCAACACGGTCTCCGACTCTGGTGGGGATCGACGCATCCGTTCTCGCACTGGTCCGAACAACAGGTAACGCAGACCGAGCGCTACCTGAACCTGGTCGAATTGCTACAAGAGATGGCCCGCCGCCTGGTTACCAATGGGCTGCATGTGCATGTTGGCGTCGAATCGGGCGATAAGGCGGTGATGATCTGCGATCGCATCATGCAGTACTTGCCGGTGCTGCTCGCCCTGTCGACCAGCAGTCCCTTTTGGGAAAACCACGATACCGGCCTCGCTTCGCATCGCAGCAAGATCATGGAAGGTTTGCCGACCGCGGGCCTGCCTCCTTTGATGCGCAACTGGAGCGAGTACGTCTGGCTGGTCAACCACATGGTCGACACTGGATTCATCAATACGATTCGCGAAATCTGGTGGGACGTTCGCCCGCATCATAACTTCGGCACGGTTGAAGTCCGCGTCTGCGACATGCCGGGCAACCTGGACGACGCGATGACGATCTCGGCGGTGATCCAGTGCCTGGTCAAACATCTCTCGGACGAGATTGACCATGGCGCCTACCAACACGATTGCCACCCCATGATGGTCCGCCAAAACAAATGGCGGGCCTGCCGCTTCGGCTCGAACGCACAACTGGTCAACTCGTACACTTACGAAGTGGAGTCGGTCAGCCAAATCGTGGCGCGGCTCATCGAGCGGCTTATGCCGTCGGCGATAGAACTAGGCTGCGAAGATTACTTGCGACGTGCGCAAGAAATTGCCGACCGACCCACGTGGGCCGATCGGCAACGATTGATTTTTCAGGAAACCGGCGATCCGACCGAAATCGTGCGGCGAATGACCGAACAATCCCGCGTCGAAACGTCAGCAGCCGCTGAATAGCCCCCCTACAGGCCTTACTGGTTGATGCCCTGCGGCTTGAAATACTCGGGCTCGGCGCCAGGAATCCATTTGATGTTGCAGCCGAGGCTGGGCGTTTGATCGTCGCTTGGCTGTTCGCCGGCCAACACGGTATCGACCGCTTTGCGGAGATCTTCGCCGGTCACGGCGATGTCGCCGCCAGGACGACTGGCGTCAAACTGCCCACGATAGGCGAGCTTCTGATCTTTGTCGAAAACGTAGAAGTCGGGCGTGCAGGCCGCTTTGTACGCCTTGGCGACGGCTTGCGTTTCATCATAGAGATAGGGGAACGCGTAACCACGCTCTTCCGCTTCGGCGACCATCTTCTCTGGCGAGTCGGCCGGATAGTTGGCGACATCGTTCGGGCTGATCGCGACGACAGCGGCGCCTTTGGCCTGGTACTCGCGACCAAACGTGGCCAGGTCATCGGCCAGGTGCTTGACGAAGGGGCAATGGTTGCACATGAAAATGACAACCAGCGCAGGAGCGCCGGCAAAATCGCCAAGCGAGACGGTCTTTCCGTCGACGTTGACGAGCGAAAAATCGGGGGCTGGCGTGCCAAGCGGCAACATGGTGCTCTCGGTTTTGACCATGGGTCAGTCTCTCCTCTGCGGTATCTTGTGACTGGCGACGTTTGCGCTATTGTAGCGCAATCGGCGCACGCCGGAAACCAACCACCCACGCCGACGACTACCTGCCTGTTGAAAAATGCCATCGTGGCATTTTCCAACCTCGCCAGGCTCAGAGCGCAGCTCTTCGAGAAAATCAACGGACTGCTACGCCTTGCCGACGCGATGGAACAGCCGATACGCGTTTTCTGTGGCCAGTTTCACAAACTCGTCGAGCGATTCGCCTCGCGCGGCGGCGACGCAGGCGGCCGTATGCGCGACATACGCCGGCTCGTTGGGGCGTTTACCCCGGACCGGTTCTGGACTGAGATAAGGCGAATCGGTTTCGATCAAGATCCGATCTTTCGGTACCATCGCCGCCACTTCCCGCAGGTCGCCGCTCTTTTTGAAGGTGACCATCCCGGCGAAGCTGATGTACATGTCCAGCTCTAGACATTGCTGCAGCAGCGCCGGTTCGCCGGTAAACGAGTGCATGACGCCTCGCAGCGGCGCTCGCTTGGCCGCCTCTTGCAACATCGTCACAATGTCGTCGCCGCAATCCCGCATGTGGACGATGAACGGAAAGTCGCGCTCTTGCGACAGCCGCAAATGCCGATCGAAATAATCTTGCTGCAAGTCGAACGGAGCGTAGTCCCAATAGCGATCGAGCCCCGTCTCCCCCAACGCGACAACCCGGGGATGATCCAGCATCGCGACGATCCGCTCCCAATCGCCAGGCTGCACTTCAGCGCAGTTGTTGGGCTGGATGCCGACGGTGGCGCAAATCTCCGGGAAACGCTCAGCGAGTTCGATCGCTTGTTGACTATCGTCGGCAGTCGTGCCGACGACCAGCATTCTTTCGACCCCGGCTTCTTTCGCCCGGGCGACAACATCGTCTATCTGCGTCAGCAGCGCTTCGTCAAACAGATGCGCATGCGTATCGAACAAACTCATCGGCAATCCACTCTTCATTACGAGGCGGCCAAATCGGCGGCCGCCTCTTCCAGGTTCTTTAGATGTCCCTTCGCCATGCCAAGCGCTTCTTCGGCCAGTTCGCGGGCCGGCGGCTCGTTGGGCATGACCGCGGCCAGATCATCAAGCCGCTCGACAAACCCTTGCTGAAACTGCTGCGTGCGCTTCACCAAATATTCGACCGACAGATCATGCAGGCTGGTGAACTCCATCGGAAATTGGCCCAGCGGCAGGTCCAATCCTAACGGCTCTAACTGGGCCACGATCTTGTCGACCAGGTACTTGTGATCGCTCGCCAGTTGCCGGAGCACATCCACCGCCTCTTCATCTTCATACCCGACCCACGGCCGCGTAAAGCGGAGATAGGCAGGGAGCGAGTGTCGATGCAGCGCTGCGAGTTGATTCAACAGCTGTGCGGTAGACGAAGAAAACATGCGACGACGATTTCCGCGGTTAGGTCAAAATGTGCGACACGGCCTCGAGCAGCCACGCGTTGAGGAAGTCCCAATTGAACATGAGCAACACCAGCGGAGCGGTCACTAGCGCCAAGTAGCCGTTTTGGATCATGCCGATCGGCTTTTGCATCGGCGCGGTCTCGTCCGACTCGCCATCGATCGTCATCACCTTGGCGATTCGCAGGTAGTAAAACAAACTGATCGCCGTGTTCAAACCGCCAGCGACCAGCAGCAGCATCAGAAAGGGATACGACGTCTGGTTCCAAGCCTGGGCGATCGCCGCAAAGATGGCGAATTTGCCGATGAACCCCGCCAGCGGCGGCAAGCCGATCAAGCTGACCAAGATCAACGTCAAGCAGATCGCCAGCGTCGGGCTGCGCCGCAACATCCCGGCGTAGTCTTTGATCTCGTCGCTACCGACCGCCTCGCGGACGAACGCGACCGCCGCAAAGGCGCCGAGGTTCATGAACAGATAGATCACCGCATAGAGCGCCAGATAGGCGATCGCCTGGCGGGCGGAGTCCTGACTCACTTCCGCAACCGCGATCGCCGCCGGAACCGCCATCATCATGTACCCGGCATGGGCAATCGTCGAATAAGCGAGCAGCCGCTTGATGTTCGTCTGCGCGTACGCGGCCAGATTGCCAAACGTGCAGGTCGCCACCGCGATCACCGCGACTAGCAAGCAGACAAACTTGCGAGCCGGCGCCAGCGTTTCCGTTGGCTTGGCATCGTCGGCTTGCTTGGCGTCGACAAAATTGACCAGTTGCACTTCCGACGGATCGGTCACAACCTGCTCCACTGCCGGCTTGTCTTGCCTGGCGACTTGCTCGGGCTGGGCAGGCAAAGTGGTGAAGCCAATCGCTACCCGCACCAGCAGCGCCAGGGCCGCCGCTTTCGAGGCGACCGACAGAAATGCATTCACCTCCGAAGTCGCCCCTTCAAACACGTCGGGACACCAGAAGTGGAACGGGAACGCCGATAACTTGAACGACAAACCAACGCCTAGCATCAAACCGCCGAGCGCCAGCACCAAGATCTCGGAACTGCCGGAATCGGCGGCGAGCACTTCGCTGAGCCGCGTCGCCATCGTCGGCAGATGGGCCGAGTTTAGCACGCCGCACAACAGGCTGATCCCGTACAGCATGACGCCTGCGGCTCCGGCGCCGTAGACGGCATACTTGAGCGCCGCCTCCGACGCTTTTCGGTTGCGCCGCTGCAGCGCGACCATGACGTACGACGGGACGCTCGCCATTTCGACCCCCATGAAGACCATGATCATGTGGTTCGAGGCGACCATCATGAACATGCCGAGAGTTGAACCTAGCGCCAGTACGACAAAGTCGGTGCTGTCGTACTTCGCCGCCAGGCGAGTGACTTTCGTCAGCACAAAGAAGAGGAGCAAGAAGAAGAGCAACAGCGTTTTAATCGCGATCGCAAACCCATCATGCGTCAGCATGCCGGTAAAAAGTTCCGTCGGCTGAAGATCCCCCATCGCGACTGGAGTTGTCGCCCCCTCAGCATTTACCGCCCAAGGTTGAAACGGACGGAGCGCGATCAACGCCGCGACCACGCCGACGATCGCCAGCCAGACCGCGTCGATCTTTTCCAAGACCGGCAACATGCGGCAGAGCAAAATCAGCAAGATCGCGAACGTCAACGTCAACTCGGCGCCAATCAGAGGCAAGCTCTGCTGGAGCGTGTCGATTCGGAGTTGCTCGATCAGTTGATAAAACATGCAGGCTCGGCCTTGTCCTTAAATCTCGCCCTTGGCAGCGACGACGTCGGCCGCTTGTTGGTCCAATCTGGGCGCTACAGCCGCAGCGGTCTTCTCTTGTTCGGCTCGCTCTTGTTGCAGCCGCGGGATCTTCGTCTCTTTGGTCCACGTGGCGAGGTCTTGCACTTGGGCGTCGACCGTGGCGTCCATGTAGCGGAACACGGTGTTTGGCAGCACGCCAAACAAGATGGCAAGCACACAGAGCGGCACAGCAATCGCCATCTCGCGAAGATTGATCTCGGTGAGCGCTTCTTCGTGCTTCCCCTTGTACTCTGGTCCCAGGTAGACCCGCTGCACAGCCCACAGGATATAGCCGGCGGTCAAGATCACAACAAAGGCGCCGGCGACGGCGAGCAACGCGCTGAACTTCCAAACCGAAAGGACGACGAACGCCTCGCCGATAAAACCGCACAGCCCCGGCAACCCGAGCCCGGCGAAGAAGAGGATGATCGCCATCGACGTGTAAACCGGCATCTTGCCGAAGAGCCCGCCGAATTGGTTGAGGTCGCGATGATGGACGCGGTCATAAATGACGCCCACCATAAAGAACATGCCGGCCGAGCTGATGCCATGCCCAATCATCTGGAACAAGGCGCCTTTGACGCCCATGTTCCACGAGACCGGATCGCCAACGACCGTCGCGCTCCACACGCCCAGCCCCAGCACCACATAGCCCATGTGACTGACCGAACTGTAAGCGACCATCCGCTTGAAGTCGGACTGCGCGAGCGCCGCAAAGGCGCCGTAGATCATGCTCAGCACGCCGATTGAGCAAACAACCCAAGCCAGGTCATAGCCGGCGTCAGGACAGATCGGATAGCAAATCCGAATGATCCCGTAGCCCCCCATCTTCAGCAGCACGCCGGCCAGAATCATGGAGATCGGCGTCGGGGCTTCGACATGCGCATCCGGCAACCAGGTATGGAATGGCGCCGACGGCAATTTGATCGCAAAGCCGATAAACAGCAGCACGAACGCCCACCACTGCAGCGACTGACCAAAGAAGGCCTCTCGATCGAACAGTTCGGTATGCTGCCCCATTTGCTGAAGGGCGAGGATGTTGAACGTATGGACGGGCGTTTCTTGGGCGGCGATCAGTTCCTGATACTTGGTCGCGGCGGCCAAATGCTCTACCGGCGAGCCGATCTGCTCGACTCCGGCCAAGCGAACGCGGCTGTCGACCAATTGCTGCGGCGTGAGTTGCCGGAGATCGCTATTGAAGAAGATCATCAAAATGGCGACCAGCATCAGCACGCTGCCGAAGAGCGTGTAGAGAAAGAACTTGATCGCCGCGTATTCTTTGCGTGGGCCGCCCCAGACGCCAATCAAGAAGTACATCGGCAGCAGCATCACTTCCCAGAAGATATAGAACAGGAAGAAGTCGAGCGAGATAAAGACGCCCATCATTCCGCCCAGCAGCACCAGGTAGAGGACGCAGTAGCCTTTAACATGTTTGTCGATCGTCCAACTGGCGCCCATGGCAAGCGCGCTGATCAGCGCGGTCAGCACCACCAGCGGAAAGCTGATGCCGTCGAAGCCGAGGAAGTAGTCAATGTTGAACGTCGGAATCCAGGGGAGGCTGACGACGTTCTGCATGCCGGCTTGCTGGATGTCGAACGCGATCGTCTCGTTACCGCCGAACGTCATCCCCAACAGCACGCCGCCCAACAGCACCATCGTCGCCAAGAGGGTCGCGTAACGGATCACGTTCTTCCGATCGCCGGGAATAAACGCAATCAGCGCAGCGGCGGCCAACGGAAAGAATATCAGCGCCGACATCGAGAAAGTGACGAGATCCATAATTCCAGTTCCCGCGGCGATAAAACCTCGGACCAGGCTGCCTTACGTAAACGATTAGCGAGCGAAACCGTATGACCAAAAACTCATCAGCACAAACAACGCCAGCGTGCCGACCACGATAAACATCACGTACTGCCGCAAGCTGCCAGTCTGCAGGCCGCGGAGCGAACTACCGGTGGCGTACGTCTTGGCCGCGAGCCAATTGACGGCGCCATCGACCGCTTGGCGATCGACCCAATACTCGCCGACGCGGGCCAGTTGCCGCACCGACCAAGCGAGACCATTCAGGAAACGGTCAATGCACTGCGTATCAAACCAGGCGGCGCAAGCCGCGATTCCTTTCGCCGGTCGCACAAACAGCAGCTCGTACGCTTCGTCAAACCACCACTTGTGTACCAAAAACTTGTAAATCGGGGCGAACGCCTTGCGGGCGTCGACCGGATCAAGCGACTTCCACAAATACATCAGCGTCGCCAAAAAGATGCCCGTCATCGCGGCGCCAAACGCCATCAGGCCGACCGGCGTGCGGATCTCCTCAGCGTGACTCTTCGACTCATGCAGCCAGACGTAACCGCCGTCCAGACTCGCCATATCCGACCAAAGCCCGACCGGGCGTGCTTGTTCGATCAGGTTCGCTAGTCCATAGTTGCCGAAGATGGGCCACGCGACCGCGACCGCCATGACCGATAATACGATCAGCGGCACATACATCACCTTGGGCGATTCGTGGGCATGGTCGTAGCGATGTTCGTCACGCGGCTCTCCGGCAAAGGTCAGGTACCACATCCGGAACATGTAAAACGCGGTCACCGCCGCGCCGCCGGTCGCCGCATAAAAGAAGACCGAACCCCACAGCGGATTGGCCGAGCGGAACAAGTACGCCTGCTCCAGCATCAGGTCTTTGGAGTAGTAGCCGGAGAAGCCGAACGGAATCCCCAGCGCCGACGGCACGCCGACGCCAGCGATCGCCAGACAACCGATCAGCATCGTGTAGGCGGTGTACGGCATTTTCTTTCGCAGGCCGCCCATCGCCGTCATCTCGTTGGTATGGACGGCGTGAATGACTGAGCCGGAGCACATAAAGAGCAAGCTCTTAAAGAACGCATGCGTCACCAGGTGCATCACCCCAGCTGCCCAACCACCCAGGCCCAGCGCGAGCATCATGTAGCCGAGTTGGCTGACGGTCGAATAGGCCAGCACCCGCTTGATGTCGGTCGCAACGATCGCAATCGAGCCGCCAATGAGCAGCGTCACACAGCCAATCACCGCGATCATCAGCAACACCTCGGGCGCGAAGACCGGATAAAACCGGGCGACCAAAAAGACGCCGGCCGCAACCATCGTCGCCGAGTGGACCAGCGCCGAGACAGGAGTCGGGCCTTCCATCGCATCGGGCAACCAGACATGCAGCGGGAACTGGGCGCTCTTTCCAATACATCCGCAAAAAATGCCAATTCCGGCGACCACCAACAACCAATAGCCGTAACGCGTCGCATCCCCTTCCGCTTTGCCGTCCCGCCACAATGGGACTTGCGAAAGGATATCGCTCTGCAGTTGGTCGGTTGTCGTCCCCGGCTGGGCCGTCGCGATCAACTCTTCGACTTTCCCCTTCGCCCCCTGCAGCACCATTCCGTCCGGCACCACTAACCCGTGCAGACCATCTTCCCCGGCAGGCCGCAATAGCGAGAACAAACCATATTCGTTCGGCTCGAGCGTGCCGTTTTCGTTTCGATCGACGTCGCCAAAGTTGAAAGTCGCTAGGCTCGCCCAGATCGCCATCAGGCCGATCAGCATGCCGAAGTCGCCGACGCGATTGACGATGAACGCTTTGTTTGCCGCGGTCGATGCAGAGTGTCGTTCGACGTAAAAGCCAATCAGAAAATAGCTGCAGGCCCCGACCAACTCCCAGAAGACGAAGGTCATCGCGATATTGCCCGAGATGACCAGCCCCAACATGCTGAAGCAAAAGAGGGACAGATACTGGAAGAACCGGGGATAGCGGCCCGGGCGTTTCAAATGATCGCCATCGGAAAGCGTTACCTCGTGATCGGTCACCTCATGCAGTTCTTCGTGCATGTAGCCGGCCGCGTAGAAATGAATGCAAGTCGCGATGAAGGTCACGACGCAAAACATCACGATCGTCAGAGCGTCGATGTAATAATTGATCGCGACTTCAGCACCGTAGAAGCGCCCCAGCGAATACCAATGCCCCGTGTAGACCGGCGGAATGAAGTGCGGATCGACCCCGTCGTCGTCATGCGGGTGAGCATGTCCGTGGTCGCCGTCGTGCATCGCTACAAGCTGCGCCGCCCCTGGGGAAACGACGGCTTGAGACTCTTCATGAGCGGCATGATGCGCCGATGGCGGAGCGTGACTGGTCACCCAGATAGCGCCTGCCGTCAGCGAACACATCGCCGCCGCCGCGATCGCGCCGGTCGCGATGTACGAGCCGAGTTGATCGAGCCGCTTGCCGAACAAGAAAATCACGACGAACGAAACTAGCGGAAACAAGACCGCTAGTCCGAGCAGAATCGGCAGACTGTCTTCAGGAGTCAGCATCAGCCCTTCAACTCGTTCGCCTTGTCGACGTCGATGGTGGAATGGTTGTTGTAATAGTTCAGCGCGATCGCCAATGCGACCGCCGCTTCAGCCGCCGCCAACACGATGACGAACAGCGCCAGCAGACTTCCTTCCAGACCCAGATTCTCCTCACGGAAGTACGGACTAGCGAACGCCACGAAGTTGACGTTGGCGCCATTGAGGATCAGCTCAACGCCCATCAGCACGCCCAGCGTATTCCGTTTCGTCGCCATACAGACGGCGCCGATCGCAAATAGGAACGCGCCAACCGCCAGGAAGTGGGAAAGCCCCACCGGCTCCGTCAAAAAGTCCATCAATGTCCTCCTTCGCCAGTGGGCGAGACCGATCGCTTCGACCGCGCCAGATAGGCGGCCCCGATCAGCACGACCAGCAAGTGAACCGAGACGATTTCGAATGGCAGCAAGTAGCCAGCGTAACCGGGCGAGTCGAGCTCGGGCTGGTCCGCCCGCACGCCGACCAATCCCAAGCCAACCTGCGAGGTTAACCCAGGCTGGCCATATTTCAGCTTCGCCAATAGCGGGCGCAGTCTCGCTTCCTCTTCCGGCGTCAGTTCGGTCCGATTGTCGGCCGCCATCGCCGCGATGATTTCTTCTTCGGCGGCGGTTACTTCGGCTTGCAACTGAGCCTGGTAGTTGCTGGTCCGCCAAGCCGGCACGCTAAAGGCGATTTGCGTCAGTAGCGCCAGTAGCGAACCGCCGACGATGAGCGCCAAGATCCAGTCGCCCGCCTTTGTTTTCATGCTGATGAACGCCTGCTGTGCGGTCAGCATCACGCCAAAGATCAACAGCACGACCGTTCCGCCGACGTAAATCATCAGCTGCATCGCGCCCACAAAATGGGCGCCGGTCAAGAAGATCAATCCACTGGTCGCCGCCAAGCTGATCACCAGGAAGAACGCCATCCGAACGACGTTATTCGAGACCACCATCGCCAGAGCAAATCCGCAAGCGGCGAACGAGACCAGGTAGAAAAAGACCGTATGCCAATTGATGGCGGCCGACAGCAGCAAGGGAAGGTTCGTCATCGGGCCTCCTCCTGCGCGCGAGTCGATTTCGCAGCGACGCGATCCGCCGCATCTATATCATCTGAGACCTGGGCCTCTTGTTGCGGGCCCCCTTCGACGGCCGAGTTCAACTCATACGCTTCGGTCGCCAGGCGTTTCTCAAGTCGCTGCATCCGGTCATCGATATCTTGCACCCACCCTTCGCGAACGTCGGCGCGAGCCTGCATCGGCAAGACGTCATTCAGGAAAGGCAGATGCGCGGCGGTCCAGATCAGCGAACCGACAAAACAAAACGCCGCGATCGGCACGCAATACTTCAGGCACATCGTAATGACTTGGTCGATCCGCAAGCGGGGAAGCGTCCACCGCACCCACATCATCACCAACACGCCGATCGAGGCCTTCAGCATGAAGTTGCCCAGGCCAACCAAGTTAGCGAGCGTCTCGAGCGGGAAGTTTCCTTCTGGTACCCAGAAGAAGATCGGGATCGGTCCGTTCCAACCGCCAAAGAACAAAATGGCGGCCAGCCCGCTGACCAGGAACATCGAGCCATATTCGGCCATGAAGAACAAGCTCCAGCGAATGCCCGAGTATTCGGTCAAAAAGCCGGCGACCAATTCGCTTTCCGCTTCGGCCAGGTCGAACGGGGCCCGATTCACGCTGGCGATGCCACAGGTGAAATAAACCCAAAACAAGATCATGCAAAAGGGATCGTGGAAGAACAGCCAGTTGCTAAACAGGCCAGCCTGCTGATCGCCGATCGTCACCAGGTCCATCGTTCCGGCGATCATCACCGGCACCACCACACAGATCCCCAGCGGCACTTCGTAGCTGACGACCTGAGCCGCTTGCCGCATCCCGCCAAAAAGCGACCATTTCGATCCGGATCCATAGCCAGCCAGAATCACGCCGAACACTTCCAGTCCGAGCACGGCCAAGATGAAAAAGAGCCCGATGTTCAGTCGTACGCCGACCCAATCGCTGGCGAACGGCAACGCCATGAACGCCGCAAAACTGGCGGTGAGCGAAATATAAGGCGCCAACTTGAACAGCAACGAGTCGGCGTCGGTTGGCATCAAGTCTTCTTTGCCGAGCAACTTGATCCCGTCAGCCAACGTTTGCAGCCAGCCGAACTTGCCGCCGGTGCGGGTCGGGCCGAGTCGATCTTGAATACGACCGGCCACCTTCCGCTCGAGCCAGATGAAGACGACCGCGCCGACGGCGATCACGTGCAACAGCAAGATCGCCTGAATCACCGCCGCAACGAGCCAGCCAACCCAATCCCAACCCTCTGGAAGCCAGGTTGAAAAATAGTCGGCCATGGGAATCGCGATCCGTCGGTTCGAGCGTACTGTTTGGGGAAGGAAAGCGGGCAGTCGTTTGCAGCGGTTATCATACCGCTCGTTGCGGACAATCGAAACCAGCTACAAGGGGAAAATCATCGCCAACACACGGCTTTTCGCCTAGCGATCGATCTCTCCCATCACAATATCCAACGACCCCACGATCGCCGGAACGTCGGCGATCAAACAACCGCGGATCAGTTCGGGCGCGACCGACAGATTGCTGAAGCAACTGCTGCGGGCACGCGCGCGACGCGGGATCGGCCCGGTTCCGTCACTGACGATGTAAAAACCCATCTGCCCGCGAGGGCACTCCGTCTCGAGATACGCCTCTCCTTTCGGGAGCTTGGTCGACAACTTGATTGGCGTTCCCCAATCCCCGGTCGACAGGCTGTACTTTTCGATCCCCTGGCGTATTAAGCTGATCGCCTGGATCACTTCCAGCATTCGGACATAGAACCGATGCCAACAATCCCCCAAAACCGCTTCGGCCGGAACCGGCGGGTATTCATGATCGCGGGGATAGCTGCCGTTCTTTTCGACAATCACCTCAAAGGCGTAGTCGGCGTAGAGCGACGTATACCGAGTCTCGCCATCGCGGCGCAAATCATAGTCGACGCCTGATCCGCGCAGAACCGGACCCGAACAACCATAGTCAATCGCCATTTCGGCCGACAGCAAGCCGATATTGGCGGCTCGCTTGACGAAGATGGCGTTGGTCGTCAGCAACGCGTGATAATCAAGAATCACCGGCTCAAATTGATCGAGAAACGCCGTCAGCTTCTGCAGCCAACCGGGCGGCAAGTCCGCCGTCGCGCCGCCGGGCGTCAAATAACTGTAGGTGAGCCGAGCGCCGCACGCATCCTCCAACAGATCGAGAATCTTCTCACGTTCGCGGAAGGCGTACAGGAACGGACTGAACGTGCCGAGATCGAGCCCGTAGGTTCCCATGCCGACCAGATGACTGGCGATTCGGTTTAGTTCGGCGATGATCACCCGCAGATGCCGGGCCTTCTCAGGCAGGTCATAGTCGAGCAACTTCTCGACCGTCAGCGCCCAGCCGAGATTCATGTTCATACCGGCCAGATAGTCCATCCGGTCGGTGTACGGGATCCATTGCCGCGGCGTCAGGTTCTCGCCGATTTTCTCCGCGCAGCGATGCAAGTAGCCGATGTGAGGCGTCGCCTCCGAAACGATCTCGCCATCGGTGCGCAGCACCAGCCGCAACACGCCGTGCGTGCTGGGATGTTGCGGGCCCATATTGACCAGCATTTCGTCCGTGCGGACGTCCAGTTCAACAATGCCGGATTGTGGCGCCGTGGCCATAACCGCTTCGCTCCACTTTCGTTTTCTTCGCCGCCAACAAGCGCCGCTTTCGCTTTAGCGCCCGCGAATACCGTGATACTCCAGCGGCATTTCGTAATCTTTTCGCAGCGGGTGACCAACCCAATCCTCGGGGCACAAAATCCGCTGCAGATTGGGATGCCCCGTAAACCACACGCCCGACAAATCGTACGCTTCCCGCTCGTGCCAATCGGCGGTGCTCCAGACGCCGGAGACGCTCGGCAATTCGGGCAATTGCCCTGCGACGTCGTCCTTCCACCGCGGCAGCATCACTTTGACGACTAGCGTCCGCTTGCTGGGAATACTGGAAAGGTGATAGACCACTTCCAAGTGCGGCGCCCACCCAGCTTTGCTTGCCTTCCCATCGAGATCGCAGTAGTCGACCACCGAAATCGAGTTGCAGTAGTTAAACCGCAAGTCATCCCTATCGCGCAGATAGCGACAAAGCTCGGTCAGTCCGTCGGGCGTCACCTCGACCCAGGGATCGATCGCATCGGACTCAACGCGCGTGACGCAGTCGCCAAATCGCTGCTGCAGCCGCTCTAGCACTTGTTTTTGACTCATGATGTTTGCTCGTCTAGTTTTCGCCTCAAGGCCGTTCGCCGGGCGCTAGCGCGAATGGGTCATCGCCTGTGACCGCGACGCCGAGGTGCGAACCGCCTCGTCCGGCCCTGCCCGCGCCTCGGGCGTCATCGCCCGCACCCAGTCGAGATCGCCCCGTTTCCAGACATAGGCGAACCCAACCATCAGGATGGCGAAGAAAATACCGATGTCGGCCAGACAGGTCCAAAGCAGCGAATCGGCGCCCCGGTGCACCATTCCTGGCGAAACCGCTCCGGTGGCGACTTCATTATTCAGCGACTCGGGCAGGCCAAACTCGCGATGCAATCCAATCACCGCCGGCGAGAGGGTCGCCGGCCCCTCAGCGCTTTCAATCACGACCGGCTGCCCGGGATCGGACAACTGCGCCGACTTTCCAAACACGACCGCCCACGGAAAGAAGAACGCCACTTCGACGTCAAAAATGATGAACAGCAGCGCCACGACGTAGAACCGCAGATCGAACTGCACGAAGCTGGACCCGATGGTCGGCTCGCCGCATTCGTAGATCTCGCCTTTCTCTTCACTGGGATTGTTGGGACGGAGGAACATGCCCAACACGATGTTGAAGAGCACAAACCCCATACCGACGCCGCCGAACAACAGCAGATAGCCGACAATCGTCGTAGAGAGCGTCATTACCAATCCCGCGAGGCGAAAACCTATTTGCTTCGCCGGCAGCGCCCATCACTGCGACCCACTGGCCGGAGAGATCACCCTGAACGGCAGAAGCAACTCAACCCGGATTGTAGAACTACCGGGATTCAATGCAACTAGCCGAAGCTGGCGAGCGGCGATTTCGCTCGGCGAATTCAGGACTTCGCGAGCCTCAGAAGCCTCGAGCAGCCTTTAGTCTTGAAAGGCGCAATCCGACGTAATCGGCTGACGGCCAGCAAAGCCAGCATCCATGTCGTGCCAGTGCGAAACGGTCGGCTCACCCAACTTCCAGCAGAGAAAGACCGAGCGACCGTTAATCACCGCCGGAAAATCAACCAGCCCTTCGGGACCGCTCTTCGGCTCGACGCCCAGTTCGCGCAGCTCTTCGACGTAGTTCTGCAAACGATCCGAGTCGCTCTGCAGCTCATCCTTCACCAGACGCAGCTCTTCCGCGTAAACGCGCGGAGCGCTGTCGTAATTGGCGCGATGCTCCAGGTCGACGATCCGTTCACGGCGCGAAATCACATCGCGCGAGAGCTCAACGATATCGGCCACGATCGCCGAAACGAGCGGCAACATCGCATTCGCTTGTTCGACAGAAAAGACACGAACCGACGGCACGGAAGATGAAGTCATCAAATAACCTGATCGCTGTTCGAGAGAAGACTGACTAACCCAAGTCTAAGCCTCGCTTCGCTCCTTGAAAAGCGACCTGCAGCGGATTCTTGAGCGACAGTCCCAAGGTAACGATTTTATTGATTAGGACCGCTATGCACTGGCTCTACGATCACCTTCGACTCGGCGACCGCCGTGGGATTGAGCGAGCTGCGTCCCCAGGCAATTTCTACCGGCAAGCGGGAGAAATCAACAATGGCGCCGTCGCGGCTATAACTGCTTAGGTCGAGGGTCCCACCCATGAAAATACAGTCGACCGGACAAGGCTCGACGCAAAGTGCGCAAAACATGCACTTTGTGTAGTCGATCGTAAACCCGGTCACGGCGAAGCCTTTCGCCCCTTCAACACGCTCTTTCCCGATGTAGATGCAGTCGACCGGGCAAGCTTTCGCACATTGATCGCAGGCAATGCACGTGGTGAGGTCGAATCGATGGAAGCCACGATACCGCGGCGAGACCGCCACCGGCAGCTCCGGGTATTCGAAGTGCTCGGTAAACGCCTTACGATCTTTGTTGTAAGTGCTGAACCAGTAACGAATTGTAATGGCCAAGCCCTGGGCGACCGTGACCACCGCCGCATAGACGTTGCGCAGCCAAGTCAACATGGCGCAGGCACCTCCTAATCCAACGATTTTGCAGAGCGCGCCCTCAAGATATCGCCATTGCGGTCGACTGTCACGCCAGGAGCGACCTCAACATAACGACCGATAGGCGCCGTTTAATTCGCAGGCAAAGCAGATTTCATAATCTAGCAAATCCACGCAAGTTCAAATATGCCAATCACTTAGCAGTCTTCCACCTAGACAACTGGGGCAATTTAAAGAAACGCGGGAACCTGTGCCAAATGTGCATTTCCCCGGAAAAAGATTCCAGGATTTCCTCAGATTGGGCGAACGTCTTCGCTTGACGACACACTTTTAGCACGTAGAGTGAAGGGGAAGCGTGTATGCGCACAGGCCGTGCGACGCCTGAGAAGATCGCCTTGGCGCCCGTTGAATTACGGCCCTCACGGTTTGAAATCGGCTGATCGGAATTCGCTAGATTTGAATTCCCTTTGTTTCCTTTTTCATCAACCGGGGCTGACCTCAGCAGGTCTCCCAACGATTCAGGTAATTTAACGCAGTCGGGTTTGCCCATCAAGCGTCCGACAAAACCCAGTCGCCAAAAAATCGTTCCCTCCCCCGGCGTAACAACTGGCGACAGTGGAGAAGTAGGAAATGTTGGTTCTCTCAAGGAAAAAGAACGAGAGTATTGTCATTAACAATGACATTACGATCGTGGTCGTGGAAATTCGCGGCGACAAGGTACGCTTGGGCGTGGAAGCTCCCAAAGAAGTCCCGGTGCATCGCCGCGAAGTTTATGACGCGATTCTTCGTAACGAGTCTCAGGAAAAAGCGGGCGCTGATTCGCCCAGCACTGAAGGCTAGTTGAAGGATCGAAGCGTCTTAATTTCCGCTGCGATACTGCACTAGGTGCCGTACTTTTTCCTGTTTCTTGGTGAACCAAACGCTTTTTCCCGTATCTACCCCAGATAACGCGCTCCCCCGCCTTCACACAATCGGGATCAGACGCTATTTTAGAGCTTTTCACCTAGGGGCCCCATCGTCTAGTGGCCTAGGACTCCGGCCTTTCACGCCGGCAACACGGGTTCGAACCCCGTTGGGGTCACTCAAAAAAATAGCCCCTCTCCATGAGAGGGGCTATTTTTTTGCGCGTTGCGGCTACAACTCTTAGTCAACGAAATCAGCTTCCCTCGTAGCCCCCCCGTAAGATCATGAAATACGACGCCCTGCTCGTTCAGTCGTTCGGCGGCCCGGAAGGCCCCGACGACGTCATTCCTTTTCTGGAAAACGTCCTCCGCGGTCGCAACGTTCCCCGCGAGCGAATGCTCGAAGTCGCCGAACACTACCAGCATTTCGGCGGCGTCAGTCCGATCAACCAGCAGAACCGCGACCTGATCGCGGCATTGGAAGTCGAACTGAAAGAGCATGGCGTCGACCTGCCGATCTACTGGGGCAACCGCAACTGGACGCCCTACCTGGTCGACACGCTGCAGCAAATGAAAGCGGATGGCGTCGGCCACGCGCTGGTGTTCGTCACGTCGGTCTTCAGTTCTTACTCCGGCTGTCGGCAATATCGCGAAGACACCGCTAAGGCCCAGGCCGAAATTGGCGAAGACGCCCCGCGGTGCGACAAGATCCGCACCTACTTCAATCACCCCGGCTTCATCGAAACGATGACCGAGTGCGTCAACGAGTCGCTCGCCCAGATCCCGGCCGAGCGGCGCGACGCCGCCGAACTGGTCTTCACCGCGCACAGCATTCCGCTCGGCATGTCGGAGAACTGCAACTACGTCAAACAGCTGGAAGAAAGCTGCCGCCTGGTGAGCGAAGCGACCGGCCACGCCAAGTGGCGGCTGGTCTACCAAAGCCGCAGCGGCCCGCCGACGCAACCTTGGCTGGAACCGGACGTTTGCGATGTGATCCGCGACTTGGCGAAGGCGGGCGCCAGCGACGTCATCGTCTCGCCGATCGGTTTTATCTCGGATCACATGGAAGTGCTGTTCGATCTCGATACCGAAGCGAAAGACACGGCCGCCGAGGTCGGGCTCAACTTCATTCGCAGCGGCACCGCCGGCGTTCGCCCCCGCTTTGTCCAGATGATCCGGGAGTTGATCGAGGAACGCTTGAACGCTGACCAGCCCAAGCTGGCAGTCGGTACAATGGGACCATCGCACGACTTTTGCCCGGCTGATTGCTGCCTGTACACGCCGCAGCGGCCACGTCCCGCCTAACCTCAACCCTGGCAACGCGAACATGGAACGCCGACAGATCGCCGACACTTCGCTGCAGGTCTCCCCCGCGGCGCTTGGCTGCTGGCCGCTGACTGGCATGACCAGCCCAGGCGTCACCGAAGCGGACAGTCGGGCGACAGTCGCCGCGGCGCTCGACCTGGGCATCAACTTCTTCGATACCGCCTTCGCCTATGGCGCCGAAGGCGAAAGCGAACGGTATATCGCCGAGGTGATCGCCGAGCGCCGTGATGAATATGTGATCGCGACCAAGGCTGGCCTGCACTGGGAAAACGGCAAGCAACATCGCGACGCTCGGCCCGAGACGATTCGCCGCGAAGCGGCCGAGAGCCTTCGCCGCCTGAACACCGACCGTGTCGAAATTCTCTACCTGCATGCCCTAGATCGCAGCACGCCGATCGCCGAAACCGCGGCTGCCTTTCGCGAACTGCAAGAGCAAGGTCTGACCGTAGCGGTAGGCGTCTCCAACCTCACGCTTGCCGAAACGATCGAGTTTCATCAGGTCTGCCCGATCCAGATCATTCAGCCGCCGTACAACATGCTGTTCCGCGGGGCCGAAGTCGACCTGATCCCCTGGTGTCGTGAACAGAATATCGCGGTCGCCTGCTACTGGCCGCTGATGAAAGGCCTGCTGGCCGGCAAGATGACGCTTGATCAAACGTTCGAGCCGCATGACAGCCGTCCCAAATACCCTTGTTTTCAAGGGGAAGAGTACGCCAAGAACCTGGAACTGGTCGAGAAACTGCGTGCCATGGCCGAGCGCATGGGACGGACCGTTTCGCAGTTGGTCATTCGCTGGACCCTGAACCAGCCAGGCGTGACCGCTGCGCTGTGCGGCGCCAAACGGGTCGACCAACTGCAAGACAACGCAGGCGCCCTCGACTGGGAAATCACGCTGGCCGAAGAGGCGGAAATCGCCGTCATGCTTCGCGAGCGCGGCGCCCCTTACGTCGTCGCCACCGAGTAAAACGAGACACCCATGAAACGCATCCTGGTGACCGGCTTCGAGCCATTCGGCGAACTGGCGACCAACTGCACCGAACTGGCGCTCCGCGAACTTACGCTGTCCGAGCTTGCCCCCGACTACGAAGTCGAGCAGCGGATCCTGCCGGTTGAATATGTCGCCGCGCATGCGCAATTGGCCGATCTCTATCGCGAGAAGTCGTACGCCGCGACGCTCCACTTCGGCCAGTCGAGCAAAGCTCGCAACGCCGAGTTCGAGATGTTCGCCATCAACTGGAAACAAGTCGGCGCCGCCGAGCCAGGACCGCTCGATTACGAAGGCCCCCAGGCATTTCGCACCCAGCTTGACCATCCCAGCTGGCAAGCGTCGCTGCAGGCGGCCGACATCTGCGGCGACATCAGCTTTCACGCCGGCACGTATCTCTGCAACGCCGTCTATTACTGGAGCCTGCAGCAGAGCGAGCAGATTGGCAACCCAGGACACGCCCTCTTCGTCCACGTGCCCCTCGCCGCCGAACAAGACGGCAGCGCCTCGGGCGATTGGCCGGTCGCCAAGATCCAGAAGATGATGGCGACGACTTTTTGTTGGCTGGCCGATCAAGCGTCCAAGTAGGGCACAGTTTGCCCTACGTCCGAAGCTTTAGACCTGGAACTGCTCCACCAGCGACTGCAATCGCTGCGAGATGCCGGCGAGTTGATTGCTTGAAGTCTTCGTGCGCCCCGCATCTTCCGAAACCCGTTGAGCGCCTCGGTCGACCGAGACGACGTTTCGCGAAATCTCCTCGCCCGCGGTGGCCGATTCGTCAACCGCCTTCGAGACCTGACGAGCGGCCGAGCTTGATTGAGCGACATTCTTGGCGATCTCTTGGGTCGCGGTCGACTGCTGCTCAATCGCCGCGGCGACATCTCGAGAGATCTGACTGAGATTGCCGACCACCTTACGAATCGCTTCAATCGATTCGACCGAATTGTTAGAGGCGTTCTGAATCCCATTAACGCGAGTACGAATCCCTTCGGTCGCGTTGGCCGTTTGGCGAGCCAGTTGCTTGACTTCTTCGGCGACGACGGCGAACCCCTTACCAGCCTCACCGGCTCGCGCCGCTTCGATCGTCGCGTTTAACGCCAACAGGTTGGTCTGCTCGGCAATATCCTGAATCAGCTCGACGACCTTGCCGATCTCGTTGGCCGCATCGCCCAACTCGCTCAACTCGCGGCGACTTCCTTCCGCCAATTGGTTCGCTTCGCCGGCGACGTGACTAGCCTGCTTGATGTTTTGGGCGATTTGATTGACGCTAATCGACATCTCCTCGACCGCGCTGGCGACCGAATCCAAATTGCCCGACATTTGGTTGGCTGAGGCGGCGATGGTCCGGACGTTGGCGGACATCTCTTCGGAGGCGCCGGCAGCCGAGGTCGACTGTGATTTCGTATCGTCAGAAATCGACGCCATGTTGTCGGCGGTCTCATTCATTTCGTTGGCCGAGCGAGCAATTTCGCCGGCGTTAGTCGCCAGTTCCGTCATCGCCGTTCGCAACTGTTTCATCACCGTATTGAGCGAGTTGGTCATCGCTCCGATTTCGTCCTGCGACTCAACTTGCAGTTGTTGACGCAAGTCTCCCTCGGCGACCAGATTCAACACGGTCATCACCTTGCGAATCGGCCCAATAATCGAACGGCTCAACGAGGTCGCAATTATCACCCCCAACACGACAGCGACGACGCTGACGCCGCCTACAATCGCCAGCGCCGTTTGGTTGGCGGTCTGCAATTGCGGACCCAACTTGTCTTGCTCGCCGGTGATTTCCCCTTTCAACTCGGTCGCCTTCGCCGCCACGGCTGGGCCAATCACATCCAGGCTATCCGCCATCAGTTGGCGTTCGCTCTTCAGCGCTTCCGCCATCGTGGCGTACGCGGCAGCATACAACTGCGCCGACTTCTCCGACTTGGCTAGCAATGCCCGGCGGTTCGGGTCTTGTATTTCCGTATCGAGCTTTTCCAATTGACTTGCCATTTTAGCGAGCAATTGAGTTGTGCTTTGGTGGTGCTCCGGCAGCGCCGAGTCGAGATACTTGTAGACTCCCAAACGAACGTCCATCAGGGTGTTCAAGACCTCGCCGGCTGCGGCGGCCGCTTCCGCGTCACCGTCGACTTGTGCCGAGTTCATGATTTCAATCATGTAGCTGGAAATCTGCGGGCCCTGTACATCCAGAACGTCGCGCTGCTCCGAATCGCGGAGACGGCGGTTGGCGATCACTTGCTCGAAAGAAGCGTCGTACTCGCTGATCAAAGCGGAGATTTCGTCAACAATCTCTCGTCGTTCGGGTCTCTCGATTCGCGATTTCGCGTCGGCCAGCTGTTGGGTGATTTCACCCAAACGATCGCCATATTTCTTGATATCCACGTCGCGACCATAGATATCGAAGTTCTTCACTGCAAATCGCGTCTGCATCATACAGCTTTGAAGGTCAGCGCAAAAATTAGAATCACGCGCCAGTTTTCGATACTGGGAAAAACCGGTCGTGGCGCCGCTAAGTGCATTCCAAGACACAGCCGAGCCGATGACCATCAGCAACAATACGGACGCAAATCCCAAGATCGTCTTCTTGGTCAAACTTAGTCGATTTAGCATCATCTCCCCAATCTCTCCATAACTAGCAGCTGTCAGATTGTTTATTTGTGCACGCCACGTTGCTCCGCAGGACGGAATTCAACGGCTTTCGCAATAATAGGTTGCCGCTGGATTACGACTGGCGACTCTCGCGAAATTAGCCACGATATGAGAATTGCACGCAAAACGAGACGGGATGGTGGAAGGCAGACCACCCTTTCCTGGGGACCAATAGGCAAAGATCGGCCACTAGAAAATCGGCGGCTTCCCGCATGGATCTTTAACCCCTCAGATGAAGGGCCCATTAGAATCGGCCCAATCGAACTTTGAGCGCGAAGAGCCTGTTGAAAAATGCCATCGTGGCATTTTTCAACAGGCTCTTCGGGGCTCGCAAAATAACGACTTACGTCGCTATTTTGGGATCGCAGGAATGCGAGAATAGTGCCAACGCTACGGCGCCTTCTGCTCTTGCTGCTGGTGCAGGCGCTTCTCAAACTCGCAGATCTTTTCAATCCGGCGAGCGTGACGGCCACCCTCGAACTCGGTCGTCAGCCAGATTTCGACCATGCGATCGATCAGGCGTTCGCCCAACATGTCGGCGGACAGGCACAAGACGTTGACGTTGTTGTGACGACGGCTCATCTCGGCCGTGAGATCGTCGTGGCATGTGGCGGCGCGGACGCCAGGCACCTTGTTGGCGACGATCGCCATACCGATACCGCTGCCGCAAATCAGAACGCCGCGGTCCACCTCGCCGGTGGCGACGCTTTGACTGACTGTCGCCGCGATATCGGGATAGTCGACGCTTCCGCAGTCAAAAGCGCCGACATCGTGCACTTCGTGCCCAAGTCGCTTCAGTAACTCAATAATGCTATGACGAACGGCGACGCCGCGATGGTCGCTGCCAATGGCGATGCGCATGGTTCTCTAACCCTCCCCTTTGCAAGACCTCAGGAGGTCGCCGGCAAATGATCAAGATCAATCGCTCTTACGCGAGCGATGATTTCCGCCTCGATCTGGTCGGCGCACTGTTGGTAGACGACTTCGGGATGACCAATCGGGTCGGCCACGTCAAACCCGTCCAAGCATAAATTGTGTGTGTAGTCCGCCGCATCGGGCCACTGTGCCATTATCGCGTCTCGGTGGCTGCCAGTCATCGTCAGAATTAAATCGGCGTGCTCAACCAAGCGATCGCTGAGCGGCTGACTGGCGTGCCCCGACAGGTCGAGCCCGCGATCTCCCATAACTTTGATGGCCTCTGGCGCCGCCCGTCCGCCGGGGAAGGCGGCCAAACCCGCCGAGGCGACGATAAAGCCGCGCCCATCCAGCTCTTCGATCTTGCAATCGAAACGCTCGGCGGCGTGCTTTTGCATCAACACTTCGGCCATGGGACTACGACAGGTATTGCCGGTGCAGACGAATACGACGCAGTAGCTGCTGAGACGCTTCAAAACTTTCTCCGAGACGACGCCAGAACGCAAAACCTCTACCTTGTTGCCGACCACGCGGACGACCGTCGACGGCTGAGCGTAGCGACACTTGCCGCAGTCTAACACCAAACCCAGGGCATCGCCCAGCGCGTCGGTCACCTCGCCCCCCCGAACGGCGTCGGGTTGGCCCGAGCGATTGGCGCTGGTCAGGGCCAGGGGCCCCGGCAACAGCCGCATCGCTTCTTGAATTAGGTCATGCGAAGGAATCCGCAGTCCGACAAAGCCGCTGGGGGAAACCGACGGAATGACGCTCGGCGGCAGGCTTTGCACCACGCTGCGCGAATCATCGCAGGGTAACACCAACGTGACCGGACCCGGCCAACAACGCATCGCCAATCGCTTCATCAGCGGCGTCGCCTGCGGGACGTAATCGGTCAATTCGTCCTTGCTGCGAATCGCCAACGCGAATGGTTGATTTTTCGGACGCCCTTTCGCTTCCATCAGGCGGTCGATCGCCCCACCGTTGAGCGCCGAGACGGCGACGCCGTACACGGTTTCGGTCGGAAAGGCGACGATTTGCCCTTCGGCGAGGGACTGAACCGCACGGTGAATGACGTCGCGACGGTCTTCGGCCGCCTTTACGTCGATAACCCGAACTGTCATGCTCGCCGCTTGCGCTCCGCTAGGGGCTTACTTGCCCGAAGTTATTGTCTAGCCAAAAGTTAACTATACGGAATTGCTGCCGCGCTCCACAAGTGGAAGCCCCAAATCGGCAATATTGTGGCCGAACCGTTGCCCTTATCCCCCTTTTCGCGAAATAATAGGCGGATGTTTCGCAAATTGCTCCTATTCTGTTCGCTTCTCTGGCTGCTCGGCGGTTGCGTCCCCCGTTTGGATTCACCCGGCGGTTTGGAGACCGTTTGGGGCGAGCGAGGCATCTCCAACGGCAAGTTTGAAAAGCCGCGGGCCGTCGCCATCGACGCCGACGACCGCTTGTACATCGTCGATATGACGGCCCGGATCCAGGTTTTTGACCGGGACGGGACTTTCTTGCGTGCCTGGCAAATTCCGGAATATTATCGCGGTCGACCCTCAGGCTTGTCGTTCAATAAGGCGGGCGACCTGCTGATCGCCGACACGCACTACAACCGGATGCTGGTTTACACCGCTGACGGCCGCAAACTAGACGAGCAGACGATCGGCGGCGTCGAAGGACATGGCCCTGGTGAGTTCGGATTTGTGACCGACGCCGTGCAGGACTCGCAAGGAAATTACTACATCGGCGAATATGGCCAATTCGACCGCATTCAAAAATTTAGCCCAGATGGCGAATATTTGTTTGAATGGGGAGGACACGGTAGCGAGCCGGGACAGTTCGTTCGCCCGCAGAATATCGCCATCGACGCCGAGGACCGCATCTGGGTCGCCGACGCTTGCAACCACCGGATTCAGGTCTTTGACGCGACCGGCGATCAGGCGGTGCTGGTCAAAATGTGGGGAATCCAAGGCGAAGAGCCTGGACAGTTGAGCTATCCGTACGACTTGGTCCTCGACGGCGAGGGTCACGTCTACGTGATCGAGTTCGGCAACCATCGTTTACAGAAGTTCACTCTTGATGGCGAGAGCCTGGGCGTGTGGGGAGGCAACGGCCGCGAACCGGGTCAACTGTTTTGCCCTTGGGCGCTGGCCCTCGACAGTCAGGGGCGCGTGCATGTAGTCGACTCCAACAATCATCGGGTACAGCGGGTCGCGTTGTAATCGACAGAATTTCCCAAAGTACGTAACGGCTATCGCTTTACGATTTTCCAAGCGGTACCATAGAGGGAACAAGCGACCACCTTTTCCGGAATCTCCTACGGCGCTGCTGCAACGTTTTTTCGTCTGAAGCAGTTTCGTACCCTTCGTCACCTTTTCCCTGCCAAGCGGGCGCACCATGTTCGGGATCGACATCGCGTTCAACAAACCGGCTTGGCTGTGGCTATTGGCGACGCTGCCGCTGCTTTGGTATTTCAGCTTCCGCAGTCTGGCGGGGCTGGGCCCCGTCCGCCGCTTGATGGCGCTCGGCCTGCGGTCGGCGGTCTTGGTGATGCTGATCTGCGCCCTGGCCGAAGCGCAGTTTCTGCGCGTCAATCATCGCCTGACGGTGATCTACGTGCTGGACCAGTCGCTCAGCATTCCCGAAGAGCAGCGGGCCGCGATGGCGCAATACGTCGCCAAGGAAGTCAAAAAACACCGCCAACCGGCGCGCGGCGATCGGGCGGGCGTGATCGTCTTTGGCCGCGAAGGGGCGATCGAAGTTCCGCCCTACGAAGATGACGTGCCAATTGGACGTCGCCGCCTGATCGGATTGGACCATATCAAGCTCGACGCAACCAACCTGGAGGCGGCCTTAAAGCTGGCGCAAGCTTCGTTCTCGGAAGATGAAGCGAAACGGATCGTCGTCGTCACCGATGGCAATCAGACGCTCGGCGATGCGCAGCCGATCGCTCGTTCGCTGGCCGCAGCCGGAATCGGACTCGACGTGGCGCCGATCGAGTTGTCAAGCCGATCGGAAGTCGCCGTCGAAAAGGTGACGATCCCCGACGACATTCGGAAAGGAGAGCCGATTCGGACTTCGGTTGTGATCAACAACATGACCGAGCCGACGCCTGACAACGACGGCGTCGTCCGGGGCAAGCTGGTCGTCTCTCGCAAGGCGGGCAAGATCAAAGAGGAACTTGCCGAACAGGAGGTCGTCTTACCGCCGGGCAAGAAGGTGCTTACTTTCGAGCAGGTGATCGATCGCCCCGACTTCTACACCTTCGAGGCGGAGTTCTTCCCCGAAGACCGTACTGACGACTCGATGACGCAGAACAACGCCGCGACCGCGTTCACGCATGTCCGCGGCAAGGGCAATATTCTGTTGATCGAGGATTGGACCACTCCTGGCGAATACGACACGCTGGTCGAACGGTTGCGGCTGAACAACCTGGAGGTCGACGTGATGCCGACCAACGAGTTGTTCACCACGCTGGCCGAACTGCAGCGCTACGACTGCGTCATCTTGGCGGGCACGCCTCGCTCGAGCGGAGCCGAAGCCGGCGATCTGGCCAGCTTTAGCGATCAGCAGATTGACGTGCTGGTCCGCAACACACAGCAGATGGGCTGTGGGCTGGTAATGCTCGGCGGGCCACAGGCGTTTGGCGCCGGCGGCTGGGCCAATACCGAACTCGAAAAAGCGATGCCGGTCGACTTTACGATCAAAGACGCGAAGGTCGTTCCGGTTGGCGCGCTGGCGATGTTGATGCACGCCTCGGAACTGCCGCAAGGCAACTACTGGCAAAAGGTAATCGGTCGCGAAGCGCTGCAGGCGCTCGGAAACTCTGACTATTGCGGCTTGATTCATTACGGCAACACCGACCAATGGCTCTGGTCCAGCAACGGCAACGGGCTGATTCGCGTGGGCCCCAATCGCGCCGGTATGCTCGCCAAGATGTCGCGAATGACGCCGGGCGACATGCCGCAGTTCGAACCGTCGATGAAGATGGCGCTGCGGGCCTTCAACCAGTTGCCCCCCAATGAAGTCGCCATCAAACACATGATTATCATCAGTGACGGCGACCCCTCACCTGCCAATCCGTTGACGCTCGGCGCGATTTCCAAAGCCGGGATCAAGGTCACGACCGTCGCCATCGGCACCCATGGACCGGCGAACAGCCAGGAGCTGAAGAAAATCGCCAAGGCGACCGGCGGCAAGTACTACGAAGTGACCAACCCCAAGGCGCTGCCGCGCATCTATCAGCGCGAAGCCCGCCGCATTGCGCAACCCTTGGTCAAAGATCATCCCGGCATGGTTCCGCTCGGTCGCTACCCGCATGAGATCACGACTGGCGCCGACGGCTTCCCTTCGTTCGACGGCTACGTGATGACGTCGGTCAAAAACAACCCGCTGGTCGACGTCGCGCTGATCGCCCCCGATCCAGCGCAGCATCCAGAGAACGCCACGCTGCTGGCCAGTTGGACGTATGGCTTAGGACGCAGCGTCGTCTTTACCAGCGATTCCGGACACCGCTGGACGAACCAGTGGACCGGCTGGGACGGGTACGACAAGTTCTATACGCAGATGATTCGCTGGGCGATGCGTCCCAGCGGCAACGAGGGGAAATTCACGATCGCCAGCGAAGCGAAGGACGGCAAGGTTCGCGTCGTCGTCACTGCGATCGGCGAGGATGACGAATACCTGAACTTTCTGAACATCTCCGGAAACGCCGTCGATCCGCGGATGGAGACGCGCGACTTTCGTCTGGAACAGGTGGCGCCGGGCCGCTACATCGGCGAGTTCGATTCCGATGAGTCGGGCAGCTATTTCCTGTCGCTCGTACCGGGCCCCGGCCAGGCCCCACTTCGCTCTGGGGTGAATGTCCCCTACTCGGCTGAATTTCGCCAGCAATTTACCAATCGCAATCTGCTGGAGTCGCTGGCCGATCTAGAACCAGCCGGGGGCGAAAAAGGGGCGATGATTGAAGGCAAAATGGCCCTGGGCCGCGTCGACGACCTGCTCGAGGTCGATACCTTCCGACATAATCTGGCCAAAGCGATCAGCAGTCAGCCGATTTGGCCCCTGTTGGTGGTAATCTGTGCGATCGCTTTTTTTCACGACGTTTTCATCCGCCGGGTTACGATAGGATTACAGTGGCTGAGCCCGGCGATTAAGTATGTCGGCCGCCTGTTTGGCTTCGGCAAAGAAGTCAAACAAGACGATCGGCTCGAACGGCTGCGGATGAGCAAGGAGAAGGTCGCCTCCGACATTGATCAGCGGCGGGCCAGCACTCGATTTGAATCGGACGACGCCGCTGCGGAATCAGGCGACGCCGTGGCCGACGAACTGTCGACCAGCGGCCCCAAGCTCGAACGCCGCGTTCAACCCAAACAGCAAGCGACCGAGAGCGAAGAAGACAACTACACGTCACGGTTGCTGAAAGCGAAGCAAAAGGCCCGCAAGCAGCAGGGACGCGGCGATCAGCCGCCGCAAGAATAACGCGGACGATACGAACTCCCATCCAGATAGACTCGTCATCCAATCACCCGTGAGGAATGCGACATGAGCGTCGGCGAGACGATGCAACAACAGGCGGAAGAATTCCGCAATCGGTACAACGCAGTGCGAGAGCAAATCGGTCGCGTCATCGTCGGGCACGACGAGATCATTCATGGCGTGCTGACCTGCATGTTCGTCGGCGGTCACTGCCTGCTGGAAGGTGTGCCAGGTCTCGGCAAAACCCTCTTGGTGCGGACGCTCGCCCAGACGCTCGATCTGCCGTTCAATCGCATCCAGTACACGCCTGACTTGATGCCGGCAGATATTTTGGGGACCAACATGGTGATGGAAACCCCCGAAGGTCGCCGCGTGTTCGAGTTCCAAAAAGGTCCGATCTTCACGCAGATCTGCCTGGCGGACGAAATCAACCGCGCCACGCCCAAGACGCAATCGGCGATGCTCGAAACGATGCAGGAATTCTGCGTCACCGTCGGCGGCACGCGGTACGAACTGAAGAAGCCGTTCTTCGTGCTCGCGACGCAAAACCCGATCGAACAAGAGGGAACCTACCCGCTGCCCGAAGCGCAGCTCGACCGTTTCTTCTTCAAGCTGGTCGTCGGTTACTCCACGGCGGAAGATCTGGCGACGATCATCGATCGGACCACCAAGGGAACGTTCGCCGAGCCGGAAAAGGTGATGGACGGCGAAGAGATCATGAAGTGGCAGAAGCTGATCCGCGAAGTGATCCTAGCCAAGCATGTGCAGGACTACATCGTGCGGCTGACGCTGGCCACCCATCCCGATGGGCCGATGGCCTTGCCGGTCACCAACCAATACCTACGCTGGGGTTCGAGCCCGCGTGGCGCCCAAACGTTGGCGCTGGCTGCGAAGGTGCGTGCCTTGCTCGATGGCCGCTACAACGTCAGCTTCGAGGACGTTCGCCGCGTCTACCTGCCGACGATGCGCCATCGCGTGATTCTGAACTTCGAAGCCCAAGCCGAAGGACTCGATACCGATCACGTCCTGCTCGAGATCCTCGAAAAACTTCCGGAGAAGAGCGACGACGAGCCGGTTACCGCCCGGGTCGTCAGCAGCTAGTCGCGGCGTTACCTCGCTTCGCCATTCCTGGACGCTGATTCTCGCTAAGGACGCTACGAACGCGTATGCCTGCCACGACCATATCGCCCGCCGATCTTCTATCTCCCAAGATGCTGGCCCAGCTTGAACGGCTCGAGCTGGTCAGTCGGAAGATCTTTCGTGGACGGATGAAAGGAGAACGCCGCAGCAAACGGAAAGGGCAGAGCGTCGAGTTCGCCGACTTTCGCAATTACGTGCATGGCGACGACCTCCGCTTCATCGACTGGAACACGTTCGCGCGGCTCGATAAGCTCTTCTTGAAGCTCTTCCTGGAAGAGGAAGACCTCCACTTTTTCACGCTGATCGACGCCAGCACATCAATGGACTTCGGCGAACCGACCAAGCTCTACTTCGCCAAGCAGATGGCGGCGGCGCTCGGCTACATCGGTCTCTGCCGAGCCGATCGCGTTAGAATCGAAACGTTTGGCACGCCGATTCGCAAACCCGGCCCTGTCCTGCGTGGACGCCATAGCTTGATGCGGATGCTCGACTATGTGCACCAGATCGAGCCGGGCGAAAACGTCTCATTGCTCGAAGCGGTCAAATCGTTCTGCTTGCGAAATCAAGGCAAGGGCGTTCTGGTCCTAATCACCGACCTGATGGACAAGTCCGGCTACGAGGCGGCGTTCCGCTTTCTGACCGCACAGCAGATGGACGTCTACGTGATCCATACGCTTTCGCCGGTCGAACTGAATCCAGAAGATCAGCTGAAAGGGGATCTGCGATTGGTCGACGCCGAGGATGAAGACGCCGCCGAAATCACCGTCAGCCGGCCGCTGCTAGAGAAGTACCGCAAGACGCTCAACGCCTTTGTCGAAGGCGCCCGGTCGTTCTGCACCAAACGCGGCATGACCTACATGCTGGCCAACACCGACATGCCGGTTGATCAAGTCGTCTCCTCGTATCTGCGACAGAGAGGACTGGTGCGTTAATGTTTCTTCCGACGCTAGGTTGGTTGGGCTGGACGTTGCTGGCGATTGTGCCGGCGGCGATCGTCGCCCTTTACTTCCTGAAACTTCGCCGGCAGCCGCTCGAAGTGCCCAGTACCTATCTCTGGAGCCGCACGATCGAGGACCTGCACGTCAACAGTCTCTGGCAGCGTCTACGGCAAAGCATTCTGCTTTTTCTTCAGTTGCTGTTCGTGTTGCTGTTGATTCTGGCGGCGCTGCGGCCTGGCATGCAGGGGCAAAAGCTAATCGGGGATCGCTTCGTTTTTTTGATCGACAACTCGGCCAGCATGGCCGCCGAAGATGTCCCTGACGCCAAGAACCGCCTCGAAGAATCGAAGCGACGCATCGCGGAGATGATCGACCAGATGCAGTCAGGCGACGTCGCGATGCTGGTCAGCTTTGCCGATCGCGCCAAGATCGAGCAGGCCTTTACCGACGACCGCCGGATCTTGCAGCGGAAACTGACCGCCATCGAGCCAACCAATCGGGTCAGCAACATCAGCGAAGCGCTCCGCGTCGCATCAGGCTTGGCCAATCCGGGCCAATCGGCCTTCAGCGAAGGGGACGCAGGCGTGGCCGACGCCAAACCGGCGACGCTCTATATCTTCAGCGACGGCCGCTTTCCGGCGATTACCGATTTCACCTTTGGCAACCTGGCGCCAATTTACGTGCCGATTGGCGATCCGTTGACCGGCAACGTCGGCATCGTCGCCTTCAACACGCAGCGCAATCCGGACCGCAATGATGAGCTGCAAGCGTATGCCCGCATCGAACGAGTCGGGGACGCTCCGGACGAAGTGGTCGCGAACCTTTACTACAACGACGATTTGCTCGACGCCCAAACGGTCAAGCTGCCGGCCGAAGGCGCCGCGGGGATTCAGTTTGAGCTGGGAACGCTCGACGCCGGCAAGTTGCGTCTGACGCTCGACGTTGATGATGTGCTGAAAGCCGATAACGTCGCCTACGCCGCGATCAATCCGCCCCGCAAAGCGAACGTGTTGATGGTTAGTACGGGGAACGATTACTTCCGCCTGGCGATGGCGACCGAGGCGATCACGCGTCTGGCCCGCGTGACGACAGTCGACCCCAGCTATCTGCAAGAAGATCAATACAAACAAGAAGCGGCGACCGGCGTCTACGATCTGATCATCTACGACAACTGCGTCCCTGAAGACATGCCTGAGTCGAGCACCCTCTTTTTGGGCGTCGTTCCTCCTGGCGACAATTGGAAGCTAGGGGAAGAGGTGACCGTGCCGCAGGTGATCGATATCGCCCATTCGCACCCGATGATGAACTTCATCGAAATGACCAACGTCATGATCGGCTACGCCACTCCCGTGGAAGTGCAGGGTGGAACCACGCTGATTGATTCGCAGCATGGCCCGCTGTTGGCGATCGCCCCCCGCAAAGGTTTTGAAGATGCGGTCCTTGGCTTTCAGTTTATGATCGAGAAAGATGGTTCGACCTTTTACAACACCGAATGGCCGAAACGCCAGAGCTTTCCGGTGTTTGTGAAAAACGTGGTTGAGTATCTTGGCGACGTCCGCCAAGGCGCGGCCGACCTGTCAGTTCGCCCTGGGGTGCCGATAGAACTGCGCACTTCGACGCCGGTCGAAGAAGTCTCGGTAACGCCGCCAACCGGTCGGGTACGCGAGATCGGCCGCGAAGGGAAAAACCTGTTCAGCTTCAGCGAAACCGATCAGCTGGGGACCTACGATGTCCGCGAAGGGAACGGTCCCGACGTCACGCAAAGCTTCTCGGTGAACATTTTCGACTCGCAGGAAACGAACACTCTGCCCGCCGAGGCGATCGCCACCGACTGGGGCGAACCGATCGAAGGGCAAAGCAGCTGGGAGCCAGTTCGCGTCGACTTCTGGAAATGGATCGTCGCCGCCGCAATCGTGGTGCTGCTGGTCGAATGGTGGATCTATAACCGGCGGGTTTACTTGTAGTCGGCTTCGACATTCCGCCAGACGGAACACGAGCCCGCAGCGCCAGCGAGGCAGTGCGTTCGCAAGTAAAAGGCGAGTCTATCTAAGCCTTGCGGCGCAAAATCAGCCGCGTAATCTCCGGCTGACAACGAATCCGCAGTGGGAACGTTCCACACAGCCCACGCGAGACGTGCACCAGAGTCGGCTGTTCATAGAAGATGCCGCTGGCGTAGCGGACGCCATAGCGACTGGGACTGATCATCGGGCCGATCACCGGCAAGCGGATCTGGCCGCCATGATTGTGGCCCGCTAGCACGAGGTCAAAGTCGTGATCGGCGGCGAAGTGCAAACGGTCGGGCGTGTGGGCGATCAGCAAGCGAAAGAGTCGATCTCCATTGTGCTCAAGGGGGCACTGCTCGACATCTTTCACGGTCGACATCCAAGGCGCCTCATCGCCGGCCAAGACAATCGGCGTGTCGCGAATCGTCTTTTCGATCCATCGCCCCCCCAGGTCAATCAGGCCCAGCCGCTTTAGTTCATCGCGAGCCGGCTGCACCTGGGCGAGACGCGTGTCATGATTTCCCAGCACAAAGTGAACCCCATCCGGCGCCGTCAGCTTGCCCAAGGTCGACTCGCTCCAGCCGATGCAGACGTCCTTGTCGAAGATATCGCCGCTGATGACGATCATCTCGGATTGCAGCGCATTGGCCCGCTCCATGACGTGCTGGTAGAAAGGGGGCAAAAATTCGCCGGTCAGGTGCAAGTCGGAGAGATGCGTGATCGTATACCCTTCCAGCGCCGCCGGCAGCCGCGGCAGGAAGAGCTCCTTTTCGGTGACGACGTACTCCAGAATCTGATTGCCCGGGAAACGATAGGCGAACTGTATCTTGGGGATCGCGAGTTCTTCGATTGGGACTTCACGAACCAGGTCGACCGCGCCGATCTGCTTGCTCTGGAAATAGCCAGCTGCATGACGTTCGTCCAAGCGGTGCTGCACCCACAGCCCAAAGGCGATCACCAGGGCCGTCCAGCAAGCCCAAAAGTAGAGCAAGGGAAACTGGTACCAGATTTCGCTGCCGGCCCAATCAAGAGTGGGGGCAAAAATAAAGTAAGCGACGTAGGCGAGCGGTACGACGCCGGTCGTTAACACAATCGCCAGCTCGAACCAGTCGATCACCGTTTGCTTCCAGGGAAGCGAGTGAACGTAGCAATGGATGCGCGACCACAGAGCCAGGTGCCCCGCCAAGGCCAACAGAATCAACAGCCAGGCGAGCGGAGAGGGATCAAGCGGCGAAGACATGGTGCATTTTGTCGCAGGGTTGTGGCGGCCAAAGTCGCCGGACAACAGAAACCCCGCAGAGGGAAGCCTTCGCCCGCCAAGTCGCCAGGCAGGTTATTGCGAGGCGGTCTGAGCCTGATCGGCGTACGCTTCGATAATCCGTTCGACGGTTGCCAGCAAGTCGTCCAGGCGGAACGGCTTGTACAAGACCGCGTTGGGCAACAGGCCGGTCTGACGAGCTTTCACGATCGAGTGTCCCGGATCATAGCCAAACCCAGTCATCAAGATCATCGGAACCGGGGTGACGATATCCTTCAGCCGCTGATACAGGCGGTTGCCTGACATGTCGGGCAGGTGAACGTCGCAGATGATCGCATCGTAACCGGCGCCATGCAGTCCGGCTCGGACCATGCAGAGCGCTTCGGCCCCGTCATGGGCCGTTTCGATATCGCAGCCGTAGCGATCGAGCAAAGCGTGAGCGGCGCTGCGTACCGATTCGTCCTCGTCGACTACCAACACCCGGGCGCCACGCAGACGCGGACGTACCTCGGCCTGAACCGAAGCGGGTACCGCTTTGCTGGGCGTCATCCGCTCGCCCACCTTCTGGATGACGCGCTTGATGTCGCGGCCGTTTTGAATGATGCGGCGGACACGATCGACCACTTCTTCATCGTGGCCAATGTAACGCTCCATGACGTTGACGGCGTCGTTCAGGATTTCGTCCACTGGCAGCGCGACGGCGCTGTGGATCGCTTCGACGCTCGCCTGGGCGGTATTGGCTTGCTGGGCCGACAACAATTCGAGCGTGTTCAGCGCCAGGGCCAGGTCGCGGCAGAAGATTTCGAGGAACTGCAGGTCGCTCTCGGTGAAGGCCCGCGGTTCGGGGCTTTCGACATTGAACGAACCGATCACCGCGTCGTGCAGAATCAGCGGCACGGTCAGCGAACTTTTCGCTCCCTTAAAACCTTCCAGGTAGAGCGGGTCAGACTGGGTGTCCTCACACAGGTAGCTCTTGCCGGTCGACGCGACGAAGCCGGTCACGCCGTTGTTGGTCGATTGGGCGTACAGTTCGCGTTCGGCCGCTTCTTTATCAATGCCGACCGACAGGAGCGGGACCAGCTCTCCGGTCCGTTGATCGAGGACGCGGATTTCGATGACGTCGAAATTGAGCAGGTCTTTGGTGTAGTGCAGGATATTCGACTTGAGCAGTTCGATCCGCTCCGAGACCTCCATATTGAAGATCTCTTCGGTCGTCAGGTCGGCCAGTTCGATGCCGGCTTTGTGAATCGCTTCCAGCTTCTGCCGCTGCAGCACTTCTTCGGTGACGTCGCGGATCGTGACGATCAGGTTCTTGGGTGACGCGTTCGGGTTGAGAACCGGAGCGGCGTGAACCTGATAGTACTGATTGTCTTCGGTTCGCAGCGTTGACGTGCTGGGACGACCCGACGTCAGAGCGGTATGGAACGGGCAGAAATCGGGGCCGAGGATTTCGGGACTGTTGAGGGCGCCATAAAAATTACGGCCGACTACGTCATCGCAACCGGCCCAGCGCTGCAAACAGCTGTTCGCCCAGAGTACGGTATTGTCGCGATCGAGCATCGCAACCCCGTCGGGCATCCCTTCCAAGATTCGCTCGTTCTGCAGAAGGTTGCCGATACGAGAGGAATCTTCGAAATAATCGGTACAGATGTAGACCCCGTCAAATTCATGATTCTTCAACAGGGCGAAAGTGCGGAGCGGCGTCTGCACTTCCGTAATGTCGTAGTCGGTGCGCAATTGCTCTAGAACCGAGTGTTGCCCACCTGGTGCGCACAAACAGAGGATCTTGGGCTTACCAGCCAACCCGCATTACTCCTACCGAAACACCTTGACGTTGTAATTATAAGGTCGGTTAAATTTGAAACAACGTCATCGCCTGGGCGTTTCCCCTTCATACTAAGGTCGGAAGCGACGCCCGCAAACCTGAGAGCGCTTTGCCTGACGGTTAGAATCGGAAAAGTCTTCCGTCGCCTGGAGTGCTAGTGATCGGCGGTCGCTTCCATCGCGCCGGCGTCAAACTGCAAGCACAGCTCCTCCAGCGAAAGGTCGGGCTGAAAGTGCTGGAACACCTTACCGCCCAGAAAGCCGCCTCTAAACTCTTGCTCTGGCGGCAAGACCGACACAGCGACATCTTGCAGCAGCGCTGGCCCAACTCGCAGCGCCGCGACCCGCCCTTTGCGAACCGGCAATTCTTGCTTTTCCAGCACGACAACGCCCCCTTCTTCCGGCGTGTATTGGACGCCAGCACTTTGGGCCATATTTGCGGTCAGAATGATTTCTTTTCCGTTTGGATTCCACGTGAAAATTTGTGGATTGTCTTGATCCAAAACCGCGGCAACACGCGGCTTATCGTTTTGCAAGAAGATGGGAAGCCGATCTTGGTTGGCCAATCGCTCGAACCGAGCCAGCCGGCCGAGCCGTCGAGAGAGGAGTTCCAGCGGCCCAATAACCGCTTGATCCTCCTCCAAAAACTCGCCCCGAATCTTTGCGTAACGCTGGTCCAAATTCACCATATCTTCACGCAACTGGACCGTGCGCGTCGTCAGGGTCGCCAACAACTGCGCTTGCTGCATCAACAATTCGCGGACGTTGGGCAGTGCGGCCAGCTTCTTGGGCTCGACGGCGTCGCCGGCGCTAGTCGCCATTTTGCGAAGTCGGCCGATTTCCTGCGCCAGCTCTTTCTCTTGATCGCTGCCGACCGCATGCTCCTTCAAACGCTTCCCCAGCCGATCAATGGCGGCCAAAGTCGCTTGCTGCCGTTTCCAATTCCGGGCGTTATCTTCCCGCGCCAGGTCGACCTGGCGCTGAACAAAACTGAGTTGCTGCTCCAACGAATCGAGCTGCCGCAGTTCAGGCGCGAGATCGGTTTCGCACGGCAAGATCCAGCGACGTCCGTATTTGACGAGTCCCTGCTGCTCAAACAGAGCCTCCGTCTCCTCTTGCGCCGGCAAGGGAGCGACCGAAGTCAGCAGAATGGCGATCGCCAAAGATCGAGAAAATCGCAGCAACGCGCAGCCCTGAATGGACAGTGAAGTGATGAGAGCCTTCCATGATGCCGTAGTTAAGGGAAAAACGCAAACACTTGGACAGTTGTTTACATGATGATTCGTTGCAACCCTGTGGCGAGAAAACGACGCTCGCAAACCGCGGCCGTGGCGAAAACGCACCATTGGCCCAAACGCGGGCTCAAACCCAATGGCCGCAAGTCTCTATAAAACATGCACTTGCGCCCTGCCTTGCGGTTTTCTTTGGCTTTTGGCCCGGCGGATGCAATTGAGGATTGCTGTCGCCTGAAACTTCCTCCCTTCCCCCAGGCATGCAGCGGTTGGTTGCGAGAGCCCTTGTCCCCTCGGGCTCTCGCAACCCTTTTTTCCTTGCCCATCACATCGCCGAAGCGGAAGAACCACCTCCATGCACTCACGAGACCAAGTTCAACTTGCGGCCCTGCTGGCCACCCACGCTCCGATTCAAATCCGCTCGATGAAGCAGATCTCGGCCAAGGGGCTCGAACAATACTGGACCAACTCCAAGGCGCGACTCGATCGCTGGGGCCGGTTACTCAAAGATCATTCTGAAAGCGTCAAAAACGCAACGGCCGCCGACCTGCCCCGCCACTGGGAGACGATTCGGCCGGTACTGGAAGAGATTTTGATCAGCGACGTGCTGACCCGGATCTGGACGTCGCTTTGCATCGCTTTCGACAAAATCCATCGCTCCGAGACCGCCGAAGCGACCGTCCGGAGCGTATTTATCGGACACCTGGAAGCCCGCAACCGGGCGCTTAACCTGATGGTTTACGGACGAGGCCTCGACGCCGACCTGGCGGTCAAACTCAATCGTCTCCGCCGCCGGACCGAACGCTGGACCGATATGTTATTGGGCTATGTGGCGGTTGCGACGGACGTCCGCAACATGGGCTTCGACAATGATCGCGTGCAAGAATTCTGTCGCGACATTCGCGAACAGGCTCGCGCTGGATCGCACAGCGCCGGCTGGCCGCTGCTCCTCTCCTCGGCCCTCGACGCCTTCCGCACCAGCACCATCGACTCTCCCGCCCATCCCCAATTCAATCAGCAGATCGCTGCGGCCATCATGTCCTGCTTTGGGCCGGAACTTTTCGATTCAACCGGCGTAATTCGCCCCCTGTGGGAACTGCGAATCTCCAATTACGCCGATGACACGCAGACGATGGTCGAACAACTTCTGTCGCTGGAATCTCCCGATGCGGCCGTTCCAATCCACTTGGGCTCCGATCACCCTTCCCCCCGCTTCTAGCGAAAAGAAGTGCAATAGAAGCACGAAAATTGGCAACAGAAGTTTCTTAGGGCGGGATATCAGTGTAAAATCCGGGACTGGGCTGTGAATTTTCACACCCAGTCTAATTCGTCGATACCCCACCAGCCCGCCCTTCATCTGGAGCATCTGTCGTGCGCCGACTGCTTCCCCTACTCTTGCTGCTCGCCTTCGCCGCCCCACTGTGGGGACAATCAGTTCTCGTCGAAGCCGAAAGCTTCGCCCAACCGGGCGGCTGGAAACTCGACACCCAGTTCATTCGCGAGATGGGTTCGCCCTATCTGCTCGCACATGGACTTGGCGATCCGGTCGCTGACGCCACCGCCAAGGTGACCTTCCCCGAAACGGGTGAATACAAGGTCTTCGTTCGCACCAAGGATTGGGTCGCCCGCTGGAACGCGCCTGGTACGCCCGGCCGATTTCAGTTGCTGGTCAATGGCCAACCGCTGCAGGAAACCTTCGGCACCAAAGGCGCCGATTGGAACTGGCAAGCAGGGGGCAGCGTGAAGATCGACTCGAAAGAAGTCGAACTGGCGCTGCATGACCTGACCGGTTTCGACGGTCGCTGCGATGCGATCCTGTTTACCAAAGACGACGCGACGCCGCCGAACGAAGGCAAGATCCTATCGGCCTGGCGTCGCGATTTGCTCGGCCTGGAAGAGAAGCCGACCGAGAAGGGCGGCTACGACCTGGTGGTGGTCGGCGGCGGTTACTCTGGGATGGGCGCGGCGCTCTCGGCGGCTCGCATGGGCTGCAAAGTGGCGCTGATTCAAGATCGCCCGGTGCTTGGGGGTAATGGTTCCAGCGAAGTCCGCGTCTGGGCGATGGGTAACATCCGTCGCGGCAAGTACCCGCGGATCGGCGAAATCGTCGAAGAGTTCTCGGACCAAGCGAAGAAGTCGCCAGGCACGTACGAAGAGTTTGGCGACGACAAGAAAGAAGCGATCGTCGAGGCCGAGAAAAACATCGATCTGTTTCTGAATCACCACGCCTTCAAAGTCGAGATGGACGGCGAAAAGAAGATCGCTGCCGTCTATGCCTTCGATACCCGCACCAGTGAAGAAAAGCGTTTCACCAGCCAGTTGTTCGTCGACTGCACCGGCCACGGCACGATCGGCTATCTCGCCGGCGCCGACTTCGATATGGCCGAAAAAGGTCGCATGGGCATGAGCAACATGTGGGCCTGGGCCGAAGCGGACGAAGAACGCAAGTTTCCGGAAACGCCCTGGGCGCTTGACCTGTCGATGAAAGACTTTCCTTACCCCCGCGACCACCATGGTCAGTGGTTCTGGGAAAGCGGTTTTGACAAAGATCCGCTCGGCGACGCCGAAGGGATCCGCGACTGGAACCTGCGGGCGGTCTACGGCGCCTTCAACGCGATGAAGAACAAGGACGGCGCCGACAAACACGAGTCGGCCTATCTGACCTGGATGGCCTATGTCGGCGGACCGCGCGAATCGCGTCTGCTGCGAGGCGACGTCGTCTTGAATCAAGATGACATCGTCGCCAAACGAGACTTCACCGACGGTTGCGTTCCCAGCACCTGGTCGATCGATTTGCACTATCCAAAGAAGCAATTTGCCGAAAAGTTCCCCGACAACCCGTTCATCTCCATCGCCGTCCACGACCGGCGGGTCGATCGCAACTTCGGCTACCCGGTGCCGTATCGCTGCTTCTACTCGCGGAACATCGACAACCTCTTCATGGCCGGCCGCTGCATCAGCGTCGATCACGAAGCGCTCGGCACGGTCCGCGTGATGAAGACCTGCGGCATGATGGGCGAAGTGGTCGGCAAGGCGGCCAGCTTGTGCGCAACCTACGACTGCACGCCGCGGGAAGTCTACGAGCGCTACTGGCCCGAAATGGACCAACTGCTCAAACTTCCCGGCAAAGCTCGCCGCGCTGACCTGGATGACGAAATCGAAATCCCCGCCAACGTTCCGTTACTAGCCGGTCCGTATGGTCCGCCGACCGGTTTGGATCCCGCCAAGTTAGCTGGAACGGTCGTCGACGACACCGAAGCGGAGCGGATTGGCAAATGGACCGAAGGCGCTGGCCTGAAAGGGTACGTCGGCTACGGCTATCTCTACGCCGGCGGCGACAGCGGCGGAGCGGTTCGCTTTGCCGTCGAAGCGCCGGAAGCAGGCCTGTACGACATTCACTTCGCCTACCAGCCGCACGAGAACCGGGGCAAGACCGTGCCGGTCGTCGTCGAGACGAAAAACCAGCGACTAGAAAAGAAGATCAACCAGCAAGCGGTTCCGCCGATTGAGGGTGGCTTCATCTCGCTGGGCGAATTGAATCTCGACAAGGGAGAGGTCGTGACGGTCATCGTCGCGACCGCCGGCGCCGGCGGAAACGTCCATGCCGACGCGGTTCAAATCGTCCCCGTCAAGAAGTAGATGACCGATCCGCAACTGCGACGCCCGGCCTGGCGACCTTTCGTCCACGCCGGGCGAGTGCTGATTCTGGTCGCGATCGCGCTGATCATTCATCTAGCCGCCACTCTGCATGCGCCGGACGAAAGTGGTCCTTCGCCCACGGTCGATATCGCCGTCACAAAGCAGCTGTTCGAAACCGCTGATCGTCTTGCTGAAGGAGACGTCGTGCTCGACGCCGCCGGACAAACGCTGGGGCGCGTCATTCAGACTTCTCCGGCAGGCGACCAGGCGATCGGTTTCTCGGGGCCGACCAATGTTCTGCTTGGCTTCTCGTCCGACGAAAAAATCGTCGGCATGGCGATTCTCTCGAGCCGCGATACCCGCGAGCATGTGGCGGCGATTGAGCGTGAAGGAAAGTTCCTCGACAGCCTAGACGGCCTGACCCGGGAAGAGGTACTCGCGCGAACCGACTTTGACGCCGTCTCCGGCGCGACGCTCACCAGCCTGGCGATGATCGAAGCGGTCCAGCGAACTCTTGGCGGCGTCCAAAGATCGCTGAAGTTTCCAGAGCCGCCTCGGATCGAGGTTGTTCGGAAACTTTACCCGGACGCTGAGTCGCTCGCAGAGGATCCCCACTACCCTGCCCTCCTAAATGTGCAAGACGCAAGCGGCGCCCAGATCGGCAAGCTGCTGCGAACCTCGCCGGCGGCCGACAACGTGGTCGGCTACCAAGGTCCGACCGACATGCTGATTGGGCTGGACAACGACGACAAAGTGACCGGCTTGGCCCTTTCGCATAGCTACGACAACGAGCCATACGTCGACTACGTGCGGACCGACGACTATTTTCTGGGCCTGCTCAACGGCCAATCGCTAGCGGAGTTGGCGAAGGAACATCTCGAATCGCTGCAGATCGAGGGGGTCTCGGGGGCAACGATGACGAGCCAGGCAGCGGCGATTGGCGTTTATCTTGCCGCAGCTGAGCGGATCAAAGCTTATCAAGAAGCGAAGAATTCTCGTGAGCAAGCCTCGCTGATTCAGTTCCGCCAGCGCGACTACATCACCATTGCCGTCGTGGTCATCGGCGTACTGCTCGCTTTCAGCCCATGGCGTGGCAAACCATGGGCGCGGATTCCGTTTCAGATATTGGTGCTGGTCTATCTCGGCTTTGCCAATGGGGACTTTGTTTCGCAGGCGCTGCTGGTCGGTTGGGCGCAAAATGGCGTGCCGTGGAAATCGGCGTTTGGGTTGGTGCTGTTGGTTGCCGCAGCATTGGCGCTGCCGACCTTTACCCGGACCAACGTTTATTGCAGCCATCTTTGCCCACATGGCGCGGTGCAGCAATGGACCAAACGGCGGATCAAGTGGCAGTGGAAACCGTCCACAAAGACGCTACCTTGGCTCAAAGCGATTCCCAGCGTCTTACTCGCGTGGGTCGTGCTGGTCGCGGCGGCCCGTTGGTCGTTTAGCCTGGTCGATATCGAACCGTTTGACGCCTACGTCTGGCATATCGCCGGCTGGGGGACGATTGCGGTCGCCGTGGTTGGGCTGATCGCTTCCCTCTTCACCCCAATGGCCTACTGCCGCTTCGGCTGTCCGACTGGCGCCCTGCTCGACTACGTTCGCTACAATGGAAAGAGCGAATTCTGGACGCGGCGCGATTGGGTCGCCGTTGGCCTGGTGGCGCTGGGCGCGGTGGCGCTGTTGTTCTAAAGACCAAGACGAAATCAGGAGGAGACCGTGGCGCGCAAAGGAGGCGAGTGGCCGCTGCATGCGATCTATCTCGGCGCGATTCTACTATTGGCCGGCATCACGCTGAAATCGGTCGAGTCGTTCACGCTGACGCCGACGGCGACGCGGCTGCTATCGCGACATGCCGGCCCTTCGACTGACACGACCGAGGGCGCCATCCAGAGCATCATTGTCGAAAATACCGATCAGCGGCATATGATCCGCCCTCGCGGCTGGGTCGGGTGGTGTCTCCTTTCGGCAGGCGCCGTGTTGGTCGTGCATGGCGTCATCTTGAAAGTGCGATAGCGGACGGTGGTAACGGCGACTACCACTTCCACCAGTCGATCTCTGTTTCAGATCTTGCGTAATTTGACGGCTGCGCCGCGAATTCTTCCCGAATCGGGCCTGTTATTGGCCCCATTCGTCTCGCCATGGCGGCAAGATCTCCCCGAGAATTGCGAATAGTCTCGCAGAACAACATGCGTCAAACACCAAGGAACCACTGATGAACCCACTCTCTCTATTGCTGATCGGCGCCGGTTGCGTTGTCGAGGTATTGGGCGTCCTGTTTTGCGTCGTCAATGCTGGCGAAGCGGGCATCAATATGCCGCTGCTGATTGGCGTGATTCTATTCGGCTCGATGCTCTCGGTCGGCGGCGTCTTCTGGCACATCATGGCCAAGCGGATGTAGCCGCCGCGGCGAATCTACTGGTCGATCGCTGGGGAGTTCTGATAAACTAGGCGGATTGAATCGCCACCTCCCCCGCGTAGAAAGGTCGCCCGTGTCTCAGGCCATCGCCGGAGTCGCCCCGAGTGCGAAGTCGGAAACGACCGTCATGACCGTCTGGCCGTCCAACGGCGCGTCGCGACTGGGCCGTTTTCTCGGCCGTTTGTACCTAATCGAGTCGGGCGTTGGTTTCCTGACCGTCGGCAATCTGCTGGCGCTTGCAACCAGCCCCATCGGCGCTGCGATCTATCTATGGCACGCTGCGCCGGGCGTTGGCGCCCATTATCGCTTGACGAATCGTCGCGTGATCATCGAGCAGGGACTCAACGGCAAACCCGATCGCTGGGTCGATCTCGACCGTTTCAATCGGATCGAAATCGACGTCCAACCAGGCCAAGCCTGGTATCACGCTGGCGACATGATCTTCTACCTCGACAATGTCGAGACTTTCCGCCTGAGCGGAGTCAGTCGCCCCGATGCGTTTCGCGCCGCCTGCTTGAAGGGACGGCAAACCTACGTCGGCGTTCGCGAAGCATTGCAGCGAGAAGCGCAGCTTGCTCGCGGCGGCAATTAAACCGGCACAATATTGACTTCCAGCGCCGGCAGGTCGACGATAGCGATTGTGTGGCGACTTGCGCGGTACAAAGCGCCTGGATTGAGCACGTGCGTCTGACCGACGGTATAGCTAGCAACTTTGTGCGTATGCCCATGGCAGACTAGGTCGTAGGCGCCGCAGTTGATCGTTTGTGCGAGCCGGGCTTCCTCGTGACCATGCAGGAAAGCGATTTTCCGCCCTGCCAGCGTCAGGCTGCCAAACAGGCCGTGGAAGGTATGCCCGGCGGTCTTACAGTCGGCCGAGAGGGTCTCAGCGTCGTAATCGACATTGCCGACGACATAGTGGGTCGGCCAGGACGAAAACAGGTCGATAATCGCCGCGGCGCCTATGTCGCCGCAATGGATGACCTGGTCGACCTCAAACGACTCGAGCATCCGAATCGCGTCGCGAGTGAACTCGACCTGACCGTGCGTATCGCTCACAATTCCTATTTGCATCCATTGTTTCCCTGATTCGAACCGGAAGAACCGCGTTGTCACGCGATATCCTTTCTGCGATTTTTCTGACGGCGCTGTTGGCGGTTCCCACGTTGTGGTGGCTGGCCAACTGGTCGCGGCGGGTCTACACGTTTCCGCGATATGTGCTGGCGTGCGTAAACGTGGTGCTGTCGCGTTGCTATTGGCGGACGTCGATTGCGGCGAACCTGCCGATCCCGATCGGCCAAGGCGCCGTGTTGATCGCCAACCATCGTAGCAGCGCCGACCCATTCTTCATTCAAGTCGCCGCCCATCGCGTCGTCCACTGGATGGTCGCCAAAGAATATGTCGAACATCCTGCTTTGGCCTGGTTTTTACGACAAACCGGCGCAATCGGCACAAATCGCGGCGGGCGCGACACCAAGGCGATCCGCGCCGCGATTGAACTGCTCAGCGCCGGCGAGTTAGTGGGCGTTTTGCCAGAAGGGCGGATCAATATGACCGACCAGTTGATGCTCCCTTTTCGCCCCGGCGCGGCGATGATCGCCCAGCATGCCGGCGTCCCGATCATACCGATCTATATCGAGGGAGCGCCGTACGATCGGTCCCCCGCCAGCCCGTTTCTGATGCCGGCACATGTGATCGTAGAAGTTGGCGAGCCGATCGATACCTCGACCGGCACGCCGCAGGAGATCATGGAACAGGCGACTCGCGCAATCGCCCATCTCGCCGGCCGTGACGACTTCGAGCCGCAATTGGCCGGGCGAGATTGGAAACCGACCCGGGCCGACCTGGAGAAGGCGATGGCCGACGCCAAACAGCGAAAGTGGACGCGCTAGTCGGTCTCTAGTTCAAACTTCAGATCCTTGGCGCCGCCATTGCCGACGGTCGCGGTCAGCTTGGAATCGACGTTGTATCGCAGCGGAATGTAGTTGACCTCTCGCTTGGGCGCGTCGGCGCCATACATCGCCACGGCAGTCGCGTCGGGCGTTTCTTCGCGAATCGCGGAGATCTCGACGCGGTATTCGCCCGGCATCGCTTCCCCTTGGCATTTGCCAGCGTCGACGTCGAAGCTGAAAAACTCGCCGTCGGTTCGTCGCAAATAGATCGTCCCGTCGGGCAGCGGATTTCCGTCAAGCGTCACTTCTCCGGCGACCGGCACTTTGGCGTCGCCAGCCGGCGTACAGCCAAGCGAACTTAGCGTCAGGATCAAACCGCCGACCAGGGCGCATGCGCACAGCTTTCTCGCATTCATGGGCAAGTTCCTTCCAGGAATAATGGGGGGGATGCAATCGACGTTTCGTGCGACCGTTACGTTCCCGAAAGGACCAAGCCGTCATCGCGGGTCACCAGCTTCGCGACTTCTTCCAACGCCATCGTTTCGGTGGCGAAATGCACCGATCCATCCACGTACAGCAACTGCAGACCGCCTGGATGGGCGCTGTTGAGTGGGATGTTGTTGCCGAAGTTGTGACAAACGCCGGTCGACATGCAGGTGCCTGATCCATTGTCCCAGCCAATCTTTTGGTTCAGCTTGTAGCGTACGGTCGTTTGATTGAACGTCCGGGCGTCACCGCCGGGATAATAGTTGGGAGGGCGACGATCGTTGTTGTCGCCATGCCCGCCAATGAAGTAACCGTGCGGCTGACCTCCCCGCCAGGTGACCTTAGAACCATCGCGGGTCGTGAGAAAGTCGCCATGTTCGCCAACAATCGCGACATTGCTCGTTCCATCCTGAACCGACGCCATCGTCAACTTGCCAAAGGGAAACAACATCCCGCCGCCGCTGACGATCCCGCCCGAGCAGCAACCTTCGACCCCCGACGCGCCGGCGTTGGTTCGGTTCTCGGTGTATCCGGGGATCAAACCATCAATCGCGCCGGAGATGCCGACATACGACGGAGACGTGACGTCGCCGGTGACGCCCGAGCTAAACGTGCCAGGATTGTCAGCGACCGCATCGTACGGCGCCGAGGGACAAACATAGGTTTCGATATTGGCGCCTTTCATCGCGTCGACATTGTTCACATTGCCCCAACCCGAGTTGCCCATGTTGAATTGAAACTTGGCGTGCAGGTTCCCCTGCTCGACGCCGGGCAATAGGAACACCAACCACGAAGGCCCATAGCCGCCGCCGCTGTCGCGATTTCCGAACGGACGTTGATCGTCCGAACTTCCCGGCGGGAAGCGGTTGTATGTGTCATGGAAGTTGTGCAGCGCCAGCCCCAGCTGCCGCATGTTGTTGGTACAGCTCGCACGCCGGGCCGCTTCCCGGGCCTGTTGCACCGCCGGCAGCAGCAATGCGATCAGGACGCCGATGATGGCAATTACCACGAGTAGTTCGACCAGCGTGAACCCGGCCTGATATCTACGGATACGCATAAGACACCCCTCGAGAAGTATTTAAAGACAGCAAAGGGAGCTAGATGCCTCAAGATATCACGTAAGGCGCAAACAAGTCCACAAAAAAGTTTTTACGAGCTTATTTTTTCTTTCACGGTCTTTTATGGCAGAGGAGATGGCGAATTTGGCCAGCTTGACGGGCGAGCTGACGAGCCAAGTGACCTGGAGAAACAGCTGAATCAAGGAGCGTCAGAACCGGCGACGACTGGATAAGCACAGCGCCTACCATCGGGACGTCGGCGATCGTAGCGCCAGTGGCGCAAATCGCCGCTGCCAGCTGTTCCGTCCAAACGAAGTCGACGGGCGCATAGACGAACAGTTTCCCTCGCACGTCGACCGGATGATCGATTGGCGTTGCGTTTTCACCTCGCCACTCTGGTAGCCAAGCCGACAGGTGCAATCGCATGACATCGACTGGCAACAATTCCATCGCCGCCGTGAATCGCGGGTTGATCTCCAGCGGCCAGAGTTCCCCATCGCTCAGAATAAAGTCGACGCCAAACAGCCCGCTTAGCGCCGTCGATGCGACAAGATAATTGGCTAGGCGCTCAAGCGTCGCTTGGTGGGTATCGGCAAGGGAAATTGGACCAACGGAGCCTGCATACTGATACGGCTGGGGCGCCTTCCATTTTCGCCCAAACAATTGACGCGTGGCGCCCAGGAAATGGGCCCGACCATCAATCGCCACAAACGCCGCCCCGTAGGCTTGTCCCCGCAACAACCGCTGATAAACGACCTCCTCCGTTTCCACCGGTTGACGAAACGGGCCGATACTCAAACCGCCGGCGGTCTTCCGCGGTTTGACGATCCAATGTCCTGCCCGGGGCGGCTCAAGCTGCGTCTCGGGAAACGGAAAACCAGCCAAACGCAAAGTTTGCTGTAGCGTCAGCGGATCACGGATCGCCGCTAGGGCAGGGGCGGGAACGCCTAACAGCGGACGCACATCGGCCGCGGCTTCGATGATCTCGGGATGGTTCTCAAGACCACCGACATACATCCAGTGGGTCGCGTCGGTCGCCGCCAACCAGGCGGGAATTTCGGCTGGATAATCGGCCAATTGCATCGCCGGCGCCATCTGGCGGAGATCGGCGTCGGCAAATTGATCGGCGGCAAGCGCTGCAGCGCCGCTACGTTGCAAACAGGCAACAGCAGCCCGACAACTGCAGCCAACCACGGCGATTCGCTGGGGCAGATTAGGGGACGTCATCAGTGGGTCGCGCCGATTTTTGGGAATTTTTTTCTAAGAGCCGACCCCAAGTTTTTTTTCAAGCTATGGTTTCCATTGGGCTAGGACACACTGTTTCCATTTCGACGGTACTTTTCTGATTTTCCCATTTCATGCGGACGGCTTCGGCCAAACGCTGCTATATCGCGACCAGTCCGCATGAAGCGACCGGTCGCAAATCTCTCCCCACAAAATTGTCCATGATACCCGCGTCAGCGTCGATTGGTCGGCGGCTGCGCCTATTCGCCCAACCACTGCAGGAGAGTCGAAATGTCGTCCCGTCGTAGAGATCGAGAAATCCCAACCCAAGTACGCTCCGCGGCAAGACGCGGGGTAATTGTGGTTCTATCCGCTGTGCTGATGATCGTGATGATGGGTTTCATCGCGCTGAGCGTCGACGTCGGTTACATGTTCACGATGCAATCGCAACTCCAGCGTTCGGTAGACGCTGCGGCGCTGGCCGGCGCCGGATCGCTGATCGAAGGCGAAGAAGTCGCCACCGCTAGCGTGCACGAGTATCTGACGCACAATCCGGTCGGTCTCCAATGGAAAGAGTTTACTGACGGCAACACCGCCAGCAACGTCGATCTCTTTCTGAACAAGTATGGCGAAGGGCTCGAACTTTCGATCGGTGAGTGGAACGCCACGACCGAACAAGTTGAACCGGCCGAAGACAGTCCGTCGACCGTCTCTGTTCGCATGTCCTACGAGAACATGCCCTTCTTCTTTGGTCACCTGCTCGGCCGCGACTCGTTTGATATCTCCGCAGAATCGATCGCAACCTATCAAAGCCGCGACATCATGCTGGTGCTCGACTTGTCAGGCTCGATGAACAACGACAGCGAATTCAACGCGATCAACAAGCTCGGCTTTGATCACGTCTACTCCAACGGACAGCAGATGTACGCGGATCTTGGCTATCCGGTTTACGGCGATCTGACGTTTGATCCGCAATATGCGAAAGCGGAAGGTCCCGCGCCCGGCTCCGAAGGTCAGGCACAGACTTCGGTCACCTACCGCGGTCCATCGGCCGTCGTCACGTCGAGCAAGGGAATCAGCAAGATTACGGTCCGGACCAGCAATGGGTACACCTACAATTACTACCCAGGCGGAGCAACCAACTACACGGCCAATCCGAATCGCGAGATCCGCTACGTCAGGGTTACCAGCGGTAAGAACCCAGACAACTCGGACCAAGTCCATTCGTTTGACTTTGACGGCAATCGCGTCTCCACGATTCGCAACGCCCTTGGTCTGAACAACGTCGCCTATCCCTACCCGCAAGGGAGCTGGAACGACTACATCAACTATTGCTTGGGCGCCGGCCAAAACAACAACGCCGGCTATCGCTACCGCTTCGGCTATTTCAACTGGATTAACTATCTGTTGGAACGGCGGTATTCGTACAACGCCACGCCTGACCTGTGGAAAGTGAGCGCTCAGCCGGTGACGGCGGTGAAGAACTCGGTCGACCTGTTTATTCACTTCATGCAGGAAGGGGATGGACGCGATCGGATCGGCTTGGCGGTCTATAACGCCCCCAATGGCGACGGCTTGCTTGAGTCGACGCTGACCGAGAACCTGCCGTTTATCATGGCCCAGTCGCGGCAACGTCAGGCCGGCCACTATCACAACTACACGAACATCGGCGGCGGCATGACCGTCGCCCGTGAAGAGTTGCAAGCTCGCGCCCGGGTCGGCGCCGTGAAGATGATGGTGCTGCTGACCGACGGTCAGGCGAACTGGGTTAACGGCGGAACCAACAGTTCTGGCGCCAAACAGTATGTGCTCGACGAAGCGTATCTCTGTGCGGAGCAAAACATTAAGATCCTGACGATTAGTCTTGGCGCCGGGGCGGACAAGAACCTGATGGATCAAGTCGCCGAGATCACAAAAGGGGTCCATTTCAATGTTCCCGGCGGTCAAACCGTCGAGGAATACACCGATGACCTCACCGAGATCTTCCGCCAGGTAGCTGGCCACCGCCCCCTGAAACTGGTGAAGTAACCCGCACCAGCCCACCTTTCCCGTTTCCTGCCTCGTGTGGACCGCCGCATGGCCCTTGCCGTGCGGCGGTCTTTTCTTTACGCCCCGCCGCAGGCGGCGGGGCCATGGTTGCAATCGCGTCGGGGTTTGATAAGTTTTTCTGAACGGCATTGGGCCCGTATCGCGCTCTAACATTGCGAATGTGCGCTGCCAGGGGCGCCGCCCCCCAACCTTTCCTCCATGCGGCGCCCAGTTCGGGACGCTCCATCCAATCTTCACTTTCGGGAGAAACTACGCATGTCGATGTTCATTGGCGAAGCGCTCGCTGGCAAGGGCAACGAAATCGCTCATATCGATCTCATGATCGGCTCCAAGACGGGCCCCGTTGGCGCCGCGTTCGCCAGCGCTTTGGCGACCCAAACCGCCGGGCACTCGAATCTGCTCGCCGTGCTGGAGCCGAACCTGCTGGTCAAACCGGCCACCGTCACCATCACCAAGGTGACTATTAAGGGCGCCAAGCAAGCGACTCAGATGTTTGGCCCGGCTCAAGCCGCCGTCGCCAAGGCGGTCGCCGATTCGGTCGAAGCCGGCATCATCCCCAAAGATCAGTGCGAAGACTTGGTCATCGTCTGCGGCGTGTTCATTCACTGGGACGCAGCCGACGACAAGAAAATCTTCGACTACAACTACGAAGCGACCAAGCAGTCGATCGCTAACGCCATGGGCGCCAAGCCGACGGTCGACGAAGTTCTGGCCGGTAAAGAAAAAGCGGCCCACCCGTTCCGCGGCTTCTAGTCGCCCAGCGACAAACTCGCTCTTTCGACAACTTCCGAAAACCGTCCTACCGCAGGGCGGTTTTCTTTTTTTAACTACGTAAGTCGCGCTCATGTCCACCGCCAAAGTCTTGTTGCAGCTCGATCCCGATCCGCAAGTCAGCACCTTCGACAGCGTTGTCGCCGTCGACGCCGGCGTCGATCAACTCTTTCGACATGGCGGCGTTACCGCCGATCAGGTTCGCGGACTGGTCTATGGTTTGATCTTCACGCGATCGCCGGCCGAGCTGAAGAACTCGGCGATTTTTGTCGGCGGCGGCGACGTCCCGCAGGCCGAGACCCTGCTGAAAGAAGCCACCAGCAGCTTTTTCGGGCCGATGCGGGTTTCGATCTTGTTTGACCCCAACGGCGCCAACACGACCGCCGCCGCAGCCGTCATCGCCGCCGGCCGCCATCTGCCGCTCGATGGCGCCGAAGCGCTGGTTCTGGCGGGTACCGGCCCAGTCGGTCAACGGGCCGCACGTCTGCTGGCGCGACAAGGGGCTCGCGTCCGAGTCGCTTCGCGCAAACTCGACAAGGCGACGGCAGTCTGTGACGCTCTAAAAGCCGACATCCCCGACGGTACGTTCCTGCCGCTGGCCGTCAGTGACGACGCCGGTCTGGCGGACGCCCTGCAAGGCGCCGCCGTCGTCATCGCCGCCGGAGCCGCCAACGTGCAGTTGGCCAGCGAACCGTCGCTGCGCAGCGCGAGTGACTTGAAGGTGCTGATCGACCTGAATGCCGCCCCACCGGTTGGCTTGGAAGGAGTCGATCCGATGGACAAAGCGAAAGAGCGGGACGGCCGGATCTGCTACGGCGCCATTGGCGTTGGCGGGACCAAGATGAAGATCCACAAGCAGGCGCTGGTCCGAATCTTTGAGCAGAACGATCTCGTCCTGAACGCGGAAGAGATCTACGAGATCGGCTGCGGCCTGGAATAGCGTTACAGCGAAATAATCCGCACGACCGCTATCACGCGAGCAAGCGGTCGAAAAAGGGGACCACCAGGCGATCCCTGGTCAGTCCAGCAGCGCCGAAATGCCGATGCTACGCGAAAGAGTCGCAGCGGTGCGACAATTCCTTTTGCAGCAGGGCCCCGTTCTATGATCCGTATATTGTTGGCGTCGCTGACGCTTTGCCTGGCCATGGCGACGATCGCCGAGGCCGCTCCGCCGTCGTACTTGATTCTGACGCCGCAAAAGTCGAACGCCGCTCCCTTCTATGGCCACTACTACCACGGCTGGGGCTACTCGGTCAGCACGCCTGCTTACAGCTACGGCTACTTCGGCGCCTGCTCAGCCCGCGACACCTGGTCGGGACATACCGGGTACCACAACGAATACTTCGAGTGGCGAACTTACTAGAGCGGTTTTCTTCAATCTTTAGCGTTCTGGCTGGTTGCGGCCGCGCTGGTCGGCGTTGACCAGCTTGCCTCACCAACGCCAGAAACGCTACAGCTATCAGAAAAACGCTCGAACTCCCCTTTGCAAAAAGCCCTCCTGGCTTTTTGCAAACTCGCCAAGTTCAGAGCGTAGCTCTTCACGGCTCGCAAAATAACGACTGACGTCGCCATTTTGGGATCGCATCTCCCTGCGGTCCGTCAGCCCGTCGAGAATATCAACGGACTGCTAACGAGCGTAACCGATGAAGAAGCTGAAGACCTGCGTACGGTCGCTGTCAGCTTTGTTGACCGGGAAGGCGAAGTCGAGCGCGATCGGAGCTTGACCAAGAGCCGGCACCGAAATGCGAAGTCCGAAACCAGGCGCAATGTCAAACTCGTCCCACGGTAGCTTCACCGACTCTTGAACGGTACCGACGTCGGTGAAGATCACCCCTTTCAGCATGTCGTCCGCCGTGATCGGAAACATATATTCCACCGACCCCAGTACGCGGAACGGACCACCGGTATAGACGCCCCCTTGGACAGGACCGATGCCGCGGAAATCGAAACCACGCAAGGTCGAGTAACCGCCCGCAAAGTAGTTCTCAAAGATCGGCGTATCCGATCCGGAGAACCCGGCCCGGCCCGAGAAGCCAAGCGTATGGCGGCCAGAACCGTCGGCGCGTTCTCGCAGCAGGAAGTAGCGACGCATGTCGACTTCGGCTCGCGGGAAGCTGAAAGTGCCGAACGCTTGTTCAAAGCTGAATTCGACCAGGTGCCCTTCGGTCGGAGCGAACGGCTGGTCGCGCGTATCGTGCGTCACCGTCAGCTGACCGCTGAACAGGTCGTGGCTGCCGATCGCTTCGTTCAGATCGGCCGAGGCGTTAGTGCTCGGATCCGAGATATCGACGTTTTCCAATCGCAGATTGGCGCCGACCGACAAGTCGGGAGTCAGGCGATAACCAAAGCCGATCCGGCCGCCAACGCGGTTTTCGTTCCAGTCGCGGTAGATGCGGTCAAAGTAGTAACCGCTCAGGTTCATGCTGATGTTCGTGCGGAACAGGTACGGCTCGGTGAAGGTCGCCATGTAGCGCTGCACCTGGGTACCTGGCAAAGCTTCCAATCGGAACCCCTGCCCTGCCCCGCGGAAGGCGCGGCCATTCCAGACGTCGTCCCAGCTGGTCGGCACCGCCGCGTAGTCGAAGTTGCGTTCGTCGACGACGATTGAGCCAGTCACGCCCGCATCCGAGTTGACTCCGACGCCAAACTGAAAGCGACCGGTTTGCGCCTCTTGGGCGTTCACCAGAATGTCGGCCGTGCGGCCCGGCAAGAATGGTTGGCGGCCCGGGTCATAGACCGGGTCGGGCCCATAGATCTGATCGGGGCCAAGCGGCGGATTGTAAATCGGCGCGCCACCCAAAGGGCGACCGACCGAGGCCGGCGGCGGCAATGTCGGCGCCTGGACGTAGCCGTTGGCGACCGCCTGATCATAAGCGTTCGGATCGTAGGTTGGGGCGCCGACGACCGTCGATTGCGGCGCAGCGACTTGTCCGGCGACCGAAGCTTGCGGAAGCGGCGGAGCCGTATATTGAGCCTGTTGAATCGGCGCGCCCGAGGCAGGCATTCCGCCGCGGTATTGGTTGGCGTTGCCCGGCGACGTTTGCCGCGTCGCGCTGTTGTCGGCGGGAAGTGCGGCGTCTTGCGCACGAACGATCGGCGGTTTGCCGACGGCGACCACAGAACGGTCCGCCCCAGGGCCCGTCGAAAACGTCGAGGGAATCGCCGCGACCTGTGCGCCCGGAGTGGTGCAGCCAACGGCCGCAAACAGGGCCGATAGCAGCGCCAGGCTTGTAAGTTTCCAGCTATCTCGCACGAAGGAATCCTTCTCGACCGGGGGGGGAGGTCGCCAATATCAATGTCGCAAGCTTCAAGGTTACCAAGGCGCCGCGGCAGGGTTTGCCGAGTACCGAGACGGACGCAGGTTTTCCGGAGCAATCCGCTGCCCCATCTGCACGGCCGGCATCCGCGGCTGAGACATCTGAGGCTGACCATGGTAGGCCGGTTGAACCGCTGGTCCCGGGCTTTGTCCGCGATACGTCGGAGACTGCTCGCCGCCACGTTTGTCGGCGATGTCGCTAACTTCCGGCGGTTTCACTTGAATCGTCGGCTTGATGCCGCGGTGCGGTTCGTTGACGAACAGCTGCGACGAGACCAAACGGCGTTCGCTATCGCGAATCTTGCGGATGTCGATAATGTCGCCCGGCACTAGGTCCAAACGATTCAAGACGACGTCGCGCTGCGTGTGCGGGTACTCGCCATCGATGTTCACATCGATGCGGCCAACGCGATACTGCTCTCCTTCGCGAATGTCGTAAACCAGGTCAATCTGACCCGGCTCTTCCAAAAAGCGAGGTTCGGCTTGCACGTCCGCGTGGATGTATCCCTGGGCGCCATATAGGTCGGTCAGCGCCGCGAGGTCTGAGTTCATTTTCTTTTGGTCGAAGTACTGCCCCTGCAGCAGCTTCACCTGGGTCCCAAGTTGGTCTTCGGTGAACTTGGTCTGCCCAACGAACGACACGTTACGCACTTCGTACCGCATCCCCTCGTCCACGACGAACGTGATGTCGACCCACAGTCCCGATTCCGAGTACTCCATGATCCGGTTGATCTGAGCCTGGAAGTAGCCAAGCCCGCGGTAGTACGAAGTCAACGCTTCGACGTCCGCTTCGACCTGGTCCATGTCGACTTTGCCCCGGATGTAATAGAGGAAGCCAGGCTTCGATTTGACTTGCGTCTTCAAGCGGCCGTCGCTGGCGATGGTATTGCCGACGAAACTGGTCGACAGGACGCGGGCCAGCGGACCTTCATGCACCATGAAGGCAACGCCGGTATCGTCCTGCTCTAGGCCTTCGGCGATCGTGACCGTCGCCATGCCATGCCCGCGGGTTCGATAGTATTCTTCGATGCGACGGCGAGCGTCTTCGACGACAAACCGATTAAGGGCGCCGCCGACTTCCAGCCCTGATTTTTTTAGCAGGGCCTTTTCGGTCGCCGACTCGTTGCCAAGGAACTTGACGTAGCGAATCGACGGCCGCTCAAACACCTGGAACGTCACGACGACGCCTTGCGCTGATTGTTGCGTCAAGATCTTGACGTCGCGAAACAGTCCTGATTCGGCCAATTTGCGGACATCGGACTGGATCATTTCTGGATCGAATTCGCGATCCGCACGAGAGCGAATCATCGAGCGAATCTTCGCTTCCTGCGTGCTGTTGTTGCCGGTGATTCGCAGATCGACGATCAACGGTCGCGTCGGAATGGCGCCTGGTTCGGCAGGCGGCGGCGTCAACAGAGCCGGATCAAAGCTGCGAGGATCAAGACCTTGGGCGAGACTGGTTTCGCAACTTGCGACAAGCAGCGAAAGACCGCACCCGATGCTGAGTGCGAAAGCGGCTATTAGGCGGCAATTTAACACAATATCGTCCTTGAATTCTGGCCCACCGCGCGATCCGTGCGCGGCGTTAGGCGCTATAGCCTAAGTAAGCGGTTGGGTAGAGATACTGAATGAGCGACGCCAGGGCAATACGGATTCGGCTCTGTTTGCGCAACTATCAGCAATGCGATACGATACGCGACGGTTGTCGAATCGGTTCGACATGTTTCGACGCTAGAAGTGCTAGCGATCCGAGAACTCGCTCCATACGCCGGCAATCCGTCGTTGATGCGGCAGAAACGACGCCTTGTAGTTCATGTGGGGCGACTCCGCGATGTAGAAACCAAGGTATAGATAGCGGCGATCGGTCTCGCGACAAAATTCCCACTGCTTCAAGACGGAATAGGTTCCCAGCGACAAACCGCTCTCACTCGGGTCGTAGCAACAGTAAACCGCGGAAAGCGAATCATCCCCCAGGTCGGCCGTCGCCGCCGCCACCAAACGATTCTCCAAATAGTAGCCGAACTCGACCGTCTCGCAGCAGGACTGCACCAGGAACTCGTGATACTGCTGGGCGCTGATCGCCCCCTGGTTCTCGTCGGCCAAACCTCGCTCTGACTTATGTAGGTTGTAGATGCGAGCATGCTCGTCGTCGGCGATCGGCGCACCCACGCTCATCCTCAGCCGGGCGTCCCCTTTTGCTAGCACGCGTCGATGGCGACGTCGCGGCTCAAACTTTTTCACGTCGAGCCGAATCGGCTCACACGCCCGACAAGCGCGACAGCAGACATGATAGAGATAAACGCCAGCCCGCCGCGCGCCCTGCGAGAGCGCCAGATCAAGGTCGCCGCCCGACATCGCAGTCAACGGATAGTAGAGCGGCAGCCGGGCCTGACGTCCCGGTAAATAGGGGCACCGCTCTTCGTGATCCCAAACCTTGAATCCGAGGATCTGATCCATGCCGGCGCTCGTGGTTCGCCTTCGCCGAATGATTCGGCTTAAAATTCGCCCCCGCCGTTGAAGGCGGAGAAATCGTCCGGCTCGCGCTCGAACGCGTTTTCAAAGCGGGTAAAGTCTCGGAGCCAGGTCAGTTGCACTTCGCCCACCGGCCCATTACGCTGTTTGCCGATAATGATTTCGGCCTTGCCGGCGAACTGATCGCGTTCCTCTCCATGATGATAGTATTCTTCGCGGTGCACGAACATCACAACGTCGGCATCTTGTTCGATCGCCCCCGATTCGCGGAGGTGACTCAACTTCGGCCGGTTGTCCTTCGAAGCTTCCGCTTGGCGATTCAGCTGCGCCAGGCACAAGATCGGCACGTCCATTTCACGCGCCATCCCCTTCAAACGTCGGGCGATCTTGGCGACCTGTTCCTGACGAGGATCGCTCGAATTGTCCGGCTCAATCAGCTGCAAATAGTCGATCACAATCAAGCCCAACCGTCCGTGACGCCGCTTAATGCGCCGGGCGCCGGCCGCGATCTGCGACACCGTCCGCGAGGGGGAGTCGTCGACGAACAGCGGCGACTCGGCGACCAGGGCTGATTTCTCAACCAACCGGCGGCGATCCTCTTGCGAGATCGTCCCATTTCGCAGGCGATGACCGTTAACCTTTGCAACCGAACAGAGCAAACGATCGCAAAGTTCAATCGCTCCCATTTCAAGGCTGATAAACAGCACCGGCGTCTTGTCATTCACCGCGACGTTTTCGGCGATGTTCATCGCGAACGCCGTTTTTCCCATCGACGGACGAGCCGCCAGAATCAGCAGTTCCGAGCCATGGAACCCGCCGGTCATGCCGTCGAGATCGGTGTAGCCAGTTGCGACGCCATCTTCCAGGTGTTCGCCGCGAAGTCGAGCGTCGATACGCTCCATCGACGCGGTGACGATGTCGCTCATGTTCGCCATCGAGGTCGAACTGCGGGTATCGGTGATCGCAAAGATCTTTTCTTCCGCCCGGCTCACTAGGCGATCTGACTTGTCGTTCTCCTCATAGGCGTCGCGGAGGATATCGGTCGCGGCCCCAATGAGATTGCGGTTGATCGCCTTGGCGGCGACGATTTGGGCGTAGTGCTCGGCGTGAGCGGCATTGGGGACGCTATTGAGCACCTTGGCCAAGTAGGCGGCGCCGCCGATGAACTCGTAGTCGCCGTCCGCTTTCAGTTGCTCGGCCAACAGCGTCAGGTCGATCTTGCGACCGCTGTCGTGCAAACGAACCATATGTTCGTACAGCTTCTTATTGCCCTCGTCGTAGAAGTCGTCGGGGCGGACGATCATTACCACTTCGTCGGCGCAATCGGGCAGCAGGAAGATGCTGCCAAGCACTCCCATTTCCGCTTCCAGGTTGCACGGCGGCTGCCGATCGAAAATCTCGCTGGCTGGCGGCTTATCGCGATCCGCCCTATCGACGCGGTTGAATTTCGTCTTCATGAGAACCTTCCCTGATATAACTCGTCGATCCGGCGCGACCAATCGTCGCGGGATCAATCATACTTGGGCGATCTTCGTCGGCAATCAAGCGACGGAAAGAGCCGACCAAGTCGCGTCGTAAGTCGAACGGGCGCAATGTCCAGACGCTAGCGACCTGCGCGTGGAAAAACTGTCGAAAAAAAGAGCCGTCCTTTGCGGGACGGCTCTTGATGAATCGCTTCTTCGGCTCGACGGATCGCCCTATCGGCAACTATTCGTCGCCGGTGACGGTCGGAACGACCCACACCTTCAATTCCGATTCGATTTCGGCGTGCAGGTGGATCTTGACCGTGTAGAGGCCGAGTTCCTTCAGCGGGCCTTCCAGGCGAACCTGATCGGCGGTAATCGTGAAGTTCTGCTCCTTCAAAGCCGAAACGATTTCGGCCGGACCGACGCTGCCGTAGAGGTGGCCTTCGTCGTTGGCGTTCGCTTCGATCGTGACGCTCTGGCGGTTCAGCAGGTCAGCGATGGCGCGAAGACCGGCCAGACGCGACTTTTCGATCTCCAACAGCTTGGCGCGGTGCTTCTCGACCATCCGCTTGTGGTGCGGGGTGGCGATCGTCGCCAAGCCTTGCGGAATCAGGTAGTTGTTGGCGTAGCCCGGACGGACTTCGACAACGTCGCCTTGCTTGCCCAGGTGGTCCACCGATTGGATCAGCAGCAATTCGATACCGCCGTGCTTCCCTTTGGGGAGACGCTTCCAAACACGTTCGCTATGCTTTTCGGCACGAATGCTCGCCATGATCGAAGTTCCTCTTGCTTGTCACTTTGCCCGGCGAACCGCGTTCGGGGCGTCTGTACGTTGAATGTAAGGTTGATTTGTCGTGATTTAGAACGGGATGTCGTCCGACGAACCGCCGAACGAATCGTAATCGTCGCCGCCGCCGTAGCTGTCTCCGCCGCCGCCGCCACCACCACCGCCGCCACGATTGGGCGCCGATTGTTGCGGTTGACGACGTTGACCGCCGCCGCCCGCGGGACCGCCTTGTCCGCCGCCGCTACGGCCGCCGAGCATCTGCATCTTTTCACCAACGACGCGAAGCTTCGATCGCTTTTGTCCGTCGGTTTCCCAACTGTCGAGCTTCAAGCGTCCCTCGACCAACACTGGTGAGCCTTTGCTGAGGTATTCGCCAGCGATCTCCGCCGTCCGGCCCCAGAGCGTCACGTCGACAAACGTCGTTTCGTCGATCCATTCGCCCGATGCGGTCTTGCGGCGATCGTTAACGGCCAACCCGATTTCGGCGACGGCCGATCCGCTCTGGATATAGCGAACTTCGATGTCGCGGGTCAGGTTGCCGACCAGAATCACCCGGTTGTAACTCGCCATGTGTTGATCTCCCTTGTACTTTGTTGGCCGTCAACGCCACTCACCAGTGAACGTTTGTCAACCAACAGCCTACCAAATTGGCGCGCCTCGTGCGACTTACCGTCTTGCAAAAAGCGGGACTTATTCGCCTTCGGCCGCAGCGCCAGCCGCAGCCGGTTCGCCTTCGCCAGCTTCTTCGCCTTCGGGCGCCGCTTCCGCTTCGCCGGTGGCGTGGGCGATCAACATTTCGCTGATCCGCGGATCATGCTTCACAAACATGAAGCGGACGAAGTTGTCGTTGATGTTGCACTGGTAGGTCAGCTCGGTCAGCTTGGTGCTTTCCAGGCTGAAATAGGTCAGCCAGTAGGTACCCTTGCGATGACCGTTGATCGGGTAGGCCAGACGTTGCTCGACCCACATCCGGCTCACCAAGAGTTCGCCGCCGAGTTTCTCGACATATTCCTGAATCTGGCCAGCGACGCCGCCCGGATCGCGGGCATAGCGGTTGGAATCCAGGATAAACAGCCCTTCATAAACGTTGGCCGCCAAGGTCGATCTCCTAAACGTAATTTGAGTTGTTGCTAACCGAAGTCGGCGTTAGTTGTATTGGTTCATGCAGTATGTGAGGTCGTGAGCGATCCAATCCGCTATCGCGTTTTTGGCGCGATCGAGCGTAAAGTCGATCTCGGCCCGCTCTTGGGGAGCAAATTTCCCCAGGACGAAATTGGAAACGTCTCGTCCTTGGGGCAACGGCCCAATGCCAATCCGTAACCGGGGCACTTCGTCCGTCCCCAATTTGCGAAGAATGTCAGCCAGACCTTTTTGGCCGCCGGCCGAACCTCCGCCGCGAAACCTCAGCGTGCCGACGGGCAAGTTGAAGTCATCGCAAACGACCAGCACCGACTCGCAGGGCGTCTTGAAAAAATCAAAGGCGGCCCGGACGCTTGTCCCGCTGTTGTTCATATAGGTGTGAGGATAGAGAAGAACCATCTTCTCCGTTCCCACGCCAAGTTCGACGATGTTTCCGTTGAACTTGGCTCTTGGCGTAACCCCAGAGTCGGCGGCGATCCGATCGAGCGCCTCAAATCCGACGTTATGCCGTGTCTTATCGTATTTAGGCCCGGGATTCCCCAGCCCCACAATCAATTTCATGCCTCGCCCAGACTCGGCTTGCCAGCCAGCTTAGCGATAAAAGTCGATGTGTTGGACTTCCAGGCCGTAGGTGTCCCACTGGATGTCGCGCATTACCACGGCGCCGGTGGCGTCGCCAGCCAGTTCAACGTTCTTCACCTTGTGGCGAACGATCGCGGCAAATTCTTCGGCACACACTTCCAGCGAAACCGACTCTTGTCCGTTGCCGTACAGTACGGCCGGGATCTTGCCAGCGTTACGCAGGCGACGGTTGTTAAGCTTGCCCGTCAGCTCACGCTTTTTAACGTTCAGCACTTCGGCCATCGGAACCCTCGAAACTCGATAGTCTTGTATGGATGTTCCGCCGAATTGAACAGCCTCGGCGGAGTCAGTTGCTTCTCTTGCGACTCTGGGGAGAATCGGAAACAGGTTATTTTGCCAGATGTTTTGGGGTTTACAAGCCCAAACAAGCCGTCCGCGTGGGAAATCGCAGCCAGGCCGCTGGCTTGCCCCTTTCGCCCCTAAGTGGTTACCACACCGCAGGATAAGGGCGAAACCCGGACTTTCCGGCTACTTTTTTCAAAACTTTGCTCCCCGAGCGTCGGTTCATTTGCCAAGAACCATAGGCGTGGATACGCTAGATGAGAAGCGCCGAATCGTTACACCACATTGAGGGGGATTCTGTTGAGCCGACGCGGCCGAGCAGGCTTTACGCTGGTCGAGCTTTTGGTCGTGATCGCGATCATTGCGATCCTGATTGCGCTGCTGCTGCCGGCCGTCCAAATGGCTCGCGAAGCGGCGCGACGGATGCAGTGCACCAACCAGCTGAAACAAATCGGCTTGGCCTGGCACAATCACCACGATACCTTCCGCTTTCTGCCGACCGGCGGCTATACCGCCAACGTCCACCCGACCTTTACTGGCGGCCGCCCGGAAGTGGGCGAGCGCCAGGCGGCAGGTTGGGCGTTTCAGATCCTTCCCTATCTCGAGCAGCAAGCGATTCACCAAGGCGCCGGTGGAACGACCACTTTGGAGCAATCCTCCAACGCCATCGCCGGCGTCATCCCCGGCTACTACTGCCCTTCCCGCCGATCCCCCTACGCCAAGTCGGAAACTAACGACTGGTTCTGCCGAGTCGACGCCGCCGGCAACTATCTGCCGCGGTCTTTCGCCAAGCAGGAGCATGGCCTAGTCGACTACGCCGCCGCCAATGCCGAAGGAACTGGCGTGTTGGCCCGGCCCTGGTCGGGAACGTTCAGTTGCTCGTCGTCGATGATGCCCAGCGTCAAGCGAACGCTGCTACGAATGGGAGACGCGACCGACGGCACCTCCAATACGCTGGTCGCCGCCGAAAAGAAGGCGAATCGCTCGATTGTCGCCAGCCCATCGGATCGCGAACAAGGAGACAGCGCCGGCTATGTTTCGGGCTGGGACGGCTCGGGGTCATCACTCACGTTCGATACGGTTCGGTCAACGACGCTTGATCCGCGGCCCGACGAACTCGACACCGATGGCCAGCAGCGTTTCGGCTCGTCCCATCCCGGCGGATTCACGTCGCTACTGCTCGACGGCAGCGTCCGCTTTCTCCCCTTCACGATCGACATGGACGCCTTCGCGAATCTAGGCAATCGCAGCGACGGCAACCCGGTTTCGCTCGATTAGAGCGGTTTTCCTCCATCTGTATCGTTGTGGCTGGTTGCGGCCGCGCTGGTCGGCGTTGACCTGCATCGACGAATCTTGAGGATTCGCCTGCTTCGGTCGCCTTGACCAGCTTGCCTCACCAAAGCCAGAAACACTACAGCTATCAGAAAAACGCTCTAGTCCGCTGCCGGCCGCCGATTCACGAAGCATAGCCTGCGCGATCGTCCGATCAATCGCTCTCGCCGTGGCGGAGTCTCCACGCTGGGTTCGATCGTTGCTGATAAATTGCGGACGCTTTTCGCTGGCTCGCGCTGCGGGCTACTATTGGGCTCGCGTAGCGCAAAAAAAGAGCGCCGCCCAGATGGACGACGCTCCGAATCGCATTGACATTCACGCTATGACGCGTGGAAGTTACTCCCGCATGCGGCCGCGTCTGCGACCGCCGCCTTCCATTCCTTCCGGCCCTTCGCCACCATAGCCATACGGATCGTCGCCAGAGCTTCGTCGTTTCTTGACCTCCGGCGGCGTGAAGTCGAACAGGGCAAAGTCGGTTCGATCCTTCAGCTCCTTATGAATCTTGATGTTGCCCCGGGCGTCCATCACCAGGATCTCGCCAGGGCTAACCAGAGCCTCGTTCACGGCAGGGTCACGATATCTCCCCGGCAGCCCTTCGCCGCCACGGATATCGAGCACCACCGCGCTGGTGTTCAGCTGGTAGTCTTCTTCCTTGTCGAACATCAGCGTGCCTGGATTGAGCACCCACATGTCCTCTTCTTCGTTGACCGAGTCGCCCCGTTCGAGCGTCAGTTTCTTGGAAGCCAAGATCCCTTCCGCTTCGTCCCACGCGACGCCCAGCACGGTCGCCTTCGCATCGCGTTTGCTCATCAGCACGCCGCCTTGCGAGCGGGCTTCGCGCCCCGCAGCCACGCTTCCGGCAATCACGGACGTATCAATCGGCGTCTTCACCACCGGGCTAGGTTCCGAGTACTCGGTTTCCAGACGCGAAGCCTTGCTCAGCTTGACCGGGTCATTGCCCGCTTCCTGCTTCTTGAGCGCGACGCGTTCCAATGTTTCGCGGCTCAAGGTCATCGAAGCCGGGGCCAACCCCTGGCCTTGGCCGCCGGGCATACCTGCCATTTGACCGCCTCGGCCAGCTCCCTGCGGAATAGCGGGATTGTTCGGGTCTTCCAGCCAGAGATTGACCTGATATTGGTATTCGGTGTTCGGCTTCACGGTGATGTCGTAGAAGCGGAACATTTTCTCTTTCGAGTAGCCGGCCGTCGCGCCGCCCATGCCGCCCCCTTCATACATCATGCCGCCGCCGGGCATTCCGCCGCCACGACCAGTGCGGCCTCCACGCCCCGGACGCCCGCCGGGCATCATTCCGCCGCCAGGCCCCATCATGCCGGGGTATCCGCCCCCTTCTCCCATGCCAGGCATGCCCATTCCGCCGGGGCCGCCGGTACCAAAACCGCCCGGCATGAAGGTGGAGTCCGCGGTAATCTCCGGAATTTGCGGTTGCACCGGCTTACCATCCTCCGTCTCCATCCCAGCCATACCGGGATAGCCGCCGCCGGGCATGCCAGGATAGCCTTCGCCATTCATCCCGTTCTGCATCGGCGACCATTTCGGCACTTCCGAGTGCCGAGCATAATCGGCCGGATCGACCAACAGCATCGGGGCGATCGGAAAGGTGAGCAGCGGGTGGGCGTATTCCGGCGGAATCACTTCCTCAGGACGGAAGGCCCATTTCATCGCATCGGCGAACGCCATCTGGGGAACCAGATCTTTGTATTCGCTCCACGTGCCGTCGGGCAGCCGTTCGCGGCGACGAACGCCAAAACCGATGTACTTCGGCACATCACGCTGCGGATCATATCCAGTCGCATCCAGCAGCGCCGCATCATATTCATCCCACTGCTTTTCGAGCGGAATCTTGCCGACCAGCGCCACAAAGTTTTTCCATTCGATCCGAGTCCCCGCGGTCGCGCGAGCCGGGCCAAATCGCTTCTGCTGCTCCGGAGTCATGACCGGCGGCGGATCTTTCTGCTGCGGCCCGCCCGGTCCGCCATAGCCCATTCCTGGGAAGCCGCCTTCTCCGCCATAGCCGCCGGGATAGGCCCCTTCCATCATTCCAGAACCGGCCCCTCCGCCGGCAAAAGCGTTGCCCAATCGCTGGTCGTCATAGACGAAAGGTGCGCCCCCGGGGATCGCCTCCAGATTCTCCAGCGCCAGGATCTTCGGATCGGTGCGCTTCTGAATCGACTGATACATCGGCGGGCCAAATTCGGACATCGCGGCATAGTTGCTGATGTTGATCGGGTTTTGGGCATGCTCGGCCCGCTGTTCGTAGATCGGCTCGGTCCAGCGTTTCTTTTCGACCGGCGACCATTCCGATTCGTTAATGTTGGCGCTGGCGCGATCGGCGACTTGCTTGACTTGGTCCGGCGTAACGGTGATACCTTCGCGCTGCGCGCCGAAGTAGATAAACGTCACGACCAACAACACCGCGATGGCGAAGACGATCTTTTCAACGTGCAAGATCAACTTCGATTTCATGCCGCCGTTTTGTAAGTCTAGCTTCTGCATGTCGTAGTTCCCTCACCTTTATGGGAAGCAGCTTCCCGCATGTTCCGTAATTTGTCGCTCGCCACGTGGGCGCGTGTTCTCTGTTCCAATCCAAGCGTCCAACCGCTTGACGACTACCGCATGGCGGTTTCGTTGCCGTCGAGGCCATCTTCCGACTCGCTTTCGTCGGTGATTCCCAACAACTCTTTGTTCACGGGATTGTAGATATAGACAATGCCGTAAACTTCGATCGGCACGTCGTACCGATTGTCGACCTTCTGCTGACCGCCGCCGGGCATCCCAGGACCGCCATCGAATCCACCCTCAAAGCCGCCGGGCATGCCGCCGGCGAATCCGCCCATGCCACCCATACCGCCACTGGCGCCGGTCGTCGGGTTCAGACGCAGCTGACGCACTTCCAGCATCAGGTCGGCGTTACCGCATTCGACCAACAGCTTGTCAATTTTGCGTTGATCGATGGTGATCCGCATGCGAACCGGCAACCGCTTGGCGACCGCCAGATAATAACCTTCTTCTGTGGGGGACGTCATCGCCGTCTTCAGCGTTTCGGCGTCGATCTTCTTGTAGTCCTTGTCGACATAGCGGAACATCGCGGGATCGACCGGCGCCATGGCGCCACCCATGCCCATTCCGTCCATGCCCATTCCGTCCATTCCCATGCCATCCATCCCCATACCGTCCATCCCCATCATCTCGGGATCCATGCCATCCATGCCCATTCCGTCCATCCCTATGCCATCCATTCCCATACCCATTCCGTCCATTCCCATCTCCATGCCGTCTTCGCCGGCAGCGGCGATCATCGGAGGAAGTTCGAGTTGGATACGCTGGTTGGCGACCCCTTTGCCAAGCTCAATCGCTTCGATGCGTTTGATGGCGGCGAGGTGATGTTCGGTCGTGTCGCCGTTGACCGCCTTGATGATCCGCATCAGGTTTTCCAAGACCCACAGGTCTTCCTGAGCGTAGAGCACTTCTCGCGGCGTGGGACGATTGTTCGGACGCTTCGACCAATCGAAGCTCTTCGCTTGAATCATCTGCTGATTCGCGGAATCCCAGAGCACGACGGGACGCTCCTTGACGCCGACGCCCGGATTGGCGCCACCCATCGGCCCCATTCCTTCCATGGCGAAATCGCCGCCACCGCCAGCGAAGCCGCCGGCAAAACCACCGCCGCCGCCCGCATTTTCGGCCACGTTCCATTCGGCGCCGATTTTCTCGGCCAGCTTCGGCAATTCTTCTTTGATGTAGTCGCGGTAGACTTCGCAGAGCTGCGTCGTCAAACCGGTACGTCCCTTTACCAATTCTTCATCCGGCACCGCTTCGATTGGGTGGTTCTGCAGTACCGAGTTGACCGTCGCCGCAAAGTCGATCCGACCGGCGTTCAGCTCCTTCGGCCAGACCAATTCCTTTTGCTGCGACTCCCACTGATATTGCCAGCTCTTGGCGATATCTTCGCGATAGCGATTGAGCCACCCTTCCATGCCGGCGGCGAATTTTTCGTTCGGGTGCTCTTCGGTCGAAGCGATCTGCTGGGCCGAGTTCCGTTTCGATTCGATCTCCGATTTCTGCTTCGCCAGATCGGCGTCAATCGTCATTGACGCGTAAAACCAGACGCCCAGCGAGGCCACCAACACGAGCCCGGTCAAAACCCAGAAGCCGTATTTCTTCATCGCGGCGAGAAAGACACGCATTTGATCCATGGCTTAAAATCCCTCCTCGGCGGCAGCAGCGGCCGCAGCAGCTTCCGCCGCGGCTTCAGCTTCTAGTTTCTTGTTTTCGATACGCTTGCTCACTGGCGTTTCCTGCCAGCAGAACTGGACGGTGAACTCGTAAACCTTGACGGGGATCTTGGGCGGAACGATTTCCCCCGCGGCGCCCATCGGGTTCACGCCGCCCATCGGGGCCATCATGCCGGCTTCGCCGTTCATGCCCATCGTGGCCGGATCGTAGTCGGGATTGTCGACCTGAACGGTCCGCGGAACCGAGTCGAGCACGATCACAGGGTGCGAAATCCCCAGTTCCTTCATGCTGACTTCGATCATCTGACCGCTGCCGTCGTCCAGCATGATCGAGCCCGACTCAAGCTGATGGATCAGCGTATTACGAACATACTGCGGCCCCGAATTCTGACGGGCCTTGGTGCTGTTGTGGAAGTGCTTTCCTTTCAGCTGGATCACCCAGCCGCTTTCGGTCGGCCCGGCCAACGCGTCAACGATTTCGCCGTTCTCGTCGACCATCTCCATCGCCTCTTCCCCTTCGGCCGGAGTAATTTCCTCCTCCATCGAAGCGTCAGGCGCGGCGGCCGGCGTCATCGGGTTAGCAGCGCCAGGCTCGGCGCCTTCTTCGACAGGAGCGGCGCCCTTTTCGTCCAAGTCTTCCGCAGTCAGACCCACTTCGGCCGCTTCGTCCAGGCGTTTGCTGTTATCGACTGTTTGGCGATAACGTTCGCGCAGCGATACGGTGTACCAGAAGCTGACGTCGGGGTAATACTTCGATTCGACGCTGTCGATGTACAGGAACGGCCGTTCTTCGATCGGCATCTTCCACAGCTCTTCCGGCTTCCCTTCATAGGTCGGCAGCGAGGCGGTGACCGCTCGCAGCAACTCCGGCCAGAGGCGACGGTTCTCTTCGTTGCCAACCACGTAGTTGCCGATCGCCCGCAGGTTCTCGGCGTCGGTCATATATTGATCGTCAGTCGACTTGTGCGAACTGCTCTGCTGCTCAACCCATTTTACGGCACTAATGGCCTGAGCAAACTTCTCCGGATCGGCTGTGTTCCAGGCCTTCCAGTGGAAAAAGAAGTTGACCGTGCAGGCCAATAGCAGCGCGGCGACCGCCGCGACCGCCCACGGCTTCTTTTCGCGGATCAGTCGGTCGACCAAGATTTCCTGCGGCAGCAGGTTGGTCTGCAGGCACGACTTCCGCTGCCCCTGCAAGCACATGCCGTAGCAGGTGGCGAACGACATGATGTTGTCGCGGAACGCCGCCGACGAGGTGACTTCAGAACCTGACAGCTTTTGAAAGCCGTCGATTTCGACCGCTTCGTAGCCGAGGTTCTTGGCCAGGTACGAGACCAGACCGGGCAGCTTCATCGCGTTGCCAACCGGCACGATCCGCGAGATCTTCGCCTTACGGTCGAGGGTCTGGAAAAAGCCGATCGAACGCTGGATGTCGGTCACCAGTTCGTTGAACTTCGGCCGCATCGACTGGAAAATCAGCTTGGCGTCGTCCGCTTCGCGGGCATGACGCTTCAAGTGCTCGGCCTTGGCGAAGGTCAGCTTCAGGTCTCTGGTCAGCTGCTTCGTAAAGTGGTTACCGCCGATCGGCAAGCTACGCTGCCAGACGCGGAAACCATTGGTGATGACCAGATCGGTCGTCTCGGTTCCCATCGAGAGGATCACGTACGACTCAGGCTGATTGGCCGGGTCATATTCTTCTTTGGTCGGATTGGCGGTCAGTAGGTCATGCGCGACGAAGTTGTACAGCGCGACCGGCGTCAGCTGCACGAAGTCGACGTCGATCCCGGCGTCCAAAAACGGCTGCAGCGAGCGGAAAACCTGGTCCCGCTTCATCGCGAAGATGCCGATTTCGGTCTCCAGCGAGATCCCTTCTTCGACATGGGCGCCCGGCATCGGCTGATAATCCCAAACCACTTCGTCGAGCGGGAACGGGATCTGCTGCTTCGCTTCGTACTTGACGATGTCGGGAATGCGTTTCGCTTCGACCGGCGGCGCCTTGAAGAAACGAGCCAGACCGGCCTGCCCCGGCACCGAGATCGCAACTTTGTCGTTCTTCAGTTCGTTGCGCGACAGAAACTCTTTCAGCGCATCGCGAATCATCTGCTCCGGATTGGTGTCCGGCAGCGTCAACAGCTTTGGATATTCGATGTAATCGAAGGCGTCGGCAACCAGCCAAAAACCATCATCATGCACCGTGCATCGGAGCGCCTTGATCGCGGCATGCCCGATATCAATGCTCCAAACGCCTTTCCCAGCAGCCATGTTGGGTCCTCAATTCACTCGAAATTTGCGCAGAAACTGAGCGGTAATATAGCGAAGTCGAGCAGAGATTTCCCCTGCACCACAGAAAAGCCAGCCGCCGCGTGCTGATCGCGAAAAGTATTTAGGTAGAACGGAAGATGAGAACTGACGCCGCAGCAGACCTGGGCGGCAGCTTGATTTATTCTAATGCGGGCGAACCTGAAGTGTCAATGAATTTGCGGGGGGCAGAAAACGCAGCAAACCACTACTACAAAATAACTTACGACACAAAACCCTACTCCCGCCATTCGAATTTTTAAGAATTTGCGTGCTGCCTAAGGCTGCATTTCAGCTTCGCAGTTCGTGCTGTAACACGTTTAACGACAATAACTTCTGACAAATCATGGCCTAACGGTGGATGTCGCCCACCGCCGCGTCTCGGCTATAATGCCGACACGTCCGCCCCGGATTTGCCGCATCACCACCCTGCCCAAGAGCCGCCTCGTTGATGTATCAAGAAGTCTACATCCTGATCCCCTGCCACAGTTTCGAGGACTTTCCGACGCATCATCGCGGAGACGAAGCGGCGAGCCTACTTGCCTGCTGGTCGGCGATCTGGCGTCCTGAACTGATCGCCGGGACCGGAAAAATGCCGCAATGGGCCCGCATCGACTCGCCGCCGGACACCCTGGATGAGCGTCTGCTGCTGATCCCGCTGGTCAGCGAAAAGGATATGCAGGCCGGATTTTCTCGCCGGGCCAAAGAATCGGGCGCCAAGGTGATCCGCAAAATGGTCAATCGCGACGAAGCGATCGCCGCCGCGCTGGAAGGCCTCGAAAACCCCGACAGCCTGGAAGAGGATCTCGCCGCAGACTTTGTCGCCCTCGGTTACTGCTACTTGCAGACCGAACTACTGACGCGGCAGATGCGTTACTCCAGCAATTTGGACGAGGTCTATTTCAGCGAAAAGCTGGTCGCCGCCGCCCAGTCGGCCGTGATCGGCGAGACCGAAGCGGCTCGCGTGCTGCTGCAAACCTGCTTCGACGTTCTCGCCGAAGAACGAAACAGCTTCTATCCGGTCGACTCCTACTTTCTGGACCTGACCCTCTGCGCGTCAACAACGCTGACCGCCCTGGCGAAGGAACTGGAAAACGGGCAGCCGACCAACGTCGTCGCCAGCGGCGAAGTGATCGAGCAGCTTGCTCAGTCGCAGCCCGAGACGGCTGCGAAGCTGCGAGAAAAGTTACAAGCGAAACAGTGCGGCCTGATTGGCGGCGAATACCGCGAAGGCCCGCTACCGCTGTACGATCCAGAAACGCTGCTGGCCAACTTCCGGCAAGGCATCTCGGCGTACGAAAAACATGTAGGGTATCGCCCGACCATCTTCGGCCGCCGCCGCTTCGGCCTTTCCTCGTTTCTGCCGCAAGTGCTGAAGAGCCTTGGTTTTCACGGGGCGATCCACGCCACGATGGACGACGGCAAGTTCACCCACTCGAACCAGACCAAGGTTTCGTGGCAAGGAAATGACGGCTGCAAGATCGACGCCATCGCCCGACCGCCGCTCGACGCCAGCACGCCTGACAGCTTCATCGCCCTGTTTCAACGGCTGGGCGAAGCGATGGACTCGGACCATGTGGCGACGATCTGCTTCGCCCACTGGCCCGGCAATGTCTCTCCCTGGTACGAAGACCTCCGCCGCATCGCCCGCTATTCGAGCGGACTGGGTAGTTTCATGACGGTCGAGCGTTATTTCGCCGAGACCGAACTTCCCCCGTATCACGACACGTTCAAAGACGCACGTTACAACTCGCCCTATCACAAGCAAGCGGTTATTCGCCGCCAGGCGGGCCCTGTTTCTGCGCATCGCGATCGAGCGGTCGACAACGCCAAGTTTGATGCGGCCAATAGCGTCGAGGCGGTCACCGCCCTGGTTACCGGTCATGCTGGCCCAAGCCATGATCCACATCGCAGTTGGGCAGAGCCGGCCGAAGGGTCGACTGCCGAATCCAATGCCGATTCAATCGTGGAAGGCGCGCTGACCAACTTCGCCGCGAAATTGCCGCGTCGCGACGATCCCCCGTCCCCTGCCCTGCTGATCGCCAATCCGATTAGCTTTACTGCGGTCGGCGGCAGCGAGACCGATCAACTTGATTCGCTCCCCGGCGGAAAAGCGACGTTGATCGCGGCGGAAGACAAGAGTGGCCGCCACGCGGTTTGGGAGGCTCCGGCGTGCGGCTACGCCTGGCTGCCCGCTGGCGGATCCTCGCCGAGCGGCAAGACGCAAACGATGATCAAAGATGGCGTCTTGCGCAATGAATATATGGAGGTTCATTTCGATCCGATCACCGGCGCCCTGCAATCGATCTACGACTACAAGAGCCGCGGCAATCGCTTCTCGCAACAGTTGGCGTTGCGACTCCCGGGAGAACGCCCGGCGACCGGTGCTCGCTATGTCGATCCGGATGAAACCGCCGTTTACTCGATCATGGCGGCCGACTCGATCGACATCGTCACCAACACTTCCGCCGCCGGAAAAATCAAAATCGCCGGCCGCTTGATTAACACGGCTGGTCACGCGCTCGCCCAGTTCGAGCAGGTCTACACCTTGTGGCGATCAAGTCGCGTGCTAGAAATCGACATCCACCTGACGCCACACGAAGAGCCGAAGATGGAGGCCTGGAACTCCTACTTCTGTGCCCGATTCGCGTGGAGCGACGGTTCGGCGTTTTTGTATCGCGACCAACACTGGCAACGCCGCCGGGTCGACTCGAAGCGGATTGAAGCCCCCAACTACATCGAGGTCGAAAATGGCAAAGCCCGCACTCAGGTGCTGACCGGCGGCCTGCCGTTTCACCAGCACGTGCGCGGGCGGATGCTCGACACGATCTTGATTCCTCGCGGCGAAACGGCTCGCACGTTCAAACTCGGCATCGGCATCGACCTGCCGTATCCTCTGCAAGACGCGCGGCGCCTGACTTACTCGCCGCCGCCGCGACTCGAGAACGCCCCTTCTCCGACGCCTGGCGACACTTCCTGGGCGCTGCATCTGGACGCGAAAAACGTCATCATAACGGCGCTTGATCCGCTGACCTCGGGCGAGGCGGTCATCGGCTTCTCGGTGCGGCTGCTAGAGACCGAAGGACGCCCGGCCAAGGGAAAACTCCGCTGTTTCCGCAATGTCGGCAAAGCGGTTTTAAAGGAGTTCAACGGCGAAGCGACCGGCGGCGCGCTGACCAACGGCGATCGCGTCGAATTCGAACTGCAAGCCGGCCAGTGGCGGCAGATCGACGTCTATTGGGATGAACAGACGAAGGGCTAACAGGGAATGATCGTCACCATCGACGGGCCAGCCGGCGCCGGCAAGAGCTCGATCTCGCGGCAAGTCGCTCAGCGGCTGGGCTTTGAGTTTCTCGATACCGGCGCGATGTACCGCGCGGTCGCGTGGGCGGTGTTGCGAAACGACCGAGAGCTGACTGACGAAACGGCCGTCGCCGAAGTCGCCAACCAGATCGGCATCGATCTCTCTGGCGGGCGAGTGCTAGTCGACGGCGTCGACGCGACCGACGACATCCGTTCGCCCGAAGTGACCCAAGCGACGCGTTTCGCTGCGTCGAATACCGCCGTACGGATGCACTTGGTCGGACTACAGCAACAGTTTGGCCGCGAGAAAGACCTGGTCACCGAAGGCCGCGATCAAGGGACGGTCGTCTTTCCGCATGCCGAATGCAAGATCTTTCTGACCGCATCGCCGGAAGAACGAGCTCGCCGCCGCGTGGCGGATCTGGCGACGCGGGGCGTTGCCGCCGAGTTTGACGACATCCTGGCGCAACAGAATCGCCGCGACGAGGAAGACTCGAGCCGCGAAGTTGGCCCGCTGCGAAAAGCGGACGACGCGGTCGAGTTGTGCACCGACGGGATGACGCCCGACGAAGTGATCCAGCGGTTGATCGACATCGTGCAACAGCGACAGGCCGCCCTCTGACATGAGCAAAGAAGCAGCGCAGCACAAACGCTCGTTCCTGAAGCGAATTTGGTACGACACGTTGCGGGTAACGTCGCGACTGGCCGGCGTCTGCCTTTTCCGGATCCGCGTCTACGGCCGCGAAAACTGGCCGACCGAAGGAGGCGGGCTCGTCTGCCCGAACCACCAGAGCTTTCTCGATCCGCTGCTGGTCGGGCTGACGTGCGATCGCCGACTCAATTTTCTGGCCCGCGGCACGCTGTTCAAATTCCTACCGTTGCGGATGCTGATCAGCTCGCTGGATGCGATCCCAGTCGATCGCGAAGGTTCCGGCCTGGCAGGGCTAAAGGAAACGCTGAAGCGTCTGAAGCGGGGTGAATTGGTTCTGATCTTCCCCGAAGGAACCCGCACCCGCGACGGCGAACTCCAGCCGCTCAAAGGGGGCTTCATTCCGATGGCGCGTCGCGGCGGCGTGCCAATCGTCCCCGTAGCGATCGACGGCGCGTTTGACGCCTGGCCGCGAACCGCCACACTGCCGCGCCGCAGCGTGATCCACATCCGCATCGCACCACCGATTTCCACAGAGATGCTGCAGACGCTTTGCGATGAAGAGTTGCTGGCGGAACTCGATCGACGGATTGCGGATGCGTTCGCCGCGATTCGAGCGAGCCGGGCTTTGGCGTAGGCGCCGCTACTCCACCGGATCGCGTTTTAGAGAAAGCGGGGCAGGGGAGGCTTCTAGTTTTTCCAGCAGCGTCTGCGTTCCGCGGTTTTCGGCCAGCTTTTGTTCAGCGGCGGTAATTGGGATCAGAAACAGGAAGCGAGGCTGCTCGCCGGCGACTTGGGGGAGTCCAACGTTCGGCAAGAAACTGGCCGTTTCGGCGATCGCCAGGTGCGTAAACTGCGGGGCGACGCCAGCGAAGGCCTCGGTCGGAATCGTGTGTGCATGATCAAAATGGGTTGCGTAACGCCAGGGATAGCGGGCCAAGCCTGACAGTGCCCGGCAGACTTCCTCGTCGGCTTCCGAGGTATCGCCAATCATTCCCAATTCGATGCGACGCGACTTGGCGTCGTCGTCATCCGGTTCGGCGCCCGGCATCGGCAAGATCGCCATGCCGGCGGTCGCCATGAAACTACGCCCCTCGTTGCTGGAGAGCGTAATCGCCAGCGGCGGCCACTTCCCTTGATCGGCGGCGAAGTAACGCATCGTGCCGACATGGAGCGACTCGTAGCTTTTGAGCGTTCCCTCTTGGATCTGACGCCACGAGTCTTCGCTCCAGTCGCGCAAGAATTCGTCTTCCTGGGCAAACCGCGTCAGCAACACATTCTCTGAGGTCAGCGGCCAGGCCACCGACGTTTCGTTCTTACAGCCCAAGGCAAAGCCAGGGAAGCGATTCGCCGGGCCCCATGACGGCATGATCGCGACGATCTTTTCCAAGTGCCACACCGCGACGCTTTGCTGATCCAGACTCCAGCGTACATCCCAGTTGTCTGGCTCCAGATCTTGAATTAGGCCGGCCTCGTTGATCTCGGCATGGGGCAACCGTGGCGGCAGCGCGGCCCGCATTTGCTCTTCGACCTGAGCGGCGTCTCGCTCGCTATAGTTGCCGACCCAAAGCGCATGCATCTGCTTCGGCGCTTGCGGCGGGAAGACGTAGAGATAGATGCTCTCGTTGTCGCCATCAACTTCCAGGATGGCGACTTGGGTTTCGAACAAGTTCGGCTGTTCGCGAAGGATCACCGATTCCTGCATCCGGGCCTCTCCCGACAGCGGACTAGTATTTGATCAGGCTGAAGCATTCGTGCGGAGCAACCTTGGCGGCGCCGTCCAGAAAGCCCAGCTCGATCAGAAAGCAGCAACCAGCGACGGTGGCGCCGATCTTTTCGACCAGGTTCGCACAAGCCTTGATCGTACCCCCGGTCGCCAGCAGGTCGTCGACCAGCAAGACGTTCTGACCAGCCGAGACGCCGTCGATGTGGATCTCCAGCGTGTCGGTACCGTACTCCAGTTCGTACTCGAAGGAGTGCGTGTCGAACGGCAGCTTGCCGGGCTTACGAACCGGCACGAAGCCGACTCCCAACTTCAGCGCCAGCGGGGCGGCGAAGATGAACCCGCGGGCTTCGGCCGCGACGATCACATCGATCCCTTTTCCCTCGTACTGCGCCGCCATTTGGTCGATCACGGCGCCAAACGCCTGCGGATCGGCGAGCAGGGGAGTGATGTCTTTGAACAGAATCCCTTCCTTCGGAAAGTTGGGGATGTCGCGAATGTAAGCTTCGAGTTGGATAGCGTTCATCGAGTCTCGCTGCGCGCAAAAAAAACCACCTGAATGACTAGCGCTCAGGTGGTGAATATACGCGGTTTATCGAAGCGGCGAAAGCCAGGGCCGGCGAACCGCCAATAGGACTAGCGGCGAACCAGGCGGCGGCGGAACGGGCCTTCCAGCTCTCGTTCGCGAGGATCTTGCAGCCCTTCGGCCAACTTGCCGAGCGCCTCGGTCTCGATCTGGCGAACCCGTTCTCGCGTCAGACCGAGCTTCTCGCCGATCTCTTTCAGCGTATGCGGCGTCATCCCTTCCAGGCCGAAACGCATCCGCAGGACCGTCGCCTCGCGACCGTCCATCGTTTTGAGCATCTGCATGACGTTCTTCAGATCGTCATGTTCGACCATCTCGTCTTCGGGGTTCTTCAGACGCTCGTCCATCACCATCTCACCCAGCGACCAGCCGCTGTCGGCCTGATCGGTTTGCGGGGTCGAGTTGTAGATCTTGATCGCCTTCTTGATGATCGGCAGCTTCTTCTTCGGCAGGCCCAAGACGCGTGCGACCTCTTCGGGGGTCGGCGTACGGCCGAGTTCTTCGGTCAAGCGGTTGGTCGCACGGCGCCACTTCGACAGCAATTCGACCATATAGGCCGGAATGCGAATCGTCTTGGCGCAGTTGATCAGGGCCCGCTTGATCGATTGCTTGATCCAATAGCTGGCGTACGTGCTGAAGCGGGTTCCCATCGCGGGATCAAAACCTTCGACCGCACGCAACAGGCCGAGATTGCCTTCTTCGATCAGATCCTGCAGGCCGAGTCCCTTGCCGGTATATCCCCGGGCAATGTTGACTACCAGGCGCAGATTTGCCCGAACCATGCGGTCTCGCGCGTTGACGTCCCCTTCGCCGATCATGCGGGCCAACTCTTTCTCATCCTTGGCGGAGAGCAGAGCGGTCTCGTTGATCTCGCGAAGGTACGTCTCCAGCGGGCTCTGGACCGATTCTTCCTTGATCTCTTTTTTCGTATTCGTCGCCATATCGTCCGATAGCTCACGGTGCGGGGGAGGGCGTTGCTGGCACTTACGGATGCTATCGTCGATATCGAACGGGAATCTCAACTCCAGGGCAAAACGGCGCAGGTGGATCGGATGTGCGGGCGGTTCCGGCAGGCGCAAAAAAAACGACCCCAACGATTGACTCGTTGGGGTCGTGCAGGTTTTAGCGATTTTCGCCGTCAATGATGGCGATAGGCTATCCGGATGCTCCGGTTTTAGCCTTCTTCCGATTCGCTGCTGGTGCCAAACAGCGGGCCCGACGAACCGAGACCACCCTTCAGCTCTTGCTGTTCCTTTTCGGTGGTCGCTTCGGCGGCGGCGGCGGCGGCTTCGTCTTCAGCAGCCCACTGAACGCGTTTCCGCGACAGGCCGATCTTCCGCTCGTCGGTGTCGACGCGAAGGATCTTCACCTCGATGTCGTCGCCAACTTTGACGACGTCTTCGGGGTTCTCGACCTTTTCGTCGGCCAATTCCGAAATGTGGAGCAGGCCTTCCAAGCCATCTTCCAATCCGACGAAGACGCCGAAGTTGGTGATCTTGGTGACCTTACCTTTGACCAGCTGGTTCGGCTGGTACTTGTCCGGAATGCTGCTGGCCCACGGATCGAGATCCATTTGCTTCAGTCCGAGCGCGATGCGGCGACGGTCTTCTTCGATGTTGAGGACCTTGCATTCCACTTCCTGGCCCTTTTCCAGCATTTCGCTCGGGTGACCAATCTTGCGGGTCCACGACATGTCGGAAACGTGCAGCAGGCCGTCGATGCCTTCTTCCAGTTCGACAAAGGCGCCGTAATTGGTAAGGTTGCGAACCTTGCCCTTGACGACCGATTCGACCGGATAGCGATCCTTGATATTTTCCCAAGGATTCGACTGGGTCTGCTTCATGCCAAGCGAGATTTCTTGCTTCTCTTTGTTGATGCCCAACACGACGACGTCGATTTCGTCGCCAATGTTGACCACTTCGCTCGGGTGGCTGATGCGTTTGGTCCACGACATTTCGCTAATGTGAACCAGACCTTCGATGCCTTCTTCCAGCTTGACGAAGGCGCCGTAGCTCATCACGTTGACGACCTGGCCGCGAACCTTGGCGCCGACCGGGTACTTCTCTTCAACGCCATCCCACGGGCTCGGCTGCATCTGCTTCATGCCGAGGGCGATCTTCTGACGTTCGTGATCGATGTTCAGGATCTGAACTTCGACTTCGTCGTCGATCTTCACCACTTCGGTCGGGTGGCCGATGCGGCCCCAGCTCATGTCGGTGATGTGCAACAGACCATCGATGCCGCCCAGGTCGACGAACGCGCCGAAGTCGGCAATGTTCTTGACCACGCCCTTGCGACGTTGGCCAACTTCCAACTCTTGCAGCAGCGAATCGCGATCCTTCTGACGCTTCTTTTCGATCAGCGAGCGACGGCTGACGACAATGTTGCGGCGTTCTTCGTCGATCTTCAGAACTTCGCACTCGACCTTCTTGCCGATATAGTCGGCAATGTCGGACGGACGGCGAATATCGACCTGGCTGGCCGGCAGGAAGACATTGACCCCAATGTCGACCAACAGACCGCCCTTGATTTTGCGGACGACGGTACCCTCGACCACAGCGCCTTCCTGGATGGTGGACATCGTCGCGTCCCATTCCAGAATCTTCAGCGCCTTCTTACGGCTGAGGGTGATCATGCCGTGCGGGTCGTCGGTACGACCGAACTCGTCTTCGATATCCTCGACGAGAACTTTGATCGTTTCGCCAACCTTCGGCTCGTCGTCTTCTTCGTCCCACTCGTCGCGCGGAATGCTACCTTCGCTCTTGCCGCCGACGTCGACCAGCACGTATTCCTCGTCGACCCGCAGAATGGTCCCGTCGACGATTTTATTCAGCTCTACAGCTTCTTCTTCTTCAAACGTCCCGAAGACGTTGGTTTCAGCGTCTTGTACCCAGTTATCGATCAGCGACGTCAGCGTATCGTCGCTATCCAGATTGCGAATTAGGTTACGATTTACCATGAATTAAAGAGAAACACCTAGCCAGAAACCAGCGGACGACCCAGCCAGCCGCTCGTTCGGCTCCAAAAGTTAAGAAACGTCATCCCCGACGTGAGGCGGCGCCGCACGGCGCCTTACCCACCGTCAACAATCGGGCGAGAACAGGAAAAATTAGCAAATTTGTCAAGTCCAATCAACCGCGCTACCCCCTCCCAGGCTGCGAATCCGAATCAGTCAGCAACAAGATAGATAATCTACACCCGCTTTTGTGGCCTGCCGAACCGCCTGACTGCCGCAGGCTCCCCAATTTTCTCGCAAGTTTTCGTCACGCGCCGTAGAATCGGGCCAGTAGCCCAGAGGAGCCGGCAGCATGAAAACCACGATGCGCGAGGGGAACAATTTCCCGCAATTGGTGGAGGTCGCTAGTCAGCTTCCGGATTTCCCGTGGGAAGCCGAGCTGGCCGTCCTTTTCGAACCGGGCTACGAAGGCCCTTTTCCGTCCGACGAAAAGATCGAAGCAGCGGCCGTCCAGCAATCCCCCGCATATCTGGCAGACCACGCTGGTCTGCTGGCGGTCGCCCGTCAGCTACTAAAAAAACGCTGTGAGAATTGGGTCCCAGAAACGGCGGAAACATGGCAAGCCGAATCGGGCGGGCGATTTCAGTCAGTGCGGCAATTGTCTCGCGTATTCGCCTGGTCAGCGCATCATGCTGAACGGACTGGCGACCTTTCGCTTGCCGTCAAGGAAATCGAGTACGGCTTCCTCTTGGCGACCGCCAATCGCAAAGGGGGACTGATCGTCGACTATCTCGTTTCGGCCGGAATTGAAGGGGTTGGACTGAATGCCCTTCGCAAGATGCGGCGAAAGCTATCGCTGGAAACGCAACGATCGCTGCCAGATTACCTAGATGCCTACGAGAAGTCCCGCGAACCGTACGACGTCATCTATGAGCGTGACCGACAGTGGGAATTGGAGAATGGCGTCGAAGAGGAAGAGTGGGACGAAAACTGGCTGAAACAGGAAGAGTTCGCAGATCTTACGAAAGAAGAGCGCGACGAAATCGCCGCCCAAGTTGAAGCGCACCGTCAACGTTTTGCGCAACTGACTCCAGAAGAACAATCGCAAGCGCGCCGCAATAGTTTCGCAGGCGCCGATCTCCGCTCTCTCGCGATGCTCCGGCTGCTTCGCATCGAATTAGCCCTTCTCGTTTACCAGGCAGAGCAGGGGAGCTTGCCCAACCACCTTGACCAACTAACGCCAAACTACCTGGCCAGCGTCCCACCCGATCCGCATGGTGGTGGCGACTATCGATATCGTGGGCAAGGCAAGGGCTACCTCTTGTACGGTCTGAACGAACACCAGATCGACTGCGGCGGCAAACGGGGCGGCCTCTTATCGGTCCATGGCGGAGCGGCCGATTTCTTCCTCGACTACCTGGACTTCAGCGACGAACCGCAGCCAACCAATTTTTTCAGCCGAATGCTGTCACGCATTCGCAGCGGATGGCGTTCGCTCGTTCACGCGTAGGATGGGCGGCCAAGAAACGAAAAACCGCCCGATGAATGATCGGGCGGTCTTCTGAGTGACAAGCGGACTCAAGCGAATCCCCAGCGTTACCTTCCCTTCAGGTCGAACGTATACTCGTTCGGCCCGGCCTTGGTGACCTCGGCCGGGATGCTCGCGGTCTGATCTGCGTATTTGCGGGGCAGAACGTTCGCTGGCGCGTCGGCATCGATCACCATGAAGGTAACAGCATGCTGGCCGAGTACGGCGCCATCAGCGTCGCCGGCATATCGCAGCGTAAACTTTCCTTCCGCATCGGTCCCGCCGCGCGAGACGCGGCCTTCCGTCGCCGGCGTAAAAACGACGGTCACGTTCTCGACCGGTTTACCGTTAACGGTCACCACCCCGGTCACCGGGGCCAGTTCTGGATGATTGGCTGCCGGGCCACATCCTCCCGCCAAACCGATCAAGATCATGCAACCAAGCAACACACGCCGGTTCAAGCGGCCTTCTTTCTCGTTCTCTGACATTGCCCGTTCCTCTTAATATTCGCCAATGACGTTGCCGTCGGCGATTTTCGCCAAGTTGTAGAGAGTGTTCGCATTGGTCGTTTCGCTTAGGAAGTGAACCGAAGCATCGGCGAATAATGAGTTGCAACCGCCTGGGTGATTGCTGCCCGGCGTCCAGGCATACGGTTTTTTCGTATCAACGCCCGATTCAATCCGCGTCGAGTTGATCTGCAAGTCCATCGCCAACCAAAACGTATTGGTCCAGGTTCCCCAATACGGTCCGTAGTTGGTGGAGGATTTAATCATCCGGGTTTCGCACAGCAGCAGCGAGTTGCTCGTGCCATCGACGATGTCGCGGATCTTGCTCGAACCGTTGATCCCAAAAGCCGGTCGCAAGCTTGAGTTGTTATCCGCGGAACCCCACAGCAGTTTCGAGTTGTCGGAGTTATCTTCCCACGTGTACGTGATCGCCCCGTAGCTGGTGCGATAGTAGTTAATCGTGTAGTAGTGACCCGAGGTCGAAGTGCTGGTGCCGGCCTGATCGCCCGGATCGGAGGGACAAGCGAATACATCGAGATGCACACCCTTGATCGCGCTCATGTTGCTCGCCGCGTCGGCCGCGACCGGATCGGTCATGTCGGAGTGAGCCGAAAGCCCAACCGGATAGCGAAAGTCAATCTGATCGTACAGATTGCCCTGTTCCAGAAACGGCAGGATCATCAGCTGAAACGTCGTGTTCCGGACATTGCCGTCCCAGTTTTGCGACGCCGGAATCACATCGCAGTAGCGGCATCCCGGGTTAATAACCGCCGGCGGAAACGCCCCGTGCGTGTCATGATAGGTGTGCAGCGCCAAACCATGCTGCTTCAGGTTGTTGGTGCACTGCATTCGCCGAGCCGCCTCGCGGGCCTGTTGCACGGCCGGCAATAGCAGCGCGATCAATACGCCGATAATTGCGATCACGACCAGCAATTCGACCAGCGTGAAGCCAGACAAGCGTGTAAGCCGCCCACGCCCTAGATTCCTCTTCTCCATGATTTCTCCTCGCCCAGAATGAGCGTCCGCGCGGCCGCTCAACAGATAAAAGTGGATAACCAAAACACCGAAAGTCAGGGAAAACCGCACAGCAACCAGATTGGATGGCGGCATTGTGCTATTTTTAACCACTAAGCGGTGCTTAGCATCCCCCATAAACACACAGAATCGCGAAAAACTCAAGAAATCTATGTTCTCTGACCAAATGCGACACAACCCATGCTTGGCGGTTTATCGATTTGGGCCTGCTTCGCTACTCACTCGCCCTGCCGCGTGGCGAGATAGCGCTCCGAGCGGGAGACGGAGAGAGAGAAAGCGAGTGCCAGAAGGGGAGGCGAGAGTCGCCGAACAATGCCCAGGTTCGCCAGTGCGACGAACCGGAGGACTACCACAACAACAAAAAAAAGAGCCGAACGTTGCCGCTCGGCTCCTTGGATCCCTGAAAGCGTTTTCGGTCAACGGCCAGGTTCCGGCGGGGCTTCCGTCATGCTGGCGTCGGTGGTGTCGACGGTCGATTCCGGCTTCTTTTCGCCGCACCCAAGGACCAGGCAAATCGTAAGCATCAAAACAAAGGACGCGAGGTAGCGCATATCAATTCCTTGCAACGCGAGGTGTCGCTGACAAACAAAACAAACTCGAAACGGCAAATGACGCTATTGGTCGAATCCGCGGGCGTGACGATCTGCGACGGCGTTCAAGCACAGGTAGGTGCCGTAGTCCATCGTTTCGGTGATCGTACGAACCGACGCGTCCCCCAGCAGGCTATTGCAGATGCCGGAGTGGAAGCTGCCCGGCCCTTGCCAGTCGTTGTTGATGTGCCGATAGGCGATGTACGACGGGGTGAAGTAGTACGGATTGCTGCCCGTTTTATTGAACCAGCCGTCAGCCGTTGCCGCCGTACCAGTTGGGTCCGCGTAAGGTGCGCGGCGGCTAAGTCCGGCAAAGCCCGTGAAGACGTAGGCGGGGCGAACCACCGCTTCGGCAGTCGGCAACCGTGGGATGCCAGTGCCCCCTTTCATCCGATCACCGCCGTTCTTGTACCCGCTGCCATTGGTTTCGGAGACGACGATCGTATTGCTGGTCCCGTCCACAAAGCTGGCGAACCGCGTCTTCCGACCAATCGTAAAGGCGCCGGAGAAATCATTGGCCGAAGTCGACGACGAAAAGCCAGACAGTCCCTGGCTGGTTAGCGTCGCGTCGCTGATGCCGGCGGTCGTCCACCAGTGATACCCTTCCGAGCCGATGTAGTTGGTGATTGAAACGCCGTTGGTTTGCGAGGTATCCATCGGCGTGCCGTCCGAAGGACAGAGCAACACCGAGGCGACCGGAGCCCCTTGCAGGTTACCAAGACTACCGGGCAGCGTTTGATTCCAAGCGGGCGCGGCAAAGTTAAACTGATCGTGCAGCGCTCCTTGCTCCAGTTGCGGCAAGATCAGCGAGATCCAGGTATAGCAGCGCGTCGCCTGAGGGTTGCCGTTTCCGTCACCCAAGATCGCCAGCGGCGGGAACTCTTTGAACGTGTCGGCGTAGTTGTGGAGGGCCAGGCCAATCTGTTTCAGGTTATTGACGCATTGCGTTCGCCGCGCTGACTCGCGAGCTTGCTGAACCGCCGGCAACAGCAGCGCAATCAACACGCCGATGATAGCGATGACAACCAACAGTTCGACCAACGTGAAACCGGCGCGGCCGCTAAGATGGCGGCGGCGAAAATTGACGATGCTCATGATTCTCTCCAGGATTGGTCGAGAAAATCGACCGACAAGATGATGGGAAAATGACGGGCGACCAGAAGCGCCAAGATCAAAGACGGGACTTGAAAGAGTGGACCGAGAACCAGCACAATTCGTGTCGCTCGCAAGTCCCAATCAACGGCGGACTTGGCCCTGCACAAATGCACTGAACTCTCTAACAGAAGAAAGTACCCGCCTCTCCCCTGCTTTGCCATCTAAATATTACAAAAAAATCATTTTTTCGCAGTTTCGGCCTATTCAGAAATACGAACGCCCTCGCATCGGTCCGGCGCTGACACGTCAAGGAGAGAATCTTCTACGCCCTAAATAACTCGGAAGACGACATTAAGGACGATCGAATTCCCATCGGCCAAGCTCAGGCCTCGGCAAAAAACATCAATGCTTGTTGATACGAGACAAGCACGATGGCGAATCCGGCCTTTCCCGGCCAGAGTCGCTTCGATCGATGGGCAAGAAGCGCGTCTGCTAATTCTTGGCGGGAAGCCATTCCGGAAGTTGTCGCTGCGCTGCCGAAATGATCGAAGATTCGGGAGCCGCCCCCTTCGTAGCCTCCTTCTTGGAGCACCCGGGCCGACGGTATATAGGTGCGGACGTCATTCGAGTAAGCGGCGACCCACAATTTGCCCGAAGGCGTCAGGCTCTTCAGACGCACCGAATAGTCAACCGTCACTTCACCTCCAAGAAAGACGATCGCTAGGTCGTCGCCCAGCGTCCAGCTTTGCACCGGGTAGTCGAGCGCGGTCGGGATCGCCTGGCCGGCTTCGATTCGCTGGACGTACTTCGACGCGTAAAAACCATCGATGCCGCTCGCCTTCGCCATCGATCGGGCGCATGGGCGCCTTCATCAAGCGGACGACCTCGTCCCGGATCGCCTGACCGTATTGCTGTGCGAATTCGAGTTTCCGCGCGGCTGCGGATTTTGGTCGCCGCCGCAACCAATGATGACCAGCGCAACGGCGCCGGGATATTCCCGTTCCAGATACTGGGCGCCATAACCGGCCCAGTCGCCAATAAACGCCGGCGTCGTTCCAATCGTCGTGCAATGACATGCGTAGCCGACAATCGCCGAGCGGACTTTGTCGTCCGCATCGCAAACGGTTAGCAGCGGCAGTTGATGATCGGACGGTCCACCGCCAGCGCGACGATTGGCGGCAAAACCAACTTCGCGAATTGCAAACTCGAGCCGCGCGGGCAATCGATCGTCGATCGCTTGGCTCGCCGCTTTGACAAGCGCTGAGACTAGCTCACCGGTATCGCGATCAATCGCCTGTTGCCGCTGGTGCGGGATCGACTGCGAGGCGAGATTCGGTAAGACGCCGCTGAGCATCGGCGCGTAGTGCGTATGCGTCGAACAAATCGCTAACCGCGCCCGGGGAAGTTGATACTTCGCTCTCAATTGCTGGGCGACCCGATCGCTTGTCTCCGCCGAGACGCCGCAGTTATTGACCATCATCAACACCATGGGCGACTCCTCTTTGTCGCCGATCGAAACAGCGCGGGCATAGAGCGGCTGAATCGTCTCGGAGACTTCCTTCAAACCGCGCGAGGCATAGCCAGACAACATGACGGGATAGTCGGGAGTGATCTCTACCTTCGCCGTACCAACCAAGTAAGGCAGGTCAGCGGCACGCAAGCCTGCGGCAAAGGTGATCGAGAGCAGAACGCCAAGCGTAAGGACACACCGAATTCGGTGAGACATAGCAACGGACTCGTTGTGGAAGGGAAGGCGGAAGGCCAGGGGAGAATCCCCGCTTCTTGGGAAATCGATTGCAGTCAGAAGGCGGGCGAGATCCACATTTTTGGTGCCGACTGCGGCGATCCGCGACCACTTTTTACGGTGATCAACTCTTGGTTCGATCACCGAGACATTTCGCCACGTTTACCCCGGAAAAACAGGGTTAAAGCGATGACAGACAAGCCCTCCTTTAGGGCTCTCTATTAGCAGAAAGAATACCGCCATGTGAAATATCGAAGCCTGTCAGCGCAAATATTCATGGACTTCGCTAGTTTTCGATTGATAGCCTAGGTAAATGGCTTGGCGCACGAGTTCAGCGGATTCGAACTCGCCAAACTTTGCAGCACTAAGCGGGATCTAACGGAGGGATGTCCAGCAAAACGACTTCGACTCCCGGCCCCGCACTTCGCTGCGAATGTGTTGCGACTTTATTGTTCTTCAGAAAACGCTTGACGTTTTTGATGAGAACAAAGCGCGGTTTATTCTCTTCTTTCATAGTGGTGATTTATGAACACTTCAATCAACTTTTCCCATGTGCGGCGCCGACGCGGTTTTACGCTGGTCGAACTCTTGGTGGTGATCGCCATCATCGGCGTTTTAATTGCGCTGCTGCTTCCCGCGGTTCAGCAGGCGCGGGAAGCGGCTCGCCGCATGCAATGCACTAACCAGATGCGCCAAGTCGCCCTGGCGATGCACAACTTCCACGACACCTACGGCGAACTGCCGCCGGGAAGCCAAGGAAACAATCTCTGGGGCCGCGACTCTTATTCGTACTACTGCTTCATCTTGCCGTTCATCGAAGAAACGGCGATGTACGATCAAATCGACTTCACCAACAAGATCAATGGCGTGCCCGGATGGGGCGGTCAGGCCCGCATTGCTTTGCTCGACACGATGATCTGCCCGTCGGACGACACCAACATTCAGGAAGAAGGCATCCTGGAATGGCAAAACTCGTTGCAAAACTACGTCGTTTGCTACGGCGACTCGAACTATAACTCCGGCACGCCCTGGAGTGCGGTTGACGGCTACACCGGAACCGCCGGCATGTTCGTACCCGAAAAGCGAGCCAAACTGCGTGACGCCACCGACGGTCTGTCGAACACGCTACTGGTGTCGGAAATCATCACGCCGACGCAGCAGGACATCTGGAGCGCGATGGGGCGTACGCAAGTTGCAATGGGCGCCGGTTTCACGACTTACCTGACGCCGAACGCCGATGCGAATGATCGCAGCAATCGCTGCCATACGAACCTCGGCGGCGCGCTCGGCGCCAAGTGCACCGCGCATGCCGACTGGGACTGGGGCGCCAACGTGATCGCTCCCCGCAGCTGGCATACCGGCGGCGTCAACGCGGCCCTCTCGGACGGGTCGGTCCGGTTTATCGCCGACACGATCAACGTCACCACGTTTCGTAATCTTGGCGCCCGCAGCGACGGCCAAGTTCTCGGCGAATACTAACTGCCGGTTGAAAAATGCCATCGTGGCATTTTTCAACCTCGCCAGGCTCAGAGCATAGCTCTTCGCGGCTCGCAAAATAACGACTTACGTCGTTATTTTGCGAGCGCATCCGTGCGATCACGCAGTCCGTCGAGAAAATCAACGGACTGCTAAACCTCATAACCGCCCTAAGAGCGGGAATCGAATCTACGCTTCCCGCCGAACTTCGAGGAGACGCCTCCGATGGTGATCACCCCTGCGCACATGTTGTCGATATGCCTCTCCGCATGCCTGCTTCTCGTTTCCGTCGGGTGCGGCGGAGACGGAAAAATGGAGGTGCAAGGAGTCGCAACCTTTAATGGTCAGCCGATTGAGAAAGGCTACGTTGAACTAGCTCCGGTCGGCGGCGTCGGCCAATTCGCCAGCGCCGATATCCAGGACGGCAAGTTCACGCTACGGACCAGCCCTGGTCTGCGGCAAGTGAAAATTACCGCCCAACGAAAAATTGGTGAGACGGCCCCGACCGAACGGATTCCGAACCCCGAGCCGATCTACTTTCAGTATCTGCCGGCCGAATTTAACTCGGCCTCGCAGTTGCAAAAAGATATCCAGGGGGGAACGCTGACGCTCGACTTGGAAGGAGACGAACTGCAGCCGCAAAAACTTTCCGGCAGCGACCTGCAGCGAAAGACGCGACAAGGCGCGACAAGGCGCTAAATAAACCGCGTGGCCGCGTCGCTCTCCAATCGAGAATCAGAGAGCGGCGTGGCCTTTTTTTGCGTTACTTCATCAGCAGTGCGGCCGTTTCGTCGCATTTCTCCCACGGCACGCCATGACCGCACTCTTCGAGAATTTCCAGCGTTGCATTGGGAAGCTGCTGGGCGTAGTACTCACCATGCGGCAGCGGAATCATCTTGTCATGCCGCCCCCAGACCAGCGTCGTCGGCTGCGTCACCCGATGCAGATGACGGGGCAGCTTCGGATCGTGCAGGTACGGGTTCCAACCAACCCGGGCCGTCGCCTCTCGGGCGCGTAGCCACATCAGCATTTGCGAATCGTCAGGATTGCGGGGAGTCGTCTGCAGTGCCGGCGGGCTTTCCGGATCAAAAAAGATCAGCTCGCGCAGCTTGTTGAAGTCGTCGATAAACAGTTCGCCCATCGGCGCCCCTTCGACATACAATCCGGCCGCAGCGATCATTCCCAAACGACTGATCAGTTCCGGACGAAGAATCGCCAGCTCGACTGCGATCCAGGCGCCAAGCGAGTAGCCGATCACCGGTACGCCGCTAAGCTGCAGTTCGGCGAACAGATCGACATAGTGCCACGCCATATCATGGATGTCGAGAATGTCGTTCAGCCCTTCGCTGAGCGCAAAACCGGGATGGGCCGGCACGTAGACGGTGTACTGCTCAGCCAGTTTCTCCATAAACGGAATCGGCTCGGTCTCGCCCCCGGCCGAGTGCAGATAGACCAGCGGCGGGCCTTCGCCCAGGGTCATCAACTGCGTCTTCTTGCCGCCGACATGAAGAAAACGGTGCTGCGGTTTCGCTGGCATAGTCATTCCTGAAAATCAGATTTGGCCGATCGCGCGCAGTTTCGGCATCACTTGTTCGGCAAAGAGGGACATATTCTTGCAAGCCAACTCGTGCGGCAAGGTTCCTAGTTGAAACAGCCCCAACAGATTGCCGACGCCGAGTTGGTGGATGTAGGTCTGCAGCTTTTCTCGAACCGTCTCGGGACTGCCGACGATCGCGTAGCCGCCTCGCTCGATATCGTCGCGGGTTTGGCAAACGGTCATAAACTGCTGCAGCCCGCGCTGAATCCCGGCGATCGAACGTGCGCTGGTATACCCCGGCGGAAAAATCACCAGGCCTTTCAGCAAGTTACGGACGAAGTACCACAGATGCTCTTCGTATTCTTCCCACGCCTGGGCGTCGGTCTCGGCCACGTAGATCGGCAACAACCACCCCAATTGCTCGGGATCGGCGGTGTAGCCGTTTTTCTCACAGGCGTCGCGGAACATGTCAAAATTCCGCTGGAAGAAGTCGAGGTGAAAGTAGGGAATCCCCATGTAAGCGTAACGCCGCTCGGCGACGAACTGAATCGTTTCGCGACTGCCGGCGCCAGGGATCCAGATCGGCGGGTGAGGCTGCTGAACCGGACGCGGCCAGGGATTCACGTACCGCAGCTTCCAATGCTGGCCGTAGTGCTCAAACGGGCCTTCTTCCGTCCAACAGCGGAGAACCAGATCAAACGCTTCGCGATACATGCTGCGGGCATGCGTCGGATTGAGCGAAAAGCTGAAGTATTCCGGCCCGCCGCCGACGACCAGCCCCGCGATCAATCGACCGCCGCTGATGCAGTCGAGCATCGCAAACTCTTCGGCCACGCGCGTCGGCGGGTTGTAGAAGGGGAGGGCGTTGCCGACGACAGCGATCTTCACTCGCTTGGTCTGCCGCGCTAAGATCGAGGCCATCAGATTGGGACTGGGCATCGTCCCATAGGCGTTCTGATGATGCTCGTTAACGCAAACGCCGTCAAAGCCCAATTGATCAGCCAGGACCAATTGATCGAGATAGTCGTTGTACAACTTTCCGCCATGCAGCGGATCGTACAACGAATTTGGAATCGTCGTCCAAGCGCTGTCGTACCGCTCCGCAAAGTCGGCGGGGAGTCGATCCCACGGCATCAGGTGAAAGGCGAAGAATTTCATAACGGCAACCTGCTACCAATCCATTCTAGCAAGTGAAGGCTGCCGTCCACCTTCGCCGATACGCCGCACGTCCGCAAGAGTCCTTGCTCTTGCGGAGCCGCAAATCGGGTTGTCGCCAACCGGATTGATCGCCGCAGGGGGCAAGGCATCAAAAGTGTCATGGTAGTTAGGCAGCGCGAGCCCAATTTGCTTCAGGTTGTTGCTGCATTGCATCCGCCGAGCCGCTTCGCGGGCCTGCTGGACCGCCGGCAACAACAAAGCGATCAACACGCCGATAATCGCAATGACCACCAACAATTCGACCAATGTAAAGCCAAACCGAAAACCACGACCGGAAGCCATAACCATCTACCTCGACGAGAAGAATTGTAGTTAGAACGAGAACCACACCCCCCTACACCGGGGACACAGCAGCCCCTTGGCCAACAATCCAATCGGATTTATATAAACTTTTCTTTCTGAGCGGTCAGGTTCGTAATCGGGTCGATTGAGCATCTCGTGTCGTCGATCAGGAGAAATTGGGGGGCCAACGGCACAGACAGACCACTTTGCCGAGTACAAACCTGCGTGAGCCACGCTTCAAGATTTACCAGTGGTTTGCTGGTCGCTCAAAAAGCCCCGCTTTTTCTCGATATTGGCTTTTCGCTGGCCTCCCCGTTATCTTGAAGGGTCGATTCGGTCCCTTCTCAAATTCCTTTCCCGCCGCAGGTGTTCCTCCATGCTCCGTACCATCCCTTGGCTAACAGTCGCTCTGTTGCTCTCGGTCAGCAGTGCCGTTTTGGCTCAGAACAAAGAACGCCAGAAGTTTACGCTCCAAGGGGAAATCGTCGGGATGCGGGGGCCGCTCCTTCAAGCCAAAGCCGCCGATGGCACTCCTTGGCTGCTCAAAGTCGAAATCAAACCTGAGGATATGCAACTGACCGGCACCGCCGAAAAAGGGTGGGTCGCTCCCGGCATGTTCGTCAGCTTCACCGGCAAGTTTGACGGTCGCGGAAACTCCCAAGAGCCGATTGCTGAGATGACCGTCTTCACCCCGCGTGAAGGAACGCCGCTGGGCGTGACCGAAGAAGCGTCGCTGGGCGGCTTGGGCAATTTGTTTGGGGGCGGAGATGACGGCGGCAGCAAACCGCGTAAAAAAGCGGCCGACGAGATTTCGACCTACCTAGTTAACGGACGCGTCGCCGGCGTTTCGCGGGACGGCAAGTTGAACGTCATCGCCGGCGGAACTCGGCTGACAGTTGAGTTGGCCGAAGAAGCCGAAGTGAAGGTCTCGGTCTCCGATCCGCGTCTGATTCGCCCCGGCGACAAGTTTGAAGCGGATGGTTGGTACTATCAGAAAGGGCAGGGGATCGTCTCTGGCAAGTTCCTGGTCGAAGCCCAGCCGTTCACCGCTCCGGAAGATCCCAAGATGGCCCGCATCCGGGCTCGCGAAGAAGCGGAACGTGCCCGCCGCGGCGAGATGAAGAAAGACGAAGGAGCGCCCGCCGCCGAAGGCGAAGGGGCAGCCCAGCCGGAAGCGGAGTAGGTTTCACCACTGGCGTAGGTTGGGTGCAGCGCAGCGAAACCCAACAATGCGTTTGCAAGCGGAAGGTGGGTTGCGCAAGCGATTCATTACTTTCTGAGAATCGCGAGGCGCTGTGCGCTTGCTCCACCCACCCTTACGTGAAGCGCATCTAGCTCACGTGACGCTTCGCTTCACGTAGCTTCGCAAACAACTCTCGATGCCTGGTCGCGGCAGCGGCCAGGCTATATTTTTCGGTCACCTCGGCCCGAGCCGCCGCGCCCAACTGAGCGGCCGCCGCCGGTTGATGCAGGACGTTGACAATCTCTTCTTGCAATGCCTGCACGTTGTCGACCGGAAAGAGCAGCCCGTTGCGGCCCGACTCGACCAACTGCCGATTGCCGCGGATGTCGGTCACAATCGCCGGCAAGCCGGCCGCCATCGCTTCTAATAGTGAGAGCGACATTCCCTCTTCGTGCGACGGCAGCAAAAAGAGATCGGCCGCATCGAGCAAGTCCGAAACGTCGTCAAAGACGCCTGGCAGGAAGATGCGATCCTGCAGGCCAAGCGAATTGATTCTCTCGCGCAATTCCGCCTCTTGTGGTCCTTCGCCGACCAGCATCAGCTTGGCGTCCGGAAATCGCTGCAAGACGAACCGCCACGCCTCGATCGCGGTGATCAACCCTTTCTTGGGATGCAAGCGACCGGTGTAGACGGCCAGCGGCATGTCGTTGTTAAGCGAGAAAGAGGGCTGCGCACTTTGCAGCGCCATCCGGGCATCAAACCGCCGCTGCTTGGTACGGTCTGGCGGAATCGCGACGCCGTTGGGGATGAAGTGCAGCCGGTCCGGATCATATCCGGCGGCAAGCAGCTCTTCCATGATTGCCGGACTTGGCGCCACGACGGCATCCGCCTGATGACAGACGCCGCGTATCCGCAGGCCAAAGTTCGCTTCGTCCTGCCAGCGACAGTCGCCGGTCTCCCCGCCTCCTTCGGCGCGCAAAATGATCGGCGTCGACGTCTTCTTCAGCCGCTCAACGGCCATGTAGGCGCTATGCTTCAGCATCGAAACGTAGACCGCGTCCAGCTCGGCTTGATGCTGCTGCAGGTATTTGCCCAGCGACATCATGTACCGCAGCGTCCCCCAGCCGCGCAGTTGCGGGTTGGGCAGGCGAAAAATCGGGATCTCGCGATGGACGATGCGCTCTGGCCAGTTTCGATGCCAGCGGGCGGTCACAATCCGCACGTCGACCGATTGCCGACGCAGCTCTTGGGCCAGCTTGGCCATCACCATCTCGGCGCCGCCGACCATCGGCCAAAACCGCCGCGTCACCAGCGCGACGCGCATGCCGCTCATTGCGCCCCGGCGGCGATCTCGTCCGGATCGAGCGCCGCCACAAAAGGTAGATTGCGATAGTGGTCGTCGTAATCGAGCCCGTACCCAACGACAAACTCGTTCGGAATATCAAACGCCGAGTAGTCGGGGCAATACTCTACCTCGCAGCGTCCGACCTTGGTCAACAACACCATCGAGCGAACCGAAGCGGCGCCACACGTATGCATCCGCCGGACCAGCTCGTCCAGCGTTCGGCCGGTGTCAAAGATGTCGTCCAACAGCAGCACGTCGCAACCTTCGACCGCCGGCATCAAGTCGATGTTGACGACTAGCTCACCGGGGGAAGTCGCTTCGCCGCGATAGCTGCGGGCCTGCAGCACGCCAACCCGCAGCGGCATTTCCAACTGGCGGATCAGGTCGGCCAGCAGCACCACGCTGCCGGTCAGCACGCCGAGCACCGTCAGCGGGCGACCGTCGTATTGCTGGTTGAGCTGGGCCGCCAAATCGCGGACGCCGGCTTCCAATTGCGACTGGGAGATCAGAGTGCGCACGATTGATTACAATATGCCGAAGTAAGGACCATCTGGGCCGCAACCGCCGCGACCGGTCGCTATTGTAAGCGAGCCGCTCCCAAACAGTAACGCCCTTAAGAGCGCAAAGCCCTCTCCCCATGACGACCGACATCGGAAATTGGAGCGAAACGACGATCGCCGGGCATCCCTGCTTTCTGTTTGAGCCCCAGCAGCGAAATCCGCACGGCTACGTCGCGATTTACCTGCATGGCGTCCATCTGGGCCGGCTGCAAGACAAAGTGGAGTTCGTCTCACAACTGGAGAAATATGGCCTGCCGGTCATCGCGCCGGTGACGCTCCGCAGCTGGTGGACCGATCGCATTTGCCCCGAATTTGACTCGGCAATCTCGGCTCAGCAACATTTGCTCGACAATGTTCTGCCGTTTGTCGCTGCAAAATATGACGCCGCACCGCCGCAGATCGGCCTGTTCGGCACCAGCATGGGAGGGCAGGGGGCGCTCCGTCTGGCTTACAAATTTCCAGACAAGTTTCCGGTCGTCGCCGCGATCAGCCCGGCGATCGACTATCAAGAGCGGATGCGTCGCGACGACGAAGATCCCCTCTGGCAGCAGTACGAGACGGCCGAAGCGGCCCGGCAAGACACCGCGACGCTCCACATCCATCCGCTCAACTGGCCGCGGCATCAGTTCTTTTGCTGCTGTCCCGAGGACGCCGACTGGTGGGAAAGTTCCGAGCGATTGCGGATGAAGCTCTACTCGCTGGGGGTGCCGCACACGTGCGAACTCGAAGTCTGCGGCGGCGGGCACGGGTTTCCCTACTACGGCAAAATGGCGGCCCGGGTGATCGAATTTCTCCACGAGAGTCTCGAGACAGAACGCCGCCGCGTTGTCTGAAACCACGTGCTGGTGGGCCCCCTTTGTCGACGATTGTGATATCGTAGAGCAAACGCGAAGAAGAACAGGAAAGCCTGCTGCATGAAGCGACTGCTGCTGATCATTCCCACGCTCGACCGAGGGGGCGCCGAAAAACAACTGACGATGCTGGCGACCGGCTTGCCGCGCGCTCAGTTCGACGTGCATGTTTGTCTGTTGACCCGCAGCGGTCCGCTGGAGGAAACGCTCCGCGCGCAAGACATTCCGATCGTCGAGATCCGCAAGCGTCGCAAACTCGATCCGCTCGCCTATCTGCGGCTAAAAAAAGAGATCAAACGCCTGGCGCCCGACATCGTCCATACCTGGATTTTCGCCGCCAACGCTTACGGTCGATCGGCCGCCCAAGCGGTCAAGGTTCCCCATATTATCTGCGGCGAACGTTGCGTCGATCCTTGGAAACAAGGGTACGAAATTGCGATCGATCGCTACCTCGATCGCAAGACCGACAAGATCGCCGTCAACAGCAGCGGCATCGAGCAGTTCTATGTCGAGAAAGGACGCGACCCGAAAAAGTTCGTCGTGATCCCCAACGGCATCGATGCAACTCCCCCGCCGGCGCCACTGAGCCGCGAGCAATTGCTGCGGCAGTTGGATCTTCCTTATGATTCGCGGCTGTTGGTCGCCGTCGGTCGGCTCTGGCCGCAAAAGCGGTTAAAAGATCTGATCTGGTCGATCGACATCCTGAACCGAATACGCAGCGACGTCCACTTGCTGATCATTGGCGACGGCCCGCAGCGCGATCGTCTGAAGAAGTTCGCCCGCCAGGCCAACACCGAAGGCTCGGTCCACTTCCTGGGCGCTCGCAATGACGTTCCGCAAATCATGGCGCACGCCGACTGCTTCCTGCTAGCCAGCGGTTACGAAGGGCAATCGAACGCCCTGATGGAAGCGATGGTCGCCGGCGTTCCGGCTATCGTCAGCGACATCCCCGGCAATCGCGATCTGGTGGTTTCGGAGAAAACCGGTTTTCTGGTCCCGTTGGGGCAACGGGCTGAGTACTCTCGCTACACGAACATCGTTTTGGAAGACGACGACCTCCGCCGCCGCCTTGGGCAGGCTGCCCAGGAGCGGATCGCGGCCGAATTCTCGATTCCGCAGATGATCCAGCGGCATATCGACCTCTATGACGAGGTTGCGTCCACTTGACCCCCGCCAAAGGTGGATTCCACTCAATTGCGGCGCCAGGGGGTATTTCAAGTTACACTAGTGAAATTGTTTCTGCATTGAGTTAAGGACGTGGGAGAGCTAGATGCTCATCGCCAATTGCCCGCACTGTAACGACCCGATCCGCATTCCCGGCGCCGCCGACAGTTCGTCGCGCGTCCGCTGCCCCTGGTGCGAAGAGACCTATCTGCTGGCCGACGTCTTTGAGCATCTGCCGCCGCTGGTCGATGTGCTGGAAGGTCCCGGCAGCCAAGGCGAGATCTCGGTCGATAGCGACGCCGACGAATACCAACTGGCCGGAGCGCCAACCGCCCCCGACTTCAACTTCAAGGAATCAAGCGGAACCGGCGCCAGCTCTCCACCGCCCATGGCCCGCGTCGAAGGACGTTCCGCCTCGACGGCGCGTCGCCCGGGCAAGTCAGGCTCGAACCCCGCCTGGGAAGCGTTCAAGGTAGTTGGCGGCGGCGTCTTTGGGATTGTCATCGCGATGTTCGCGGTGATGTGGATCTCCGGCGACGACAAGTTCCATATCGTGCAGTACATCCCGTCGTTCGCCTACTTTACGGTGCCGCAAGAGTTGTGGACCGAAGAAATGAAAACGGCGGCCGGCAGCAAGGACGAAGAAGCTTCCCCCGGCGAAGCGGAGCCGGCCGAGCCCAAAATCAATACCGAACCGGTGAAGCTCGACGAACCGGCCCCCGATGCCGAAGATGGCCAAGTCAGCAAAGCGGTCGACGACGGCATGAGCAGCCTGAGCGCCGCTTTCAACGAAGCGAAGAACCGCGGCGAGAAACCGGCTCCGGACTTGGGCAAGTCGGACTACGTTCCGCCGCCCGAACCGCCGGTCGTAGTGAAGCCGAGCCCCAAAGTCGACAAACAGGTCGCCGGAGAACTGGCGAAGCTGACCGACGAGATCGGCCCGATCGGCGCCCAGTTGCCCGCCAAAGAAGAACCAGAGCCGCCGAAGCGCCGCGAGCAGAATATTTCGCTGGCGCCGGAAGATAAGTAGGCATGGCGAGGTTGAAAAATGCCACGATGGCATTTTTCAACAGGCAGTTAGTATCCAGCCGCGCCGCCATCGGGTCGGCGGCGATCGAGGCCACCCTCCAAATGCCCGCTCTTGGCGTCAACGACGATCACTTCGGCGGTCCCTTGCTTGTTGTTCCGGTAGAGCTCGTGCCCCATGTCGCGAAGGATGGCGAGCGTATCGGGCGAGAAGCCTTGGTGCTCGTACATGATCCGCGACGGCAACCACTGGTGATGGATCCGCCCGGCGTCAACCGCTTCCTGGGCGTTCATCTTGTGGTCGACCACATTCAAAATCGTTTGCAGGACGGTATTGATGATCGTGCGACCGCCGGGACTGCCGGTCACCATGAACAGCTCGCCATCTTTGGCGATGATCGTCGGCGACATGCTCGAAAGCATCCGCTTTTGCGGCAGCGCCAAATTCGGTTTGGTGCCGATCAAACCACCCGCTGTCGTCAGACCGGGGCCTGCATTAAAGTCCCCCATCTCGTTGTTCAAGATAAAGCCGGCCCCCGGCACGGTGATCGCCGAGCCATAGGCGTATTCGAGCGTGTAGGTCATCGAGACCGCGTTGCGATCGGCGTCGACCACCGAAAAGTGAGTCGTCTCGTCGCTTTCATACGCCCACTCGAAACTCTCCGGCGTCGAGACGGACGCCTTCGACTCGTCAATCGTTTTGCGCAACTCGGCGGCATGCTCCTTCGAGATCAGCTCTTTGACCGGCATGTCGGGATTGAAGTCAGGATCGCCCAGGTGCTGCGCCCGATCGGCGTAGCTGCGGCGCATCGCTTCGGCCATGCGGTGCAGGTTCAGGGCCGAGCCTGATCCGGCGGATCGAATATCGTATCCTTCCAGGATGTTCAGCATTTCGATCACGCCGACGCCGCCCGAACTGGGCGGGGGCATACCGATCACGTCATACCCGCGATATTTACCGGTTAGCGGTTGGCACTGCTGGGCGGCGTAGCCCTTCATATCTTCCAGCGTGATCAGACCGCCGTTGGCCTCCATTTCTTTGACCAACAGTTCGGCCGTTTCCCCTTCGTAAAAACCGGCCGGTCCTTGATCACGAATTCTCTCGAGCGTCTTCGCCAGATCGGGCTGTTTCAGAACATCGCCAGCCAGGTACGGCTCTCCATTCTTGGTGAACTGCGCGAGCGACGCGGGGTACTTCTTGAAACGATCAATTTCCCCTTTCAGCGTCCGCTCGAGTCCATCTCCCACCACAAACCCGTCGGCCGCCAGAAGAACCGCCGGTTCGACCAGGCGTTTCCAAGGGAGCTTGCCGTGCGTTTTCCAAGCCAGGTACAGCCCAGCGACCGTCCCCGGCACACCGACCGCCTTGTGGCTTTCGTGGTGCCGCTGGTAGTCGTATTCCCCGTTTTCGTTTAGCCACATCTCGGGGTGCGCGGCGGCCGGCGCCTTTTCACGAAAGTTAAACGCCGTCGGCTCTCCCTCGGCCGGACGAAAGACCAAGAACCCGCCGCCGCCGATGTTGCCGGCGGTCGGATGAGTCACCGCCATGGCAAACGCGGTCGCCACCGCCGCATCAACGGCGTTGCCCCCTTCCTGCATCACATCGGCGCCCACTTGCGACGCGATAGCGCTTTGCGAAACGACCATCGCGTTTCGGACCCGCGTCGGATCATTCCCCCCGAGCGCACTCCAAGTCAGATTCAGCAGCAATAACAAAGAGAGCGGCAGCACAGCACGTCGCAACATCGGGCGATACTTTCCGGTAGATAATTGAGTCAGCCAGGGGGGCTTGGAGAGTGGAAAACGGGGATGAGGGGTTCCCTTTATCATACTCCCCCACTGCGGATTTCACGGCCGTGGCCTGCGAATTTTGCGATTCTGGCGTTCTCTCTGGCGTCGTTTGTCGAAAAACCCTACGATTGACTGAGACTCGGGTCGCCGCAGCGCCAGCACCGGCGACTTCCGCTGCCCCCCCTGATATCGACAACAGGACCTCCTCGTTATGCGTAGATCACGTCTTTCCGGCATTTGGATCGGTTTCGCTATGGGCGGTTTGTGCGGCGTCGCCGCGATCGCCGGCGTTTTGCTGTCGCGTCCGACCAACGCCGTCCTCGAGATTCCCGTTCAAGCCAGCGCCACGCGGACCGACACCATGGCCGCCGCGACCGGCGATATCGACTCCAGCGCCGACGGACTCTTCACGCTCGACTTTTTGACCGGCGACCTGCAGTGCTACGTCATTAACACCCGCAATCAGCAGGCCGCCCCCAGCGTGTTTCGCGCCAACGCGATGGGCGATCTGCAGATCGATCCGACCAGCAAGCCGCAGTTCATGCTGCTGGTCGGCAAGGCGATGTTCCAGGGAGGCCGGACCGTCAACGCTCGCCCCGCCAACTCGGTCGTGTACGTGATCGACTCGACCAGCGGCAACTTTGTCGGCTACGGCATTCCGTGGCAGGAAAATCAGGCTTCGCGCGGCGCCCCGCAGAGTGGCGCCTTGATTCCGATCACCCGGGGCTCGGCCCGCAACGCGATGATCCGCGAACCGTAAACTGGCTTCGCAAGATTCCAAAAAACCGAAGCCCCGCGTCCTTTTCGCGGGGTTTTTCATGCGCTGGCCGCATCCTCAGGCGGTGGTTGTCGATCTTTTCCCCTCCCCCGTACAATAAACGATCGATCCCCCCTGATTTCCGCTTTGTAAGTACGACATGAAGATTCGCGTAAACGCCGCCGACCATGAAGCGCCCCCCGAGGCGACTGTGGCCGACCTGATCGCCCAGCTCGGGATGAACCCCAAGTTTGTTGCGGTCGAATTGAATCAGCAGCTCGCTCCCCGCAAACGTCACGCCGAGATCCGGCTGACCGAAGGGGACGAGGTCGAAATCGTCACGCTGGTAGGAGGGGGTTAATGAGCGTCGTCACTACGCCGCAGTTCGATCAGCCGCTCAAGATCGGCACGCACGTCTTGAAGTCTCGTTTGATCGTCGGGACCGGCAAGTACGAAACGTTTGAGGTAATGCAGCAGGCGCTGGAGCTCTCTGGCTCTGACTGCCTGACCGTCGCCGTTCGCCGCGAACGCTTGTACGATCCGCATGGCCGCAACATCCTCGACTACATCGATCTCGACCGCTACACGCTGCTCCCCAACACGGCCGGCTGCTACAACGCACGCGATGCGGTTCGCACGGCACGACTGGGACGCGAGATCCTGGAAGGGCTCGAGAACCCCGGCGCCGACTGGGTAAAGCTGGAATGCCTGGCCGATACCAAGACGCTGCTGCCGCATCCGGTCGAAACGCTGATCGCTTGCGAAGAGCTGGTCAAAGATGGCTTTCAAGTCCTCTGTTACACGACCGACGATCCGGTTATCGCCCGGCGATTGAAAGACCTGGGCGCCGCGGCTGTGATGCCAGCCGGCAGTCCAATCGGGTCAGGGCAGGGGATCCTCAACCCGAACAACATCCGGATTTGTCTGGAATACCTGAAGGATGGTGATCCCGACTTTCCGGTGATTGTCGACGCCGGCGTTGGCGCCGCCAGTGACGTGGCCGTGGCGATGGAGCTGGGAGTTGATGGCGTGCTGCTGAACACGGCAATTGCCCATGCCGAAGATCCGCTTCGCATGGCGGTCGCCATGAAGTGCGGCATCGAAGCAGGCCGCATGTCGCACTTGGCCGGACGCATCCCGAAACGGCTCTACGCGTCGGCCAGCAGCCCCGAAGAAGGCGTCATCGGCCAGAAACCAGCGCCCCGCTGGGAAGCGGCGCACGACTAAGTACCGCTCAATTTTTTTGGTGCCATGCTCTTACGGCGTCTTCGACGGAAGAGCATGTCTTCGATGCGGTATCCAGGAAAAAGGCATGCTCATCTCGCGTGTGACGCGATAAGAGCATGGCACCAAGGATTTTTACCTAGCGCATAACCGCTGCTGCGAAAGAACGCATGACCACGTCCAAACCAAAATTCGCCGCGGCTCTGTCAACGCACGATACGACCGAAGAGGCGATTGCCGAGGTTGCACGCAAGGCGCTCGATCAACTTTCGGCGCCGGTCGACCTGGCGTTCGTCTTTGTCTCGCCGCAACATGCCGAGCACCTTGAGACGATCGCTGCGCAGCTCTGCAACCTGCTGGGTACTGAAAACCTGTTCGGCAGCACTGGCGAAGCGATCGTCGGCGTCGGTCAAGAGATCGAACATGCCCCGGCGATCTCGCTCTGGCTGGCTCACTTGCCCGGCGTCGAGATCACGCCGATGCATCTCGAGTTCCAGCGCACGCCCGATGGCGGATCGTTCACCGGCTGGAATGGCGATCTGCCGCTGCAGTGGCCCAGCGACGCGTCGCTGATCCTGCTGGGCGAACCGTTCAGCTTTCCGGCCGACGCGCTGCTTGCCCGGATGAACGAAGACCAGCCCGGCGTACCGATCATCGGCGGCATGGCGAGCGGCGGACACGCCCCCGGCGAGAACCTGCTGATTCATGGCGCGGAGGTCAAAAAAACGGGCGCGACCGCGATCTACCTGCATGGCGCCGTGCGGATTCGCACCGTCGTGTCGCAAGGTTGCCGCCCGATCGGACAGCCGATGGTGATCACCAAGAGCGAGCGAAACGAAATCCATCTGCTGGGCGGCCGCCCGCCGCTCGACGTGATCCGCGAGATCTTCGCTACCCTGCCGACCAGCGATCAGCAGCTGGTCAACCAAGGCCTGCAGATTGGCCAAGTGGTCGACGAATATCGCGACAAGTTCGAGCCGGGCGACTTCATCGTCCGCAACGTGATCGGCGTCAACCAAGAGAGCGGCGGGATCTCGGTCGGCGACTATGTCCGCCCCGGACAAACAATCCAATTCCACGTTCGCGACGAACACTCGGCCGACGCCGACCTGAAACAACTATTGGCGAAAGAAGCGCCCGGCACGCCGCTGGGCGCGTTGGTCTTCACCTGCAACGGCCGCGGCACCCGACTTTTCTCCACGCCCGACCACGACGCCGCCTGCGTCCAAGCGGCCTGCGGCGACATCCCGGCGGCCGGGATCTTTGCGATGGGAGAGATCGGCCCGATCGGCGGGCAGAATTTTATGCATGGGTTTACGGCGAGTCTGGCGCTTTTTGAGGAAACTCCCGCCTCTTAAGCTTGGCTGATGACCTCGTCGGAAGCCCCGTGTTGCTCACCTTCCTCTTCCACCCGCTCTGGCGTCCAAATCAGCGGCAAGATCGCAATCGTCAAGATCACCGCTTGCCCAATCACCGCCGACGCGATGATCTTTTTGTCGGCGATTCCCGGCGCCAGGTATTGCTTGGTCGGCAACTCATACAGAGCGTTATTAACACATGCCAACAACAACGCCGTCGGGACCGTCGCAAACAGGGCCAACCGGCGGATCCGTGGGTTGGGCGTATCGAACGCGACCATCGGTAGGATCGCGCCGATCGTCGCCAGCAGCGCCATTCTGGGGTAAATCGAAAACCAGAATTGACTCATCTCGACGAGGCTCCCCAAAAACAAAATCACCGCGAAGAGGAAAAACCAAACTCGCATCCGATACCGAAAGTCGGTCATGGCTTCGTTTCGCACAACGGCTCGCATCCCGTGATGCACCGCCACCGTCAGTAAGAACTGAAGTATGGCCAGCGGAAACCAGTGTTGCCCCAGAAACAAACGGTTGGGCTCACCCACCATCCGTTCGACGACGAACAACCAAAGTATCGCGAGTGCGACGCTTACAAGCACGCGTCGCCAATGCTCGCCTGCATCGGTAGTCGCCAATATCGCCAACAGGCTGACAGTCGCGAGCGTCATTGTTCTGGCCAGCGGGAAATAGACGTACGCGCCCAGGTCCATCGGGTCGATAAGCATGCACAACACGAACACCGCAGCCACCAGTAGACCAATGGCGATCGCATACCGCCAGTTTTGCCTCTTGGTGGACAGAGCGCCTCCTGCACCGCCAAACAACAGTGGCCCAAACCCAATCGTCGTCAGGGCCAGTTGAATCACCAGGCAAAAGTTCCAGTCCCACGTCGTTATTCCGACTCGGCCCGACGTCGCCCACACAAGGGTCATCTGACACAAGTATCCAACGCCCAGCGTCGCCGCCAGACCGACGAACACCACCAACCAGCGCATCGGCCGCGATCGCCACTGGATCGCCAGCGACGGCGCCAGTCCCGCCAGAGCCCCGCCGCCGCAGAGAATGACAAAGATGGTAGCGCCGTGGGTGACCGTCTCGTAACTGGTCCAGCGCATGCGGACGAACAACGGCCTGGCGCCCGCCGACAATAACGCGACGATCGAGACGATCGCCATCAGCGTCAACAGCGAGAAATGCGATCGCGGCTCGGTCCGATCTCGGCGAATCAGCGAAAACAGAAGTCCCACTGTCCCGGCCAAGACGGCGATCAGCGTCGCCTGCAACAGGAGCGACACAAAAACATACGTCATTTGAAACGTGAAAGCACCCGTCTCGGTGTAGACCCCAAAGCAAAAAAAGACAGCCGCTGTCGCCATCGCAAACGCACTGAAACCGTACCGCCTTCGCCACGAAATCCCCGCAAGCGACAACACGATCCCGGCGAAATTGGCCAGCGAACTGATCGCGGCGAACGTCATCACCAGTCGATCCAGGCCCTGAAAATGCAAACCGACCGAACTGACGCAAACCAGTCCGATCGCCAACGCCTGTAGAAAGAGCCCCCAACAAAGCTTCAGCGTGATCGCCTCGGCGCGCGGGTCGATTTCAGCCGGCGGAGCGGCTGGTTCCATCTCTTCGTCAACAAACTCGGTGCTAATCATGGCTCTTGTTGTAACACGTCAGCTGCCGGAGGCGGCGTTTTTTGAAGCGGCGATCTGGTTGGCGCCAGCGTAATTGGCGCCAAGGTCAGCGAAACGGCGGCCGCCTGAACGCCGACGAAGAGGACGGCATCCCAGTATTCCATCACGTTCTCGTTGGGGACCAGCCAGTCGTGCAGCCAAAGAATCCCCAGCGACATCAAGATCGACTGCGGCAATCCGGCGACCAGCAGCAAGATCCGCAGCGCCCTGCGACGTAGCGCCAGCGCCTGCAGTGGACCAATCACCGCCACGGCGTTCATCAGGGCGACCGTGGAGAAGCTGGCCGCCCGGCTGTTGGCCCAATCCTCCCAACCAACGTCGAGCGTCGCCGCGACGCCTCGCACGATCCCCATTCCGACCCCCACCGCCGTCACGACCAAGATCAGCGTTAGCAGCGAAAAGTGCCGCTTTCTTATCGCAGCAGCACAGGAGAACTGCGCAACGATTGCACTGGCAAACGCGACCAAGGTGTACTGCAGTGAAATGAGCAGCAGCCACAAATGAAGATCGTTCCCCGAAAGCGTCTCCCAGAAATAGAGGGTAATGAACGATGTCGCCAACAACATCGCCAGGCTGACCGGCAAACGAATCGCCAGCGAGAGCATCGGCAGCGCCACCAGCACTCCCATCAGGCTAATCGACGCAAATGAGCCGGCGTAGATCAACAGGATCCCGATCACTAAACCGGGTCGAGCCAGCCAAGCGACCAAGAAAAGCAGCCCCCAGACGGCCGCCATCAGCGCAATCGACAAGGCCAATCGTCACGACGCCACTTGTGTAACCTGCGGAAATGGATCAGCCGTCGCTGATTCGTTGGCATCCATTGGGTCTGACACGCCTACCCCACTTACCCAAACAACTCGAAACCGGGTCCAAATCGCCAAATACACTACATATTGTGTTGCCAAACCACCAAAAACACCACATATTGAACATGGAGCCACTTATGATTCGTCCGACACAAAGCCCCTCAACACCGCCAGAAACCGAGATTCCGACGCCGCTGAAGGTCTCCGCCAGCTTCTGCCCGGCCGAGGCGGCGACGCCGTACGACGCGTTCTCGTGGGTCCGTCGCGACGCGGTCATTCCATCGGCGGACGGACCAGCGATCTTCGAGCAACCGGGCGTCGAGTTTCCCGAGCACTGGAGCCAGACGGCCGTCAACATTGTCGCCAGTAAATACTTCTTTGGCGAGCAAAGAACGGCCGGACGCGAAAATAGTCTCCGCCAACTGGTTGACCGGGTCGTGCGCACGATCGCCGACTGGGGCGTTGCGGACGGTTATCTCAGCCCCGAGGGAGGTGAGATCTTCTATCGCGACCTGGCCTGGCTTTGTCTCGATCAGGCCGCCGCGTTTAACTCGCCCGTTTGGTTCAACGTCGGCTTGAATCAGGCCTATGGCGTCACCGGCGATCGCGCGGTCTGGCGGTGGAATCCGGAGGTTGGCGCGGCGACCTGCGACGCCGACGCCTACGTCTTTCCACAAGCTTCGGCCTGCTTTATCCAAGGGGTGCAGGACGACATGCAGTCGATCATGTCGCTGGCCGCTTCGGAGGCGATGTTGTTCAAATACGGCAGCGGTTCCGGCACCGACCTGTCGACGCTTCGCTCGCGCCGCGAGCTTCTCTCAGGCGGCGGCAAACCGTCGGGGCCCCTCTCATTCATGCGGGTCTACGACCAGGTCGCCGGCGTCGTCAAATCAGGCGGCAAGACGCGTCGCGCCGCGAAGATGCAATCGCTGAAAGTCGAACATCCCGACATTCTCGACTTCATCCAGTGCAAAGCGAAAGAAGAGGCGAAGGCCCGCATCTTGATCGAGCATGGAGGTTACGACGCCGACTTCAATGGCGAAGCGTACAACTCGGTCCTCTTCCAGAACGCCAACCTTTCAGTGCGGATCAGCGACGCGTTCATGAAAGCGGTAGAACAAGATGCCGAGTGGCGAACGCACTGGATCACCAAGCCAGAAAACGCAGGCCCCTCCTACCCTGCCCGCGACCTACTGCGACAAATGGCCGAGTCGGCGTGGCAATGCGGCGACCCCGGCGTGCAGTACGACACCACGATCAACCGCTGGCATACTTGCCCCGAGTCAGGCCGAATCAACGCCAGTAATCCCTGTTCGGAATATATGTTTCTGGACGACTCGGCGTGCAACTTGGCCAGCTTGAACCTGATGCGGTTTCGCTGTGGCGACGGTTCGCTTGACGCGCCTCGGTTCGCGGCCGCCTGTCGGCTCGTTTTCCTCGCCCAAGAGATCTTGGTCGACCGTGCCGGATACCCCACGCAAACCATCGCCGAGAACAGCCATCGCTTTCGCCCACTTGGTTTAGGTTACACCAATCTTGGTTCGCTGCTGATGGCCAGCGGTCTGCCGTACGACAGCGATTCGGCGCGCGGCACGTGCGCCGCCATCACGGCGATCTTGCAAGGCGCGGCGCTACGAACCAGCAGCGAAATCGCCGCCGCTCGGGGCGCGTTCGCCGGCTTTGCCGACAATCGCGCCGCCATGTTAGCCGTTATCGATAAGCACGCGGCGGCGCTCGATCAGGTGCAACACGCGCCCACTGCGCTGCTGCAATACGCCAAGGCGCTCTGGAGCGAAGTGCAGACAGCCGGACAGCGTGACGGCTACCGCAACGCCCAGGCGACTGTCCTGGCTCCGACCGGTACGATCAGCTTCTTCATGGACTGCGACACGACCGGGATTGAACCGGAACTCGCCCTGATCAAGACGAAACGCCTGGCCGGCGGCGGATCGCTGCAGTTGGTCAACCGGACGGTCCAACAAGGCCTTACCGCGCTCGGCTATTCGCCGCCGCAAGTCGACGCCATCACGCAACACCTGCACGAAACAGGCTGCTTGGAAGGAACGCCAGAGCTGCGCGAAACCGACCTGCCGGCGTTCGACTGTGCGTTTCCCGCCCAGCCGGGCGGACGGTTTATCGCGTGGAAGGCGCATATGGCGATGATGGCCGCGGCGCAACCGTTTTTGTCCGGCGCTATCTCCAAAACGGTCAACCTGCCCGAGGACGCCACGCCAGACGATATCGCCGACGCGTATGTCTGGGGCTGGAAGCTGGGGCTCAAATCGCTTTCGATCTATCGCGACAATTCCAAGTGCAGTCAACCGCTTTCCAGCGGGACGAGCGCGTCGCCTGTAGAACGTCCGCCAGAGCCAAGTCGCGAACATTTGCCCGACACGCGGCGCTCGCTGACGCACAAGTTCAACGTCGCCGGACACGAAGGTTACTTGACCGTTGGTCTCTATCCCGATGGTCGCCCCGGCGAGTTGTTCATCACGATGGCGAAGGAAGGAAGTACGATCGGCGGACTGGTCGATTGCTTTGGCATCGCTTGTTCGATCGCGCTGCAGTATGGCGTTCCGCTTGACGTACTTTCGCGCAAATTTTCGCACGTGCGGTTCGAACCGATGGGCGTCACGTCAAGCAGAGAAACGCCAATTGCCGCAAGCGTGGTCGATTACATTTTCCAATGGCTAGCCAAACGATTTCCGAGCGGGTATGGTAACGGCTTCGTGGAAACGAAGCTTGCGGACGCATCGCCAACTGAAGACGATGCGTCGTTAACGAAGCATGATTTGCAGCAGTGGTCCGGCGCCAAGATGAACGCCGGTCAACATGGTCAGGGAAAGGCCGATAGGAGCGAAATCGCGCCGGCTAGGGAGTTGCCGGCGTTTCACCCGAGGGCAAGGAACGCGGATGCCGACCCAGTGGATGGGACCAACACGGCGCCGCAAATTGACCAGGAAATAGCCAAAACAAAGGGGGGCCAGCCGTGGCTCGTCGATCGAATCGAAGCCGCTCAGCGATCGCTCGCTGAGCAAGGTAAGTTCGGAAGACCCAGCGCGGACTCGCCTTCAGACGCTCCTATTTGTGATCGTTGCGGCAGCTTGACGGTTCCTAGCGGAACTTGCTATGTCTGCCGTAACTGCGGGAATAGCTTGGGATGCTCGTAATGGAGTTGTGGGCAATCGTCCCGACCCAAAAAGTTCGTCAAGCGTGAATGAGAACGTACGCGTTTTTCGGTCCGTCTAGGCAAGGGAAACGACGCCTCGAGCATTCCACGCAAAAAATTAGCGGATGTCGCCGGAATGCAGTCCCGACGACATCCGTTTTTTTATGCGTTCTTCAAAATAGGCCGTCATCGTTAGCGGCCGGTGAAGCGAGCGTGTGCTTTTTCCCTATTTCCACGCTCGTTTGGGGATAACTTGTCGCAATCCCGTCGACGGCCGTGGCGTTAGCCCGCAAGGTCGTTTTCCAACACGATGCGATACCGGGCCTTCCCCGCCTTCAAGTGCTCCAAGGCGTCGTTGACCTTCGACATGGGGAACGTCTCGATCTGCGGCGAGATCTCATGACGGGCGCAAAAGTCCAACATCTTGGCGATCGTCGTGGGGCTGCCGATTGGCGAACCGCCGATCGAACGCTGCGGCATGATCAGCGCCATCGCTGAGACAGGAATCGGATCGAGCACCGCGCCGACCAGCAGCAGCTTACCCTTGGGCGCCAAGGTATCCAGAATCACCGGCCAATCGAGCGATACGTTGACCGTCGACAGCACAAAGTCGAGCGAGCCTTTCAGCTTGCCCATCGCGTCGGAGTCGCGCGAATTGACGACGTTGTGAGCGCCCAACTTCTTCGCTTCTTCTCGCTTGGAATCGCTCGAGGTAAACGCGGTCACCTCGCAGCCCCATTTGTTGGCGAACTGCAGCGCCATGTGACCCAGCCCGCCAATGCCGATGACGCCGATCCGATGCGTCGGCAGCACGCCATACTGCAACATCGGGTTGAAGACGGTCACGCCGCCGCAGAAGAGCGGCCCCACGTCGGCTGCCGAGAGAGCGTCAGGAAGCGGCACCACAAACTGCCAATCGCAGCGAACCTTATCGGCGAATCCGCCATGATGCCCAACGATCGTCGCCGCCGAATCGGAGCAAAGATTGTGGTCGCCGCCCAGGCAATGCGAACAAGACATGCAGCTGCCCGACTGCCAACCAACGCCAACCCGCTGGCCAATTTTCAGCCCTTTGACCTGCGAGCCCATCTTGACGATGGCGCCCGACGCTTCATGACCAGGCACCAGCGGAAAGGCCGACATGCCCCACTCGTTTTCGATCATCGACAAATCGGAGTGGCAGATGCCGCAATGCGTAACGGCGACTTCGACTTGGTTGTCCGCCAGCGGACCGGCGTCATATTCAAACGGCTCCAGCGGCGCTCCCGCTTTCGGCGCGGCATAGGCATGGACGACTTCACTCATGACTCGTTCCCCCGGATCCTTGGTATGCGAAACTCGCGCAAGCGCAGTCGCCTGCGTCGCTGAATTATCGCACACGTTTCTAGAGAGAACTACGCCCGACTTCGACTAGGCGAGCAGACCCTCAATCGGACCGGAAGAGTCGGCGAAGTGGGTAGCCGGCGAACCGATCGCCTGCAACATCGTCAGCAGCAGGTTCGACATCGGATTGTCGCGCGTCGCGGCGATGTGCTGTCCCTGCTTCAAGCGTCCGCCGGCATTGCCGCCGACCAGCAGCGGCAAGTCATGCGGGTTGTGCGAATTGCCGTCGCGCAAGCCGGAGCCGAACAGCACGACGCTATTGTCGAGCACATTGCTTTCCCCTTCCGGAGTCGCCTTCAGCTTTTCGAGCAGATAGGCGTACTGGGCGACGTGCCACTTGGCGATCAGTTCGTACTGCGCCAGTTTTTCTTCTTTCCCCTGGTGATGCGACAGCTCATGATGCGAGCCTTCGACCCCATCCAGAAACGCGAAGTTGATCGAACTGACCGAGTTGCCGAACATGAACGTGCATACGCGGGTAATGTCGGCTTCAAACGCCAGAGCGATCATGTCGAGCATCAACCGGGTTCGCTCGGCGTGATTCTTCGGATCGCTGACCGGCGCGGTTCGGCTGGCGAAATCGACCTTCGACTTCCAGGTATTCTGTGACTTCGACTCGACCATCTCCAGCCGTTTTTCGAGCGAACGAACCGACTCTAGATATTGATCCAAGCGATGCCGATCGGTTTCTCCCAGTTGCTTGCGCAGCGAGTTCGACTCTTCGCTGACCCGATCTAACAGCGGGCGATTCGAGCGGCCGTCCGACTTTCCGCTGGCGATCATCGTCATCCGGTCAAACGCCAACCGCGGATTGATCTCTTTGGCGAGCGGTTGCGTCGGCGTTCGCCACGAAACGTGCGAACCGTAGACGCGGGTATAACCGACCGTTCCGTCGACGCCAGAACTCACCGGCTCGGTTCCCAGTTCCATCGACGGCAGCGGCGTGTACTTGCTCAACAGATCGGCGGCGACCTGATCGGCCGAGATCCCGCCGCTGTTCAGATTGACGCCGGTCGTCTTGGTGATCGTGGCGCCAGTCAACCAGGCGGCGTCTTTCACATAGTGACCATCGCCGGTGTTGGTCGCTTCGTGCCACAGGCCGGAGACAACCGACACGTCGTCTTTGATGCCTGCCAGCGGTTCCAGCTGACGCGGCAGCGAATAGCCGGCGCCCTGCTCTTTCGGCGTCCAGACTTCTTGCCGCACGCCGTTCGGGAAGAAGAGCGCAGCGAATCGACGGGGCGTCTCTTGTCCGGCGTCGCCGGCAAATGCCGGGCCCATCGCTTCTAGCCAAGGAAGCGCCAAAGCGGCCGCTCCGGCGCCACGCAGCATGGTACGACGATTGATTCTGGGCGTCTTCATTGACTGATTCTCTTATTACGAAAGGGCTCGCTGGTCACAATGGCGAGCACCAAATCTTGGGAACGATAGTCGTTGGCCTGCAGCTGCTCGACGATCGACTCGACCGTGGCGACGTCGCCCGACTCCAAACCGCGGGCCAATGCATAGCCGAGCATCTTTTGCGTCAGCTGGCGAATAAATTGCTCTTTGTTTTCCAGCAGGTACTTCTTGAGCCCCGCCTGACCGTCGATCTTCACGCCGCCAGGCAGCTGGGCCACCGGATCGATCTTCCCGCCGGAGTCTTTGTCGCGCCAGCGGCCGATCTCATCAAAGTTCTCTAGGGCGAAGCCAATCGGATCGATGCGGTTGTGGCAAGTCGCACAGGCCGGATTGTCGCGATGCTGTTGCAGGCGAACTCGTAGCGTCTGCGCAGCGGCCGCTTCTTTCGACTCTTCCAGCGGCGGCACATTGGCTGGCGGCGGCGGAAGCTCGACGCCGAGCAATTTATCCAACACCCAGACGCCCCGCAGCACTGGACTGCTGCGGCGTGGATACGAGGCGATCGCCATCACGCCGCCGGCCCCTAAGACGCCGCCGCGAGCGCGATATTCTTCCGGCAACTTGTAACGCTGCAGACGCTGATTGAAGTCCCCTTCGATCTTCTTGCGATCGAGCTTGTACATGCTACAGAGTTCGGCATTCAGGAACGTCCAGTCGGAATCGATCAACGAGAGCAGGCTGTCGTTCTCCTTCAGCATCGATTCGAAGACGTAGATCGGCTGATCCCGTAGCGAAGCGACATGCTGGTCCTTCACCCATTTGTGCAGTTCGGCGTCGACCTGCTTCGTCTTCCCCAGGTCGGCCGTGCCGAGCCACTGACCAACAAACTGCGTCAGCGAATCGTTGAGACGGGTCCCGCGCTCTTGGATCATCCGCAGCGCCTGCCGCTTCAACTCTTCCGGATCTTGGAGCTTCCCGGCATCGGCCGCTTTACGCAGCTCTTGATCGGGCATCGTCGCCCACAGGAAGTAGCTAAGCCGCACAGCCAGCTCATGATCAGTCAGCGGAACCGACTTGTTCGGCTCGCTCGGGGCCTCTTCGATCAAGAAGAGAAACTTGGGCGAGATCAACACGCCGCGCATCGCGTAAAAGCAGGCCCCGTCAAAGTCGAGCCCGTCGGCTCGGGCTTCGTCGTAGGTTTGCAGGATCGCGGCCAGTTCCGCTTCGGTCGGTGGTCGCCGGTAAGCCGCCGCGGCGAACTTCTTCAAGTTCCGCTTCGCCGCTTCTTGCTCGGGCAGCTTGTCGCTGGGACGCTCCCGCAACAAGCGACCGCGCGAACGTGAATCGTGCGCCGCATAGTCCAGCGCGGCGACCGCCGCTTCGACATACTTCTCAGCATGGATCGGCGAAATGATCAGCGTCTCGGCGGCGTTGTTAAAACCTTCGCCCCCGGCCGAGTCTTGCGGCAACCCATGTCCGGCGTCAAAGTGGGCGCCCAACAAATCGCGAATTGTGTTTGAGTACTCATGCACCGCCATCCGGCGGAACATCGGCGGGCCGGCAAGCTCGCCTTGCTGACGAACGGCGTCGCGGGTCGATGCTTTGATCCAGTCGACTAGTTGCAGCCGGGCCTGCTCGTCCATCGGCTCGGCGTCGTCGGGCGGCATCGAATGATCGGCCAGTCGCTGACGCACCTTCATCCACTCGTCGAACTGCCGCCCCATCGCCGTAGAGTCGGTAAAGTGATTCAGCGAGAAGCCCCCTTCTCCCTCATCGCCGCTATGGCAATCGGCACACGACGTCTCCAGCAGTTTTTGCGCGGCGGCGAAATCAATCGCCGGGGTTTCGTCCGCATTCACTTGACCAGCGCAGAGCGTCAGGCAGATCGCGCTAATCAGGGCGACCAAACGAGCGACAGGCGGGACGTGAGTGCGGAGCATCGGCATTCAGAGCGACTTTGGCCGCGCACCGAGCAAGTAGTTGCTGGTCGCGACGAGGTAGGGAGGGAAAGAGCGAACGTAAAGGGAAGTTCGCGGGTGGGCATCTATCTATTGTCGATACGCGCCGGTCTGCGTCAATAGATTTGCGACCGTTCCACCAGGGGGGATGCCCGCCGTTAGCCGCAACCAGCTTTCGAGTTACGCTAAACGTCAATCGCCGTAAACTCGCCGCCGTTTCGGCGACGCTTGGCAGGTCGCCGATGGTTTACATCGTACCGAGCGTCTCCAGGCCTTGCCGGGCGACCTGGACTTCATCATAGAGCTGCGGATTCTCGTCATACAGCGAGATAATCCTGCGATAGATCAGGCGGGCCTGATCCCGATTTCCTGCCTGGACCGCCTTTTCGGCCAGACCAAGATGTTTGTCGACCGAGGTGATTTCTTCCCGTTTGCGGACCACCTTCTCGGTTCGCAGCTTCTCCAGCTCTTGCTGGGCAATCAGGTAGTACGGGCGCTCTTCCGGCGAGTCGGCGTCGAGCTGGGCGACCATTCGGTCGTATTTGGACCATGCGTCTAGCTCACTCCCAAGCAACGCCAGCTTTCGGGCATCGGCCAACATCTCTTCGCCGTCGTTGCTGTAGTCTTTGCCGATCCGCTCTTTGTGTCGCAAGCGGGCTTCGGCGTCCATGATCCAAACCTTGTCGACGTAGGCCTGGGCTTCGGCGGCGTGCGGACTGTCGGGATATTTCTCCAGCAGCGGCAAAAGATAGGTCTCTTCGGCGATCTTCCAATCGGTCGATTCTTCCGACTGCATCAACCTGGCGCCCCGGTCGAAGAGTTGCTGCTGCGACATCGGCAGAAACGCATACCCGATCGCGCCGATCACCAGCAGCAAACAAAGCACGAGAAACCACGGCCGTTCGTAGATCGGACCGGCCGGGCCTTTCGCTTTTTTCTGCTTCAGCAACCGCTTGGCGTCTTCTTTGGCGACGCCGGTTTCGATATTGCTGTTTCGTCCGGCGTTGCCGACGACCGCATGTTCCAGCGAGCTGGTCCCGGCCGCAACGGCCGAGCGCGTCTCACGCAGCGCCGACGCAACCGCGTCCATCGAGGCGGTCCGTTTGGCTGGATCGACTTCGATCATTTGCATGATCAAGCGATCGAGCCAGATCGGACAGTCGAGCGCAAGCGTCGCGATCCGCGGTGGCGGCGTCGCAAAGCGATCCAACTTGGCGGCGTCCGTTTCCCCTTCGGCTAGCGGAAACGGGACGCGTCCCGAAAGGCCGCGGTACATGATGCAACCGAGCGAGAAAATGTCGGTGCGGGCGTCCGGGTTCCCCGCGGGGTCGAACTGCTCGGGCGCCAGGTAGAGTTGATTTTCGAGCGAGGGTTCAGCGACCGGTTCTTTTCGCCAGGCGACGCCAGCCCAGAAGTTCGTCAGTTTTACTTCCAGCGGCAGATCAGGGTGCTTTAGCCCTTCGCCCGAGAGCAAGACGCAGCACGGATTGAGACGCAAATGACATACGCCGCGGACATGCGCGAACTCCATGCCGGCGCATACCTGCTGGGCGATATCGAGCACGACGCCCCAGATCATCGACATTCGATCGTCCATGTACTGGGCGAACGATTCCCCTTCGACCAGTTCCATCGCCAAAAACGCGATCGACTCGTCGATGCCGGCGCCATAACAGCGGACGATGTTGGGATGGTTCAGTTTGCGGAGCAGTTCGCTGCGCGCTTGCAGTTGCTTACGACCAACCGGATCGGCGGCATACCGAGCCGGCAAGATTTGGATCGCGGCCTGACGGTGTTGCTTGAGATGGACGGCGCGAAAAATCTCGGTGTCGTGGCGACGGTCGAGGCGGTTCTCCAGCGCGAAGGGACCTAGGCGAGACAGAGTTACCATTCGTTTTCTTCAACCTCTTCTCTCCGGTCTTCGGAGAGTCTCATTGCGCTTTATTGGCAACATTGAGGCATCGCGGGGTGGCCCCCTTTGCGATCCGTCGCAAGCCGATGCCGGATGTACAGTATCAAGCTGGGAATTTAGCTGACAGCGGCCTTAACGCTACCAGTTGGACGCCGCAACTAGTTCTATCGTTGCGAAATTCGGGCCAAATCCTCCAAATTGGAGAATTCTATCACTTACACCACATTTTATGCCCAAATTGGTGCTGGCAAGCGCCTCGATTTGAGAACCGCGTCTCAGGGTGAGACACGCTTCGACGTTGCCCTGTTCGCAGAACCTCAATAGAATCAACCCGCTCAACTCCGCGCAGGTAGCGGAGGATTCGAGAAAATCCCCTAAAACTCGTTGGGAAATTGCCATGGATGGCGCCGCCCTACGACTGACGGCCGAGACTCCTCAAGAGGAGATCCTCCGGTTCGGTCGGACCATCATTCAACAAGAAGCCACCGCGCTGACCTCCATCGCCGAGCGACTGGACGCTCGGTTTTGCGAGGCGCTCGGCTTGGTCATGCAATGCCCCGGCGACGTGATCGTCACTGGTATGGGCAAAGCGGGCCTGATCGGCCAGAAGATTGCCGCGACGTTCGCGTCGACCGGCACGCCGAGTCACTTTCTGCACCCGGCCGAAGCGATCCACGGCGACCTGGGACGCGTCGATCAACACGACGTCGCCCTCATTTTTTCGCAAAGCGGCGAGACCGAAGAAGTCGTGCGGCTGCTTCCCTCGCTGAAGTCGCTCGGCGCCCGAATCGTGGCGGTCACTGCTAACGAAAGAAACACGCTAGCTCGCGCCGCGCAGGTCGTGCTGCCGCTCGGCCCGATCGTCGAAGCCGGCACCAATCGCCTGGCGCCCAGTACCAGCACCGCGGCCATGTTGGCGATCGGCGATGCGCTCGCGCTAACGTGCAGTTGGCAGCGAGGTTTTCGCCCGGAAGATTTTGCCCGTTATCATCCCGGCGGAAGTCTGGGCCGGAAACTGGCGTTGGTCGACGAAGTGATGCGGCCACTGTCCGAATGTCGCGTCGCTCGCTGTGATCAAACGGTCCGCGACGTTTTTGTCGGCGCCTGTCGCCCAGGTCGCCGCACCGGCGCCATCATGCTGGTAGACGCCGATGGCAAGCTGGAAGGTTTATTCACCGACAGCGACCTGGCTCGCATTTTTGAAACGGGTCAAACCGAGTTGCTCGATCATCCGATCTCCAGCGTGATGACGCATTCGCCCAAGACGGTCGTCAGCGGCGTTCGCGTGCAAGCGGCACTGGTCGAAATCGCCAAGCTAAAAATCAGCGAGTTGCCGGTCATCAACGCCGATGGCCAGCCAATTGGCATGATGGACATTACCGACCTCGTCGAGGCGCCATCGTCCGATTGCAGCGAAGAGACGTTGCGGCGCAAGCCGGGCGCCCCCTGGACCGTTCCTTTTCCGAACCAGAACGGGGGAACTGCGTAAATGAAACTGGAAGAACGCTGCAAGTCGATTGAGTTTATCGTGTCGGACGTCGATGGCGTCCTGACCGATGGTGGCGTACTACTCGATAACGAAGGGATCGAAGCGAAGCAGTATCACATTCGCGACGGTCTGGGGATCAAGGTCTGGCGCAAGGCAGGCTTTCGGTTCGGCATCATCACCGGCCGCAATTCGCAAACCGTTCGCCTTCGCTCGTCGGAACTTGGCATCGACGTCGTTCGCCAAGGGGTCGACGACAAGTTGACCGTCGCCAACGATTTCCTCAAACACTTCGGACTAAACCCGCAGCAGCTGGCCTACATCGGCGACGACCTACCTGACTTGCCGGTCGTCCGGATCGCCGGCCTGGGCGTGGCGGTCAATGACGCCGCGGCCGAGCTTCGCGAAGCGGCGCACTTTGTGACGACCGCGCCCGGCGGACGTGGCGCCGTTCGCGAACTGGTAGAACTCATCCTGAAAGCACAAGGGCGCTGGGCCGACATCGTACGCAGTTTCTGATCGACCGTGATCGATCAACTTCATCCTCACCACTCCCATCAACGGAACCCGGCGACAGCGCGATGTTGAATAAGCTCAAGCGAATCGCCATCAGTCTTGCCGTCGTGGTCGGCGCGTACGTGTTGTACGCCGTCGCGGTCGTTCCGTGGATTGAGCCGCATCTCGGCCGCGTTGGCCCGGGCGTCGACCCCTGGGCGACGCCCGACATCGTCGGCCAGCAAAAGGCGTTTCTCGCCAACTTCTTTCCCCAAGAATCGTGGCAGTTGGGAACGACGAAGGTCTTGGAAAGCAAGCGCATGATGCTATTGATGCGTGATTTCAAAGAGCTGGGAGTCGACGACAAAGGGAATAAGCAACCGAATCGCCTGAAGCTGGAACCAGTCACGATCTTGGTTTTTGCGACCGACGATCGCCAGGAACGACTCGACGAACCGCCGCTAATCCTGGAAGGGGAAGAGGCGATCCTCAACTTCAGCGAGTTGAATCTCTCATTCGGCAAAATTGGCGACCTGAATGGCGGAACGCTGGCCGGCGACGTCACCATCCGCCGGGCGCCGTCGACGCCGACAGCCCGCAACGGGATCGACATCAAAACCCGCGACGTCGAGATGCACCCTGGCTGGATCGAAACCAAGGCGCCGATTCAATTTCGCTATGGCGGCTCTTCCGGCAGCGGCCGGCATCTGATCGCCAAGCTCGACGAGTCCTCCAGTAAGCCGGGGAAAACGCCCTCGGCGATTGGCGGCCTGCAGTCGCTGCAGCTGAACCATGTCGATCGCGTTTTGATCGCCACGCAGGGAGGCCTGAACGATCCGATCGGACCAAGCCAGCCGAGGCGGCAGGAAGACTCAGCCCCGCTCGAAATCACCTGCAATGGACCGTTCCTGTTTGACGCGGCGCACAAGATCGCCAGCTTTCGCGAACGCGTCGTCGTCACCCGGCCGACCGAAGCGACGACGCCTGACCAACTGCGGGGCGATCTGATCGAGGTTTACTTTACCGAAGACGAAGCTCCCAAGGTCGCCCAGGCCAACGCCCCGACGAATGCGCCATCGAGCGACGAATCGAAATCGATGGGGAAGCTGAAAGTGCAGCGTCTGGTCGCGGTCGGCGCTCCGGCGACGCTCAACGCACCCAGCGCCGGCGCCCGAGCGACCGCCAAGCAGTTTATCTACGACGTGCTGCGTCGCCGCATCGAAGCGAGCGGCGATCAAAATACGGAACTCGCCAAAGACCAGTGGGTCGTCCGCTCGCCCAACGTGCAATACGAAATGGCCGAGAACAGTCGCGACCTGGGACGTCTGTGGGCGGCTGGCCCCGGAACCTTCACCGGCCAGCTGGGCAAGAATCAACGCTCGGGCGACGTCATCCGCGTCGGCTGGCGCGACCAACTACGGGTCGAACCGAACGACGCCGGCGAACACGTGATGACCCTCGCCGGCGACGTTTCGGCAGGCGTCGATGGCCGCGGACAAATCCAAGCCGACAACCTTTACATCTGGATTCGCTCTCTCAGCATCCCCGGCAAGCGGGACAAGCAACTGCTGGCCGATCGCATGCACGCCAACGGCAAAGTCGACATTCGCTCGCCGCAGCTCAACGGACAAACGAAAGAGCTGAAAGCCTGGTTCCAATATCCAGAGCTGAACGCCGCGAAAAACCTCGACCAACCGAGCGAGCAAGCGGTCTCGCTCGTCCGTCCAGGCGCAAACGTGGTTTCCCCTTCGCCGCCCTCCGGTTCGGGAATGAACGTTTCTCTAAATCGCGGCCAACAACCGCAGATGCTGCCGCCAATCGCCTTCAATGGTCAAGCGGCCGAGAGCGATGAGCCGAAGACGAAGTTCGACATGCATGGCGATCTGATTCAGCTCGTCTTCATGCGAATGGGCGAACGGATGCTGGTCGAGAACGCCACGATCTCGGGCCAGGTCGAAGTCAAAGAGACCCTCTCGACCGAGCCGAACAAACCGCCGCTGGTCGTCACCGGCGACGTGATTCAAATCGAGCACGCCTCGTCGCCGAACGCTTACGCCCATGTCGTCGGCGCGCCCGGAATGATCTCGGGACGCGGCATCCAACTGTTCAGCAATCACCTGCAAATGGATCAGGCCCAAAACCGGGTCTTTTCGCAAGGTCCCGGCGAGTTAATGTTGCCGATGGATCGCGACTTTGAAGGACGCAAACTGGCCCTCCCCGAGATCTACACGGTCACCTGGCAAGGGAGCCTGGAGGTGATCGGCGATCGAATCATTTTTGATCGCAACATTGCGGTCCGCGGACGACCGATGCAGTTCCAGAAAGGGCAGTTGGGCCTGGTCACGGAACAACGCCAGCTCAACGCCGGTCGGATGGAAGTGGTGCTCGATCAGCCGATCGACTTCCGCCAACTTGGCAATAGCCGCAACCCCAGCGTCCGCCGCATCGAATGCAAACAAGGCTTTAACGCCTACAATCCGACGGTCGAACTTGGCAAGCTGATTAGCATCGATGAGATGCGGGCCGACAACCTGAGCATCGATCAGATCAACGGCGATATCGTCGTCAGCGGGGCCGGCGCCGCCCGGAGTACGCGGATCGGCTTTCAAGGTTTTGACGCCGCCATGCAAAAGGGGCCCTCCCCTGCTCCGGCCAGCGGTCAGTTGACGTTCGTCGAAGTCAACTTCCGCCAAGGCGTGATGGGCAACATCCATCGCCGCCAGATCTCGTTCCGCGATGTGCATCCGGCGATTTACGGACCGGTCGCCAACTGGGGCGACTCGATCGCTCCCAACTCGCTGCAAGGCCTGCGAGAAAACGATGTTGAGCTCGCCTGCGAAGAGCTGACGATCGCGCAGCTTCCCTCGCCCAGCGGTCCTTCGCAGGCGGTTGAATTGATCGCCAGCGGCAACGCCAACATTCGCGGGCGACTCTACTCGGCGACCGGCGAGCGGTTCACCTATTCCAACGAGAAACAGATGATCGTGCTGCATGGCAGCGGTCGCTCGGTCGCTCAGCTGTCGTATCAGCAGCAACTCGGCGTCCCGCGGCAAACGGCCGCGGCGGGGACGATTCACTTCTGGCCGAAAGAACATCGCTTCGAGGCGAGCAACGGTCGCTCGATCGAAGTCTCGAACCTGCCTAAATAGCCCCCCCGACGCGCTTATCGAGATCAGCAGATCATTCGCGCCGAAAGGGGTGATAAATGTTCGGGAATTCCACCGCCTGCGTGGGCTATTTCACTTTCTTCTCCGATCGATTGCGCTGATAACTTACAGGGTCGTCTATTCTTTCCACGTTTGGATTCCGGGAGCCAAAGCCAATGTCAGAAACGCCGAACAGTGCGGAACCGATCGAGAGCTCGCCCACCCCGCCGCGTCGCAACCTGATTGCCACCGTGGGCAAGATTGCCCTCTACTCCTTTCTGGCGTTAAGCTGCGGCACTCTGTTCGCCGCGCAGTATGTACCGGAGGTCGCCACAGCCCTTTCCCTCATACTGCCCGAAGAAGAGCCGCACAGTTGCTCCTCGCTGCAGCGTGGATCATGTTGCCTGGCGACTGCCTACCCTGAGCCAAGCTGCTGCCCCAGCAGTGGCGGATGCCCCGCTGCCCGCGAAGAGCCGAGCGAGATGATCATCGCCGCCGTTGAGCTACAGCTAGCGGCCGAACTACAGGTAGCGACGGTCGAGCAGCCCCCCATTCCGCCGGTCGTCGACTAGTAGAAACCGCTTTCAGCTCGATCGCGTAAGATAAAAAAGAGACGGACCCTATCAGGTCGCGTCTCTTTTTTGTATGCAATTCTTATCTGTTCGCTATTCACCGGCCGATGATTCGCCCCTAAATGAAAAGGGCGAATCGTTGATTTTTCAGAAAAAGATTGATCTGCGGCCTTCGATTATATAAAATCTCGCTTGGTTGTCATCGATCCTTCGATGCAACTGCACCTTTGAAAGTAAGAGAACTACCGTGGCAAGCGCAAACGAAGTTCAGCATGGCGCCCGTCGACAGAAACTGGTGGGTGATATTCTGCTTGTGCTGTTTGAGGGGAAGTTCGCCCCCGGACAGCGTCTTCGTTTGGAACATCTGGCCGAGCAGTTTGAAGTCAGCGTCACTCCGGTTCGTGAAGCGCTGGTCGAATTGGCCGGCATCGGCGTCGTCGAGCTACAGCCGAATCGCGGCGCCGTGCTCCGTCCGTTTGGTCCGCGCCAGGTCGAAGAGATCTGCCAGGTTCGCCGTATCCTGGAATGCGAAGCGGCGCGCAGCGTCTGCGGGCGGATTGCGCCGTTCGAGTTGGAACTGCTCGAATCGCAGTTCGCCGAACTCGACTCGGCCAAACGCAACAAGCGCTGGTCGCAAAAAACGCGCGAGCAAGATACGCAGTTGCACGAATTGATCGCCGATCGCTGCGGCAGCGAACGCCTGGCGTATGAGCTTGGCCGCTATAAGGTGCTGATCCGCACGCTGCGCGATGCCCGCCATATGCATCGCTCGACGCGCGACAACTATGCCGAAATGAACGAGAACGCCGAACACCTGGAGATCGTCCGCGCCATCCAAGCGAACGATCCCGATCGCGCCGCCAAGGCGATGGCCTACCACATCGAGAAATCGATCGAGGTCATTAACGCCGACTTGTTCGATCCCAAACAGATTGCCGCTGATCGCCGCGAGTCCTTCCTAACCAATCCCACCGTTTCCTCCTGAGGAGCGAATCGTCCGTGAAACTCCCACCTATTTTCTTCACGACGCTGATTGCCCTGCCCCTCCTTCCCTCCCTCCTCACTGCTGCTAAAAACGAATCGCCTGTCGACTTTCAGCAGCAGATCGCCCCCCTCCTCTCGCAGCGCTGCGTCTCGTGCCACTCTCCCAACATCAAAAAGGGAGAACTCTCGCTGGCCACGCCCGACGATATGCTCGACAGCGGCTTCGTCCTTCCCGGCGACGTCGATGGCAGCTATCTGTTGGAAGTCATCGTTGGCCATGACGAGAAGCCCGCGGCAATGCCTAAAGATGGCGAACCGCTCACCGAAGCCGAAGTCGCTTTACTGAAACGCTGGGTCGAGCAAGGCGCCGCGTGGCCGGAAGGGCTCGTGATTCGCGAAGCCTCCAAGGCGGACAAGTCGTGGTGGTCGCTGCAACCGATCGCTCAGGTCGATCCGCCGGAAGTCGCCGACGCGCCCGACGCCTGGCGGAAAAACCCGATCGATCGTTTCGTCTGGGCGAAGCTGGCCGCCGCGAACCTAAAACCGAACTCCCACGCTGATCGCCGCACGCTGATTCGCCGGGCAACCTTCGATCTAACCGGCCTACCTCCGACGCCAGCGGAAGTCGACGCGTTTGTCGCTGATGATTCGCCCGACGCCTATCCACAGCTGATCGACCGTCTGCTCGCTTCGCCCCGCTATGGCGAACGTTGGGGTCGACATTGGCTCGACGTGATTCGCTTTGGCGAGAGTCGCGGCTTCGAGCGGAACCAGATCATCACCAACTTGTGGCCCTTTCGCGATTACGTCATTCGCTCGATCAACGAAGATAAGCCGTTCGATCAATTCATTCGCGAACACCTCGCTGGCGACGTGATCGCGCCCAACACGCCCAACGTTGAGATTGGCGCGGCGTTTCTGGTCGCCGGTCCGTACGACGACGTCGGCAATCAAGATCCGGTGCAGGCCGCTCAAATCCGGGCGAACACGATCGACGAGATGATTCGCGCTTCCAGCGAAGCGTTTCTCGGCCTGACCGTCGGCTGCGCCCGCTGTCACGATCACAAGTTTGATGCGATCTCGCAAAAAGATTATTACGGACTGTATGCGACCTTCGCCGGCGTCAAACATGGCGAGCGGGCCGTCGCCACCGAGTCCGAGCGGAACGAGCGAGCCGCACGGCTGAAAGACCTGCAAACGCAACAAGCCGAGTTAACCCGCCAGCGCGATGACATCGAGAATTTCTCCATTGCCCGCGGCGAAGCGAAGACAGAGCACTACCAGCAGCTTTGGTCGCGACCTGCGATCTCGCGTCAGTCGACCGAAGAACGCTTTCCGCCGATCACCGCCAAAATGGTACGCCTGGTCGTCGAAGGTCAGGAGAAAAACCCAAACGCTAACAGCGGCTATCGAATCGATGAGTTTGAAATCTGGACTGCCGAGGAAAAGTCTCAGAACGTCGCGCTCTCCTCGACTGGCGCCACCGCCGACGGCAAGTCGCGTCAAGCCGGCGACTTTGACGGCGCCTATAGCCCGACGCTCACCATCGATGGCAAGTTTGGCGCCCGCTGGCTCGCCTCTGGTCCCGAATTGACGATCACCCTGTCCGAGCCGCAATCGATCGATCGGATCCTGTTCTCCAGTGATCGCCCTGGCGCTGCGGCCGATCATGGAGTCGCCAACTTCGTCAGCGAGTACCGCATTCTCGTCTCGACCGATGGCGACGCCTGGACCGAAGTCGCCAACTCGCATGATCGCCAACCTGTCAACGAGGCCCATCGCCGCAAACGTCTACTGGCCGCCGAACTAACCGACGACGACCACGCCCAAAGGGCGGAACTTGGCAAGCAGTTGGCCGAAGTTAACAAGGCGATCAGCCAGGTTCCGCCGCTGCCGGTCTGGTGGGTTGGCTCACGCATCGCCGCCAATGGACCGTTTCATTTGTTCCTAGGAGGCAGCCCCGAGCGAAAAGGAGAGACGGTCACGCCAGGCAGTCTCTCCGGCCTCTCAGAAACGGCGCCATCATACGAACTTCCGGCCGAAGCCGCCGAGTCCGAGCGACGGCTGAAGCTGGCCGATTGGATCGTCGATTCGCAGAATCCGCTGCCGCAGCGAGTCTTGGCCAACCGCATCTGGCAACACCATTTTGGAACCGGCATCGTCGCCACCCCCAATGACTTTGGCTACATGGGTAGCGAGCCGTCGCATCCAGAGCTGCTCGATTGGCTCGCCCAACAGTTGGCCGACAATGGATGGAAGCTGAAACCGCTGCATCGGCAGATCATGCTCAGCCAGGCCTATCAGCAATCGAGCAAGCATCGCGCCGCTGCCGCCAAGGTCGACGGTGATGCCCGACTATTGTGGCGTTATCCGCCGCGGCGATTGTCGGCCGAAGAAGTCCGCGACGTCGTGCTGCAGATCTCCGGTCAGATGAACCTGAAAATGGGCGGACCGGGCTTTCGGCTCTACCAGTACTTGCAAGACAACGTGGCGACCTACGTGCCGCTCGACGAACATGACGCGTCGACCTATCGCCGCGCCGTCTATCATCACAACGCCCGAGCGGCCCGCACCGACCTGATGACCGAGTTCGATAGTCCTGACTGCGCCTTCTCGGCGCCTCGCCGGGATGAGACGACGACGCCGCTGCAGGCGCTGACGATGCTCAATCACGACTTCACCCTCGACATGGCGCAGTTTCTGGCCGAACGCCTGCAGAAAGAAGCGGGCGACGATCCACAGGCACAAGTCGAACGGGCCTACGCCCTTTGTTATGGCCGCCAGCCGACCGAAGCGGAAACCAAAGCCTGCGTGGCGCTCTCCGCCGAACATGGCCTGCCCGCGCTGTGCCGCGTGTTGCTGAACACTAGCGAACTGATCTACCTCCACTAGTCACCTCCCACGCCTAGAGAAGAACGATGAGCGCCTACGCCGAACTTTCGCGACGCGGTTTCCTGGGGAATATCGTGACCGGGCTCTCCGGAGTCGGGATGATCGACTTGCTGTCGCGCACCTCGCAGGCCAGCGAAACGAAGCCGCAGACGCCGCACTTCGCCCCAAAGGCGAAGCGGGTGCTGCAGATATTCTGTCCTGGCGCTGCGTCGCACATGGACCTGTGGGACTACAAACCATCGCTAGAAAAGATGGCCGGCAAACCGCTCCCCGGCGAAGAAGACTTTCTCTCGTTCCAAGGGAAAAATGGCAACCTGATGCCGAGCCCGTGGGCCTTTCAAGAGAGTGGCGAGTGCGGCAAGCCGATCACGACGATGTTGCCGCATCTGGCGCAGCACGCCGACGACATCGCCTTCATCCATTCGATGCACAGCAAAACCAACACGCACGGCCCTGGCTGCGTCTTCATGAACACCGGACACACCAGCGAAGGATTCCCAAGCGCTGGCGCCTGGCTCAGCCACGCCCTGGGAAGTGCGAACCAGAACCTGCCGACCTACGTGGCGATTCCCGATGTCCGGGGCGAACCGCCCAACGGCAAGGCGAACTGGTCGAACGGCTTTTTGCCGGCTCGGCATCAGGCAATCGTCATGAGCGATCAACAGCCGATCCGCAACCTGGCCCGGCCCGACCGGATCGCGGCCGCGGAAGACGCCGCCTCGCGAGCGTTGGTCGCGAAGTTGAATCGCGAGTTCGCCGAGCAGCACGCCGCCGAGACCGACCTGCAGGCTCGCGTCGCCGCGTACGAACTAGCGGCTCGGATGCAATTGTCGGCGCCTGAGGTATCCAACCTGGCGAGCGAAACCGCCGCAACGCACCAGCGTTACGGCACAACCGACAAGAATCCGCTCAAAGCGGCCTATGCCCGCAATTGCTTGTTGTCGCGACGATTGCTGGAACGAGGCGTTCGCTACGTCAATTTGTATTGTGCGTCACGCGCCTCCGGCGTTGATGGCCTGTTGAACTGGGACGCTCACAAAACGCTGAAGCCTGATTACGAGCGGCATTGTCCGATTCTCGATCAGCCAACCGCGGCGCTGCTGACCGACTTGAAACAGTCGGGCCTGCTCGAAGATACGCTGGTCCTTTGGACGACCGAGTTCGGCCGGATGCCGACGCACCAGCACGGCACGACCGGACGGGATCACAATCCAGACGGCTTCACCTGCTGGATGATGGGCGCCGGGGTCAAAGGAGGCGTCAGCTACGGCGCGACCGACGAGTTCGGTCGCCGCGCCGAAGTCGATCCCACCACCGTCTGGGACTTCTACGCCACGGTGCTGCATCTGCTCGGCATTGATCACGAGAAGCTAACGATGTACCACAACGGGCTCGATCGCCGGTTGACCGATGTACATGGGCACGTGATCCAAGAAATCCTGGCGTAGAATCGAGCAATCGCTGGCGCCATTTTTGTCGGTCGCAGAATTTACAGCAAGCTTTCCATCAACAACCGCATTTTCCGCATCTCGGCCATTTGGTCGACTTCCGGCAGCGGGGGCATGTGGATGGTGAGGGCGCGGTTGTAGTTGACCGATTCGAGCTGCGAGATCACTTTGCCGAATTCGATTTCGCCTTGGCCGACGCGAACCTGCATTTGGTTCTTGGTCGAGTCGCGCAAGTAGACGTGGCGGACGTATCCGAGGATCTTTTCGTAGTTGGCCGGGCTATCTTCGCGGCAGGTGAAGTGGCTGGGGTCGAGCGTCACGCCGAGCCCCTTCACGTTGTCACACAGCACCTTGATCGTATCGGCGTCTTGCGACAAGCAGCCGACGTGGGTGTGCATGCTGACGACGATTCCTTCGACCGCTGCGATGGCGACCAATTCGCGGAGATGCTCGACCTCTTCATTGAACGGGGTACCGAATTCGCCCGACGGGACGGTCAGCGACGAAACCTTGACCGCTTTGGCGAGCTTGCAGATCGCCTCGAACTGGCGATAGTGCTCTTCCTTTTTGGCGTCGATCAGGATGCGAAAGTTCGAGATATTCAGCCGCTGGGTGTCGCGGCAAACTTCGAGCGCCGCTTCCGGATCATTCGCGACCAGGCTCGGCTTCAGGTGCTTGCTCGTCTCACTGATCGTCAGGTCGACGTTGCTGAATTCGAGATCGACAAGCTTTTCCATGCACTCACGCATGGGAAGATCTGGAAAACACTCGCTTGAAGCGGAGACGAACACGAGAAGCTCCTTCCGGTCGAAAACATCCGCGACGCCCACAGAACGTCGCCAATAACGCCTAATATGCCCATATCGCCGCCAGGACCCAGCGGGGAAGCGAGAAGCTTACCGAGCACCGCGACCGAGGACAACAGCAACGTTTTTCCAGCGTCGCTAGCACAATTAGCGCGAGAATGGTCGCGCTCCGGCGAATTGCTTCCAGCCGTCAAAATCCTAAAATATGGCGTAGTCGTCGTCCATGGGGAGCCTAATGGGGCGGGACGGCGACCACTTTCCCTCGTACGCGTAACCCGCGGCTTATTCTTCATGCGTTCACTGCATGGATCCAAAGCGATGCGGGCGGCAGCAGCCGTCCCGCCTGATCTCACATAAAAGGTAATTCGATGGACAACGGACAAACTCCTCCCGCCCCGCAACCAATCGTCATTAAGCAAGGGGGCGGCTGGGCTATTCGCATCATCGCCTTTCTCGGCTGGATGGGTCTGATTTTCGCTGGCCTAATCATCCTCGTACAGTTGGCCGCCACCGCGCAGTACTTCAACGAAGAAGATGGCGTCACCGAAAAGTTCTATTCGGGCGACAAGCTCGCCTCGGACAAGATCGCCCTGATCCGGGTCGAAGGCCTGATCATGCAAGGGGAAGGGTACATCCGCAATCAGATCGAATTGGCCCAAAAGGATAAGGACGTCAAAGCCGTCGTCCTGCGGGTCGACTCTCCCGGCGGCTCGGTCAGCGCCTCGGACTACATTTATCACCACCTGAACGAATTGCGGGAAGAACGCGAGATCCCGCTGGTCGTCAGCATGGGCTCGTCCGCCACCAGCGGCGGTTACTACGTGGCGATGGCGGTTGGTGACGAAAAAGACGTCATCTACGCCGAGCCGACGACGATCACCGGCTCGATCGGCGTGATCATTCCGCACTACGACATCACCGGCTTGCTCGAAGAGTATCACATCAAAGATGACTCGATCGCCAGCCACGAGCGGAAGCAGATGCTCAGCATGACCCGTACGATGACGCCGGACCAGCGCGACCTGGTGCAAGGCCTGGTCAACGACATGTTCACCCGCTTTAAGGACGTGGTCAAAACGGGGCGTCCCGCCTACGTCGAAGATCCGGAGAAGCTGAACGAACTGGCGACCGGCGAGATTTACATGGCCGATCAGGCGGTTGATCTCGGCCTAGTCGACAAGATCGGGTTTGTCGAAGCGGCGATCGGCCGGGCCGCTGAACTGGCCGACCTGGACGTCAAGAAAACCCGCGTCGTCTCCTACACCAAGCCGACGTCGCTCTTCAGCCTCGGCTCGGCAACCGCCGCCAGCCCGACGCAGTCGCTGATGAAGGCGGTGATCGACACGACTTCGCCCAAGGCGTACTACCTCGACTCAAGCCTGCCGGCGCTGACCGCCGGGATGGCCGCGGCGCAGTAACTGCGACTCACGCCCGCCGAAAAACAGAAAGCTCCCTTGCCGCCGGCAAGGGAGCTTTTTTCGTTCTTGCCAGGGCAAGAAAAGGAAAAAGCCGCCTCGCTGCTGCGAGACGGCTTTTTGAAGGATGACATGCTTCGACGTTGGCTGGCTTACCAGACGAATTGTCCGCCGAGGTAACCGCCGTGCAGGATGACGTCGCCGTTGGAGGGCGTGCTGGCGACGATCCCCAGGTCCTCGAAGTTTTGCGGAATCTGCTCGGTGGCCAGGGCGACGCCCGAGACGCCGACCACGCGGTAGCCGATGTTCATCGAGAATCGCTTGGTTACCTGATACTCGGCGCCCAGGTCCAACTCGCCCAGGAAGCTGACGCGACCCTTGCTGCCGGAGACGTTGTACGCCCGACCGTTGTTGGGGCTCATCGCGTTGTCGATGTAGGCGGTTCCGAGGTTACCGTACATGACCGAGTTCTGCGAAATCGCATTGCCGTAGGCGCCAAACTTCGTCTTGGCGTAGAAGTTCCAGCAGTTCCAGTTGTAGTTCATGATCATGCCGAGCTGGGCGCCGATCAGGTTGTTGTCGACGTCGATGTTGTAATGCAGCTCGTCATCGGTTCCGGTGAAGTTATAGTCGCTCGGGTCAGTCGAGAACGAGAAGGCTTCGCGGAACTTGAAGTAACGCAGACCGGCCAAGGCGCCGAACTGGAAGCAGCCGCCGCCGCAGCGGTTGGTATACAACGTCGGATCCTGAAACACATTCAATTCGATGTTGTAGAAGTCGTAGCTACGCTGCAGACGGTGAGCCTGGGCGTTGTTGTAGTAAGCGTCGACGTTGCTGCCGTTGTAGCTCAAACCCTGAAAGTTGGTGTCCAGCGGGGTGTCGAGGGCGCCAACCAAACCGGCGTTGGTGACGGTGTGCTCATTGGTACCGCGAACGGCCCAGTAGTCGACTTCCCACGCCCAGTTGCTGCATGCGAACGTACGACCGAAGCGAAGTTCGTATCCGGCGTTCCAACCCATCGCCGCCGCTTCCGAACCCATCACGCGAGCGCTGAAGTCGCCGCCGTCATTCGATAGCCAGACTTCGTTGCCGCGATCTTTCGTCATCGCCAGGGCGCCGGCGTAGGCGAACCAGGTCGGGCAGAAGCAATCTTGGAAGCACTCGTCATAGCAGCTGCCGGTCGAGCAATCGCCGGCGCCGTACATCTCGGCCGAAGGAGCGAGCAAGCCGGGCTCCAGCGACTCGGCGTACATCTTGTCCGCCGGCGGGACCTTGGGGGCCGGGGCGTCTTCGGTCAACGAGACGGGGTGATTGTCTTGTCGCCACAGTTGGGCCGGGCTTTTCTCGGGGGCGAAATAGCTCGGGCGATCCAGCGAACTGGGCTGATCGAGATTGACGGGCGCCGCAAACAAACCGGACGCCGAAAGCGTCAGCGCCAGCGCGGCTGGAAATCGAGAAACCAACATCTCCGGAACTCCTTCAATTTTTTGGCCCACACGCCGCCTCCATATTGCAGTCATGTATTCCGTTGGCCGTATGTCAGGTGGAGTCGGACATCCGTTCCGAACAAGCTGACGAGGGCAAGGCAACTCCGTCAGCCACTATGCGACACGTCGCTCCATGCGACCTCCGCCATAAGCAAGCATCGACGTCGCTAGCAGCAGTTCATCGTCGTTTTTGCCTGGGGCCGAAAAAAAACTGGACGCCGCAACGTGCTAGCTGGAACAGACGGCAAATCCCGATCCCCAGTCCGATCCGCCAAGCCGCAAACTTTGCACAACCTGCACAGCAATTAGAGTGGAAGTGTCCCACCCGCCCGCAAGTCGGAGGATAGGACACGCCGGCGGTTCGTCAACTTTTTCCCGCTTTTTTCTCTGGGGACGTACGAAACCGACTCTCCCACCGCACTATTACTGACGGCAAGCGAGTTTTTCCCCTCTGACGGCTTGAAAGATCAAACAATGGCGATGCGACTTACCTTACGTGTCCTGCTGGCCTACATGCACGGCATTCTTAGCGAAGAAGACGCCACGGAGATGGACAAAAAGGTCGCCGAAAGCGAGTTCGCCCAAAAGCTGATCACCCACATCCGCACCCGGGTTATGCGCAAAGAGCTGTCAGCCCTGGCGGTCGAAGGGGACGGGATCGGCCGCGACGCCAACAGCGTGGCCGAGTACCTGGATCACAAGCTCGATCCGCAACAGGTCGCCCAGCTCGAAATGCTCTGCTTCGAGTCGGATCGTCACTTGGCCGAAGTCGCCTCGGCCCATCAAATTTTGACGATGGTGCTGGGTACGCCGGCCCACGTCTCCTCCTCGATGCGGAAACGGGCGTATGGGCTGCTGGGGAACTCGGCGCTGTTGCAAACGGACTCGTCGACCGACCTCAATCAGGTTCTGACTCCGGACGACCAGCGTTGGAATACGACCGACGACCTACCGGCCGATAACGAGGAAGAGGACGAACAACACCTGGCGACGGCGGAACTGCCGGTTGCGATGGTGATTCAGTATGAAGAAGAGAATGACGTCGAAGAGCCGGAAGACGAGGACGAAGAAGAACTGGCGACGGCCAGCAGCGGCGGCATCCCGAAATGGCTCAGCTTCGCCGCCGTCGTGGTGCTCGCACTGACGGCCGGCTGGTTGATTGCGGCCAGCGGTTGGATCGCTCCGCCAGCGTGGCTGACCGGCAAAGCCGAGCAAGTCGCCGGCGCCACGACCGGAGAAACCCCGGCCGCCGGAGCAGCGAACGGCGAACAACCGCCAAGCGAGAACGCAACCCCGACCCAGCCGGACCGCGGCGACATCTCGCGCGACAATATCAACTCGCTTGACGACATTTCGGCCGAGAACGAGCCGATGCCGCAAACTCCGCTCAGCGGACAGCAACCAACCACGCCCCCCAATACTCCGACTGCCGCCACACCGCCAGCGATGCCTGATCCTGGCACAACCCGATCACCGGCAGCCGACCAGCCATTTCCATCCGCGCCCGGCGGCGCGCCTGGCGCGATGCCCGCAGCGCCCCAAAATCCGGAAACCATTATCCCCGATCAGCTCGAACCGGGCCGCCGCGGCGTTTTCCTGATCCATGACATTCAAACCAATACCTATGCCGCCCCGCCGCGCGGCGCTACGTTGAAACCGCTACAACGCCTGATCGTCGCCCCCGGCGGCTACTTCGCCACGAGCGACGAAAACGCCGTCGCGATGATCGTCGTCGGTCCTGCCGACCTGCTGCAGACGCCGGATGGCCGGGTGATGGTCAACCATGGACAACTCTCCCTTCCGGCATCGGAGAAGCCGGTCACGCTGGAAGTGGTCGGAGGCCCGCAAGTCACCATCCAGAACATTGCCGAAGGGGGCGAAGTCAACGTCGAGATTGACCGCTTTATGTCGTCCGACATGCCGCCGCAGTCGCAAGGCTGGCTGAAAATCTTCTGCGCCGGGCAGTGCGACGTTACGGTCGCCGACGTTACCCTTTCGATGCTGCCGCAGGACGAATTGATCATGTACACCGACGAACGGCCGCCAGTCCTGAAGCATCGCCAACTGGCGCCTTCCTGGAGCGTCCTGTATCCATCTCCGGCAGCCGATTTCGTTCGGCTCAAACTGGATGAAGCGGCCCAGCAAGGGGTCGATCCACTGAAAGCGCTACAGCGAATCGCCGAGTCCAACGCCTCGCCGGGGGTTCGCAGCGAAGCGATGCGGCTATCGGCCGAAGCGGGTCAGGTTGGCCCGCTCGTCCAATCGTTCCACGATCCGACGCTTAGCCAGTTTTGGTCGGCCCACTATCGCGATCTGGCCGAGCTTTGGTCGCGGGCCGAACCGAAAGAAAAGCCGCAAATCGTCGCCGCGCTACACGACCTGAATCCTCAATTCGGCGACGCGTTGGTCAATATGCTCGACTCCTACTGGTGGGATACGCTCAATCAGCAAGAGGCGAGCGAGTTGATCGTGAACCTCGGCCACCACGAAGCGGCGATGCGATTGTTCGCTTTCGAGCGACTGCAGCGAATGACCGGATACACGCTGTTGTACCGGCCAGACATGACCGAGGCGGAACGGGAAGGACCGATCTCGCGATGGTGGGGACGGATGAGCGCCGGGCAGCTAGCTGGGCGAACGGTCGAAAGAATGCCTAAATAATTGAGGAAAATCGACTACGGCAGCCCGCAAAGCGCAAATCCGACATCTAGAAGCCGAACCCTCCCCTAGGACTGTTTGGGGCCACTTGCGGTCCAGATCGCCGCCGCGGAACTTACCTCGCTTCCCTGTTTCCTACGCCTAGCCCGGTTGAATGGGCTTTGTCACGACGCATAATTGTCGATAGAATATCCCGTTTCCATCTAACTGAAGCCTCTCCAATAGAGAGCCCTGATTCCATGGAACCAGGGCTCTCAGGAACCCGTTTCGAAGGAGTTTTCGTCGTGCAAGTCAACATCTCCACGCGACATGGCCATTTGAGCACCGACTCGCAAGAGACGATTTCCGAAAAGGTAATGAAGCTGACCCGCTTGTTTGAACGCATCACTTCGGTCGACGTTACGGTCGACCTGGAGCACAGCGACAAGCCGGGCGTGGAATTGCGCGTGACGGCCGAACGAACGGCCGATTTCGTCGCTCATGACAGCTGCTCGAGCCTTCTCGGCGCACTGGATAACGCAATCCACAAGATGGAACAGCAACTCCGCAAACACAAAGAACGGCTGAAAGATCACCGCGGCCCCGGTCTGAAAGACCAAGCCGCCGCTAGCAGCCCCGATTCCGAAGCCTAAATACACGCACCGTCGGAGCCCGACTGCCGCTCGAATTGCAGTCGCCAAGCCGATCCGAGGAAAGGAACGAAACGTGAAGTTTGCTGACTTCATTTGCGTAAATGGGATCAAACCCGAGATCGCCGCCCAAGACAAAGAAGGGGTCATCCGCGAACTCGCGGAGAGCCTGGTCGCCGCTGGCGCCATCCAAGCCGAGAACGTCGACGGCATCATTAAAGCGATCATGAAGCGGGAAGAGCTGGGCAGCACGGGCATCGGCCGCGGCATCGCCGTTCCGCATACCAAGCACCCGAGCGTCGAAACGCTGGTCGGCACCGTCGGCGTAAGCTCCGAAGGGGTCGAGTTCAGCAGCCTGGACGGAGAGAAAGTTCATCTCTTCTTCCTGCTGGTATCGCCGCCGGATCGCCCTGGCGATCACCTGCGGGCGCTCGAAAACATCTCGCGCCAGCTGCGGGACGACATGTTCTGCAAATTCCTGAAGCAGTCGAAGACGATCCCGGACATCCAACAACTGCTGGAAGAAGCGGATAACAACCAATTCGGCTCGTAAGCTCGACGCCGGGCGTCTTCTCAGCGAAGACGCCGCGGCAAGCGAAAGCCCTTGCCAGCGGTATGCAAGCGATGATGATCGACTGGGCCGCCGCCGGTTCCCGCTATAATTTTCTGTTGGCGAAATGACCCACCAGCAAGCGACTCGACGAGTTGAAATCAAGAATCGGCAGGGACTCCATGCGCGTCCCGCGGATGCATTCGTCAAATTAGCGAATCAGTTTCAATCGGAGATTGAAATTGAACGCGACACGCTGCGTGTTAGCGGGAAAAGCATCCTTGACCTGCTGACTCTGGTCGCCGAACAAGGGGTGCAACTGACCATTATCGCAAGCGGCCCCGACGCAGAGGCTGCGGTCGACGCCTTGGCAGCGCTGGTCGATTCGTTCGTCGAAGAGGACGAACAGCCTGACACTCAACCTGACTGAACCCGCTCGGTCCCATGCGTATCCTTCAAGGTATCGCCGTTTCGCAAGGAGTCGCCATCGGCGAGGCCGTCGTCATTGACGACAAAGGGTATCGCATTCCTCGCCGATTCATCGCTCGCGGCGCCGTCGACGCCGAGATGAGCCGCCTGGAAGCCGCCTTTGCCGCCGTCGGCGCTCAGATTGAGCAAAGCCGCGTCGAGATCGCCGGCGAGATCGGCCAGCAATATGGCGCCATTTTCTCGGCCCACCTGCAGATGTTGCAGGACGCCAAGCTCCGCACTGAGATCGACCATCTGGTCAAACAGCGGCATTACTCGGCCGAATACGCGGTCACACGGGCGCTGGGCAAGTACAGCAAGTTCTTCGAACAGCTCCCCAACGCTTACCTTCGCGAACGGGCCAACGACGTTCATGACATCGAACGCCGCCTGATGACCCAGCTAATTGGCAATCGCCGCGAAGCGCTCGAAGAGATCAAATCGCCGGCCGTCGTGCTGGCCAACAACCTGACCCCCAGCGAAACCGCCAATCTCAACCGTGAGATGGTGCTCGGTTTTGTGACCGAAGTCGGCGGCCCCGGTGGACATACGGCGATCGTGGCCGAAGCGCTCGAAATTCCGGCCGTGGTCGGAGTTGGCGACTTTTTGAACGACATCTCCGGGGGCGACCTGGTGATCATCGACGGCGACCAAGGCCGGGTGATCTTCAACCCCGACGACGAGACGATCGCGCGTTACGAGCAAGAGGTCGAAGAACACCGCTCGCTGGCGGCCCGGCTCGATTTGCTCCGCGATTTGCCGGCCGAACTGCTCAGCGGCGAGCACATCAACCTCTACGCCAACATTGAATTCCCTCACGAGGTCGACGCCTGCCAGCAACGCGGCGCCGAAGGGATCGGGCTCTACCGGACCGAATTCCTCTACCTGGGGCAAGACCAGGAGCCAACCGAGGAGGATCACTACCAGGTTTACGCCAAGGTAGTTCAAGACATGGGGGGCTCCCCGATCGTGATCCGCACGCTCGACTTGGGCGCCGACAAGATTGCCCGCGGCGTCGGCGAGAGCCGCGTCGCCGAGTCGAACCCCTTCCTGGGACTTCGCAGCATCCGGCTGTCGCTTCGCAATATCTCGTTATTCCGTACGCAGTTACGAGCGATCTTGCGAGCGAGCATGCTAGGGGAAATCCATGTGATGTTCCCCCTGGTCAGCACCCTGCACGAATTGCGGCAGGCGAAAATGCTGCTGACCGATATTATGGAAGACCTGGACGAAGAGGGGATTCCGTACGACCGAAACCTGAAAATCGGCATGATGGTCGAAGTCCCATCTTCGGTGATCATGCTCGATCATTTCGCCAAGGAGGTCGATTTTATCAGCATTGGCACGAACGACCTGGTCCAGTACACCCTGGCGGTCGATCGTAGCAACAAAGAAGTAGCGGCGTTATACAACAACTGCGACCCAGCAGTCCTCCGTTTGATCGAAATGACGGTCCGTCTGGCGAAAGAAGCCGACATCAAGACGACCCTTTGCGGCCAAATGGGGGGAAATCCAATCTATGCCATGTTGCTGATTGGGCTCGGTTTGCGTAGTTTAAGTATCACGCCGAGCGCCATTCCCGAGATCAAGAAGGTGTGCCGAAGCGTTTCTCTCGCCCAATGCGAGGAAGTCGCCCGCCGCGTCCGGGAAATGGAAAACGCCCGAGAAATCAAACGCTACCTGCGTGAGGAAGTCCGCAGGGCCGTACCCGAATTATTGATGTAATGCGGACCCTTATTCCGCGATAACCGAACACATAACACTTAGTTTCACGACCACTGGACGCAGATAGAGAGTAACGACGTAGCGGGAGACAATGCACCGCCAGGCAGACCGACGCGACCTTTTTCGCGAATCTGGGCCAGTCCCTGAAAACGACGCCCATCGATCATGACGCCAAACAGCCGACTCTGAGATCCTCGCGACCCGATCGGGCGATTTCTGTAGATGAAACGCCGCCGTCGTCGCGCCCCAAGAGGCCTTTTGACGCCGCTTTGCAGTAGCCGAACGACAGACAACCCCGCTGAATCGACGTCGCAGTGCGACCGTCGCAGCCGCCCCTTCATGCTGGCTGCCGACTGCCGCGCGACGTTTTGCTGCCGCTTCCGTCGCTACTCCAACCGCGCCGCTCCCTACAGCGGCTGCAGGCCGATTCTAATCGGCTCTCTTTTTCTGCGCAGAAGGTCGGTCGTGAAACGCAACACACGAAAGACCAGAATGAAGAAGGAAATGCTGATCAACGTATCGCAACCGGAAGAATGCCGGATTGCGATCGTCGAGGACGGAATCCTCGAAGAGTTCTATCTCGAGCGGACCAGCCAAGACAACTACGTCGGCAACATCTACAAAGGAGTCGTGGTCAACCTCGAACCGAGCATTCAGGCCGCCTTCGTCGACTTCGGCGTCGGCAAGAACGGCTTCCTTCACATCAGCGACGTCGAACCGCAATACTTCCGCCAGGGCGGCTACGATCCGGCCGAACAGCTCGACGACGACTTCGGCGGCAGCTACGGCGGCGCCTCGGCGGCCGACTTCAGCGACGACGATGAAAAAGAGAGCGGCGACGACGGCGATGATTCGTCCGACGACGAGGCTCAGGCCGAAGGAGAAGAAGGGGACGCCCCGCCGAAAGCTCCGCAACCGCGAGGTCGCGGCCAACGTCGCCCGCAGCGTCGCCAACGCCCCGGCATGCGTCCGCGCGTCAAACCGCCGATCCAAGAAATCTTCAAGCGCGGCGACGAAGTCCTCGTCCAAGTCATCAAAGAAGGGATCGGCAGCAAAGGCCCGACCCTGTCGACCTACATCAGCATCCCGGGCCGCTACCTGGTATTGATGCCCGCTTTGGGCCGCGTCGGCGTTTCCCGCAAGATCGAAGACGATCAGGTTCGCCGCCGCTTGCGTTCGACCCTGCTCGAGCTGAACCCGCCCAAGGGGCTCGGCTTTATCGTCCGCACCGCTGGGCAAGAGCGAAACAAGAAAGAGCTGTCGCGCGACATGGCTTACCTGTTGCGGCTCTGGAAGGTGATCGTCCGCCGACTGAAGAACTCGGTCGGGCCGTGCGACATCTACGAAGAAAGCGACATGATCATCCGGACGATTCGCGACATCTTCTCGTCCGACGTCGATTCGATCTACGTCGACAGCGAATCGGCCTATGAGCGGGCCAAAGAGTTCCTGCAGTTGGTGATGCCGCGGCACGTCAATCGCCTGAAAAAATACGAGAGCAAAGACCCGCTCTTCCACAAGTATCGCCTGGACGAGGAAATCGCCCGGATCAATCAGCGCGAAGTTCCGCTCCGCCGCGGCGGTTCGATCGTGATCGATCAGAGCGAGGCCTTGGTGGCGATCGACGTCAACAGCGGCAACTTCCGCTATGACGGCACCGCCGAAGAAGCCGCCTACCAACTGAACATGATGGCCGCCAAAGAAATCGCCCGCCAACTGCGACTGCGAGACCTGGGCGGCGTGGTGGTCAACGACTTCATCGACATGCGCCGCGAAAAGCACCGCCGCAACGTCGAGCGGGCTCTGCGCGACTCGGTCAAACGCGACCGGGCCCGGACCAAGATCCTGAAGACCAGCCCGTTTGGTCTGATCGAGATGACCCGCCAGCGGATTCGTCCCAGCCTGAAGCGGAGCGTCTTCAAGGATTGCCCCTGCTGCAAAGGCCGCGGCGTGGTCAAATCGGCCGAGAGCATGGCGATCGAAGTGGTCCGCATGTTGCTGGCCGCCGCCCACCACGATGGGGCGTCGCACGTCACGATTCGGGTCAATGACGAAGTCGCGACCTACCTGAACAACAAGAAACGCCGCGAACTGGCCCGGATCGAGGAAGATACCAACATCGTGGTTCAGATCTACGGCAGCGAGTCGTTCTATCCAGAGCACCTGGAGGTCGAATGCGTCGACGCCGACGGCCGCCGTCTCCACTTTGACGACCGCCCCAGCGGCAACGGATCGCGCCACTAGGCGGAACCCCCTAAATCCTGGGGGCATAACGATTTACCCCGCCGCGTGCAGAATTTGCCGCGGTGGGCGACTGAGGGCCTCGACAAGCGGCCCCGATTTTCATATCTTTGAAGGTTTCCCTAAACGAGTTTGGCCGTCCTAGGTAGTCGTCCAAATTCGTCATCACCATACAAATCACTGATTTGGCAAGTTCTCAGGTTCCGGCCATGTACGCGATTATCAAAGAAGACGGCAAGCAGATCAAAGTTGAAGAAGGCCAGGAACTCCGTCTGGACTACCGTGCTGACGTCACCGCCGGCGACGAATTGACCTTTGGGTCGGTTCTGTGCGTCTCGGGCGATGACGGCGTGAAGCTCGGCAAGCCGGTCCTCGACGGCGCCTCGGTCACGGCCGAAGTCGTCGGCGTCGTCCAAGGCCCGAAGCTGGTCATCCAGAAGTTCCGTCGCCGCAAGAACTCGCGTCGCAAGACGGGTCATCGCCAGCTCTACACCAAAGTCAAAATCGGCAAGATCTCGGTCTAAGCCGGTCGACGGCTCGCTTCCGCCAAGCGACCGACAAACAGACATTCGCAAAACGCCAAAGTCAAAATCGACTTTGGCGTTTTGCATGCGCACTTGCGTACGCACCGCTCTCTTTCCCGGCAACGAATTCGGCGCAGGTTCCGCTTTGCGGACCAAGCCACTGCTCGGTCTCCTGGCACAGCCCAACGACGATTCCCCGGTCTGCGCACACTGCAGACCCGCAGGCAGATTGGTTGACTAGGGCTGTCGGCTGCTCGAAGATAGCCATGACTTTGTTCGCGATTCTGGAGACCCGGCGTATGTGCAAGATTCTCGTCCTCTACCACAGCAACAGCGGCAACACCGCCAAGATGGCGCACGAGGTCGCCAGCGGCGCCAAGGAAGTGACCGGCGCCGCGGTCCGCTTACTGCCGATCGAAGAGGCGACTAGCGGCGATCTCGACTGGTGCGAAGGGATCGCGCTGGGCAGCCCGACCAACTACGGCACCGTCAGTTGGCAGATGAAAAAGTGGTGGGATGAGCAGCCGATCGAAAACTGGGGAAAGCGCGACGGACGAATCGGCTGCGCGTTCAGCTCGGCCGCGTCGTGGGGCGGCGGACAAGAGCTGACTTGCATGACGCTAAACACGATTCTGATCAACTACGGCTATCTCGTCTTCGGCGTAACCGACCTGACCGGCCCGCAACATACGCTCCACTACGGCGCCATCCAAGCCGGCGAACCCCGCCAAGACAAAGAGATCGCCGGCTGCCGCCGTTTAGGCCGCCGCCTGGCCGAATGGGTCGCCGTCTTTTTCCACGGGCGACATGACCTGCATCCGCTGGAGCAAGGATATGATCGGTTTGGCCATTTGAAATCAGGCGACGCGTGATGAGTAGTGGAGCAGGGGAGAACCCGTTCGCGTCGCCAACAGTCGAGCATGATGGCGTCGCACCGACCGGCGACGCGATCCTGGCCGAAGGAACCTTTACGCAGCGCGATTTGAAGGCGACTTATCGTGCGCTCGTCTACAACTGGCGAATCACCGCCATTCTTGCGACCGTCTCGCTCGTCGTTTTCGCCGGGCTGTTAAATCCGTTGTCGGGTAGATACTGGGCCGTGGGGACGGTGGTCTATCCGCTCTTCTGCTTGCTGCCGTTGGCGGTCGTGCTCGAGGTTTTGTTCTACGTCAAAACGTACTGGCGAACGCAGAATGCGGAACTGGCGAAAGAGCCGGAGCCGCAGCGGATCGTGCTGGACGAGCAAGGGATTCACTTTCAATCGTCTCGCATGAAGTCGCTCCTCCCCTGGACGCGGTTTTCTCGGCTGCAAGCGCGGTCGCGGATATTGGTGATCGTGGCCCGGCCGTTTGGCTTCATCTCGCTGCCGGCTCACTACTTTGAAAGCCGCGATGCGTTTCGCGCCGCAAAGCGGCTGATCATCGAGCAGTTGGCGCTCGCCAGAACGGCGCCGCCGCCAGAGATCACTTCGGACGAGCAATATGTTGACGCCGAAATCCCCGGCGCCATCTCCTGCGCCGGAACCCTGACGCAGCGCGAGTTCTACGCCACGTGCTGGTTGATGGTCCGCCGCGCGCTTCTGATTAACTTCGTGGTGATCGGCGGAGTGTTCGGGTTTTCGCTCTACGTCGCCGTGGTCGAACTGGCCGCCAATCGGCCGCAAAACCTGTATATCTCGGTGATGCTGTTGATCGGGGCGGCCCTCTCATCGATCCGCTGGATCCGCTACTATCTCGGCATCCGGCGAACCTATCGCGACATCACCAGCCGCATCCGCACGCGGTGGACGATCACCGACGAAAAGCTGTCGGCCGTCTCCGAAACCTTCACCCTGAACATTGCCTGGGACGAAATCAACCGCGTCGTCTTCCGCGACGACATGCTGCTGCTGGTCTACCAGAAGACGCAAGGCTTTACCTTGCCGCGGCGGTTCTTCCAGAATGAGGAAGACTGGCGGCAGGTAGTTGAGTGGGCGCGAAAGTTGCACTAACCGAGCGGGAGACGGCATCGCTCTCTTGCCAATAGGATCAACCGACGCTATGACGACGCACCCAAATCCTTTCCAATCGCCATGCGAATCGGGCGAAGCGATACCTGCCGATGCTCCCCTGGTCGTCGATGGAACGATTACCTCTCGTGACGCATTCGCAGCGTATCTTCTCTTCATGCTCAACGGAAAAAACCTCGCCGCGATCTTAATCGTCTTGGCGATGGGAACGCCCCTGTTGATGCACGGCTGGAATCTCAACGAAGCGTTGCGGGCGCTGATCGCCAACGCCGAAATCGGAATTTGTGGCGTCGTCCTGGCCATCCTGTACTACTTCGTTTCGCCCCACTGGCGCCTGGTTCGTAGGCAACTTCGAGAAACCTCCTCTTACCAACGGTTGACGATCGGTGAGACTGGGATCCTCTGCGAATCGGAGAATTCGGCAATCCAATATCCCTGGTCGCAAATCTCAAGGTGGCGCAGCAATCGCAAGGTCCTGCTGATTCCGACGACAACCGCCCAACTGCTCATCGTTCCGGCCCACTTCTTTGAGAGCGAAGCCGCCTATCGCGAAGCCAAGAGCCGAATTCAACGAGGCGTCCAATTCGCCGCTTCGGCGCCATCGCCAGAATCACTGCCCGAGACGACGCCATCCCAAGACTCGAGCAATCCGGAGATCATCATCGCTTCCGGAGAAAACACCTGGGGCGAGCTTCTCCTCTGCTATTGGCATCTCCTCTGGCTGCCAATCGCCCTCTTCATCGCGATCTTCACGGCCCATGCTACGGCTGGTCTCCTGCTCAGCGTGCTGTTGTTGTTCTTGGTCAACCCGCAACCGTACATTCCCATCGCGGGATTGCTGCTCCTGGTCACGGGAATGTTGGGCGTCTTGGCGGCGCTCTATCTGCATGCGATCCACCGCTACTACAACGCACACGTCGCCGGGGTAATGCGACGCTGGAAAATCACCGGCGAATCGCTCAATGAATCGACGCCGATTGAGCGGTCACGCATTCCGTGGAATGACATCACCAAGCTAACGGAATCGGAAACGCGTTTGACCTTCATTCAGCATCGACACGCCCACTGCCTTGCTCGGCGATTCTTTCAGAATGAGGAAGACTGGCGACAGGTAGTCGAATGGGCGCGACAGTCGCAGCTATAAACGATTCGCTGGGCACAACAAAAAAACCGGCCGCAGGTTTCCCCACGGCCGGCTATTGGTTTATCTCAGGCAAGCGAATCGCTTACTTGATGAACAGCATTTCCTGGTAGGTCGGCAACGGCCACAGGTCGTCGGCGACGTAATCTTCCAGTTCGTCGGCCGCTTCGCGGACCACCAGCATCGCCGGCAGAACGTCGCTGCAGAAGAACTTGATCTCGCCTTCCATGCCGCCATCCGGATCGGCGGCGAGCTTTTCTTCCAAGTCGCAGACGCCGTCTTGCAGCGCCTTGACCAGGCTGGTGACCTTGTCGAGCGTCTTGGTGTCGAACTCGTAACCGAGCATCTTCAGGTTCGCACAGGTCGAAGCAAGTTCGTTCTGGTAGCGAACGGCAGCCGGGAAGATCATCGTGCGGGACATCTCGATCGTCAGGGCCGCTTCGACCTTGATCGTGTTGACGTACTGCTCCATGTAGATTTCGCAGCGGCTTTCCAGTTCACGTTCCGACAGAACGTTGTACTTGGAAAACAGCTCTTTGACCGATTCGTCTTGCAGGAACGGCAGGGCGTCGGCGGTCGTCTTCAGGTTCAGCAAACCGCGCTGTTCAGCTTCCGCGTGCCATTCGTCCGAGTAGCCGTCGCCGTTGAAGACGATCGTGCCGTGCTCGGTCATGATTTCGGTCAGCAACTTCTGCAGTTCCGAATTGAGCTTCGACGAGTCGCCGCCGGTCGCTTCTTCCAAGCGAGTGGCGCAGTAGTCGAGCGATTCGGCGACGATGGTGTTCATCGCGACCAACGGCCCGGCGATCGACATGCTCGAACCGACCGCACGGAACTCAAACCGGTTGCCGGTAAAGGCGAACGGGCTGGTGCGGTTACGGTCGCCAGCGTCTTTCGGCAGCGGCGGCAGGGTATCGACGCCGACGGTCAGCGTCCCCTTCGGAATCGAGCTGTTCGCACCACCCTCTTTGATCTGATCAAAGACGTCGGTCAGCTGATCGCCCAGGAAGATCGAGATGATCGCCGGAGGAGCTTCGTTGGCGCCCAAGCGGTGATCGTTGCTGGCCGAAGCGACGACGGCACGCAGCAAGCCCTGGAACTTGTGCACGGCGCGGATGACCGCGGCGCAGAAGAGCAGGAACTGAGCGTTTTCGTGCGGGGTGTCGCCCGGATCAAGCAGGTTGCCCTGAGTCTTGCTACCCATCGACCAGTTGACGTGCTTACCCGAACCGTTGACGCCGGCAAACGGCTTTTCGTGGGTCAGGCAGGTCATGCCGTACTTCTCGGCGACGCGACGCAGGGTCAGCATGATCAGTTGCTGATGATCGGTCGCAACGTTGGCGAACTCGAAGAGCGGGGCGATTTCGTACTGGCCCGGGGCAACTTCGTTGTGGCGGGTCTTGATCGGCACGCCCAGCTTGAACAGTTCGCGTTCGGCTTCCAGCATGAACGCGAGCACGCGATCCGGAATGGCGCCGAAGTAGTGATCGTCAAACTCTTGGCCCTTCGGCGGCTTGGCGCCAAACAGCGTGCGACCGGCGTTGAGCAGGTCAGGACGGGCGAAGAAGAAGTTGCGGTCGATCAGGAAGTATTCCTGTTCCGGACCGGCGGTCGAGGAGACCAGGGCGCCGTCGGTGTGACCGAACAAGTTCAGGATGCGCTGGGCCTGAGCGTTGAGGGCCTGCATCGAGCGGAGAACCGGGGTCTTCTTGTCGAGCGCTTCGCCGGTCCACGAGACGAACGCGGTCGGGATGCAAAGCGTCGTGCCGTTGTCGTTTTCCAGAATGTAGGCCGGGCTGGTCACGTCCCAGATGGTGTAACCGCGGGCTTCAAACGTGGCGCGGATGCCGCCGCTGGGGAAGCTGGAGCCGTCCGGTTCGCCCTGGATCAGCTGGCTGCCGCTGAATTCGGCGATGGCGCTACCTTCGCCATCCGGCGTCAGGAAGCTGTCGTGCTTTTCGGCCGTAGCGCCGGTCAGCGGATAGAAGACGTGAGCGTAGTGGGTAGCGCCCTTTTCGATCGCCCAGTCCTTCAAGGCCGAAGCGACGATGTCGGCGATCGACGAATCGAGCTTTTCGCCCGTTTCGATCGTCTTCAGCACCGACTTGAAAACTGGCTTGGGCAGACGGGCCTTCATTTCGGCCTTGCTGAAGACGTTGGCGCAGAAGAGCTCTTGCGTCGGCGTCTCGATGAAATTCATGGGAGGATTGCTCGGCTTGTAATTGGTGACCGCCGAAATTGCCGACATCCGGGGCGATCCGCCGACCATTACGGAGTTGCCCGCAACTGCGAAGCTGCCGTTGCCTTTTTCTTTTGACGTGCTGCTCACTACAAATAGCCTTAAAAAAGAGAGAGAGGGTTTGGGGCTACGCAAAAACGATTGAGGGGCGCGACCCGCAGTCGATTTCGCCTGAAATTTGAACCGGCATTTCTCCGCTCGTCGAGCAGTGAACTGCCAATTTCTTTTAAGTCGCCAAGAAAGAGCAAATTTTGCGCCAGATCTAGCAGCTCTGTTTTTCCCGAGAATTAGACGAAGCGATCCCCTGCTACGCCAATCTTGCGCGCAGCTTGTGCTTAGAAATGCCGCATTCGTACCTAGCGCGTATAGCTCCAGCGGCTACCGCCGAATCGATATTCAATCCCGGTAGTAAACGAGAAATTGTGCGTCGTCGGGATGCTTCCCGAGCCAGTCGCGATGTTGTCCATCAGTTCGCAGCGAAAAGCGAGCCAAGGGCGAAAAAAATGTTTCAAACCGATCCCAATGGGGATCGAGAAGTTCGATTGGTCCCGATTCACCCCGTTCACATCGTCGTAGCCATAGTACGTCGCCCCCAGGCCCAACGTCGCGTAAGGCCGCCAGGTCGAATCGCCCCACGGATAGTAAAGCAGGTTCGTATCAAACATCATCAGTTGCGCGCTGCCGTCGATCAGCGGATTCTCTTCGTACCGCAACTTGCCATCTCCGAACGCGAACCGGACCTCGGTTCCCCAGTAGTGGTCAAAGTCGTAGCCGAGCCGAAAGCCCTGCAGCAGCGTACTTTGCAGGCGAATATCGTCGCGGGACAGGTCGTTCGTTTCGACTACCCCAAATAGATAGTCAAAGTGATAGGGCCGGTTTCGCCAACTCGTTCCGTACAGCGGCTTCCCCACCCCCTGATGTCGCGCCGGGTCGTCCGGATGCGAGTGATAGAAGCCAAAACGTTCGTAAATCGCCTGCCGTGGGACGCCCCCTTCATGCACCCAGGGGGGAACGGCGGCGCCTTGCGGCATCGTGCGAAAACTGCCGAATTGGGAGTAGTCATGACCTTGGGGGTCGAACGCAGCGTCGCCCGTGGGGACAGGCTCCGCCGCAGGCGGCTCTTGCTGAGCGCGCAAAATGCCCGGGACGAGCAGGGTCGTCATCGTGAGGAAAACGGCGGCGATCGGCGAGCTTCGGCGCATGGACCTTCGTTTCTTGATCAAAAGGGCGGGGGATTGTGATAATTCCTCGGCCAGCCGTCAAGATGAAGTAGGTAGAACAGATAAGAAGAGACTACCGATTACGCTGCTGATAGCTGTGAAAATGCGCAAACTGTCAAGGGATCTGGGGGGGACCTACGGTTGTCTTGCGTCGCAACTTCGAGAAAATAAAAGCAGAACCCCGGCGCTCGTGTCGATCGGCGGGGAGCGACCCGTCTCTAGAGAAGGATCTTTGCGCAATGAACACGCCGTTTTCGGATTTTCGCTCCCCATCGGCAATGGCCTATGCTGAAATGCAACGCCAGCGCCAGATGACTCTCGGCGACTTGCTGTTGGAAAACCGGATCGTCTTTCTGCAAGGCGAGATTTACGACGGCAACGCCAACGAACTGGTGATGAAGCTGCTGTATCTGCAAAGCGAAAATCGCCGGAAGCCGGTCCACTTTTACATCAACTCGCCCGGCGGCAGCGTCACTTCGACGATGGCCATCTACGACACGATGCAAGTGATCTCTTGCCCGGTGTCGACCTACTGCGTCGGTCTGGCCGCTTCGGGCGGCGCCGTTCTGTTGGCTGGCGGCGAAGCGGGCAAGCGGTTCATTCTGCCGCACGCCAAAGTAATGATTCACCAACCGCATGGCGGCGTCGGCGGCCAGGTTTCGGACATCGAAATCCAAGCGGACGAAATCATCAAGACGCGCGACGTGCTAAACCACGTTCTCGCTTCGCACTGCAACCAGGATGTCGAGAAGATCGCCAAAGATACCGATCGCGACTTCTACATGGACGCTGAAGCCGCGAAGGCCTATCGCATCGTTGACGAAATCTTGACCAAGCCGCCCGGCGAAATCGTAGACGACGAATAACAAGTACTTGCAACTGCCGCGGCTTTAAACCAGTCATCTTGAACGGAGTTTCCTTACGATGCCCTTGATTCCTTACGTCGTCGAGAAAAGCGGTCGCGAAGAGCGCGTCTACGACGTCTATAGCCGGCTGCTGAAAGATCGCATCATCTTCCTGGGCACCCAGGTCAATGATGATATGGCCAACTGCATCGTCGCCCAGATGCTGTTCCTGCAGTCGGAAGATCCGGCCGCCGACATCAATCTGTACGTCAACTCGCCCGGCGGCAGCGTCAGCGCCGGTTTGGCGATTTACGACACCATGCAGTTCATCACCTGCGACGTCGCCACCTACTGCATCGGTCAGGCCGCCTCGATGGGCGCGGTGCTGCTGACCGCCGGCGCCACTGGCAAGCGCCACGCTTTGCCCAACGCCCGCGTGATGATTCACCAACCGCTGGCCGGCATGCAAGGTACCGCCGAAGAAATCTTGATTCACGCGACCGAGTTCAAGCGGATTAAACAACGCCTGAACGAGATCCTGATCAAGCACACCGGTCACACCATCGACCGGATCGAAAAGGACACCGATCGCGACCGTTTCATGTCGGCCGAAGAGTCGCGTGATTACGGCCTGATCGATCACGTCATCGAAAAGATGCCGGGCAAGTAAGGCTTACAGGTTCCGCGTGGCGCTGCTGGCTTGCCCAGCAGTGCGAACCTGGTACCAATCGCCCACTGCCGGACAAGCCAGCAGTGCCACCCGCCAAAGAGCTTGAATGGCCGACGTAGTTTGCACTATGACGCAACAGCACGACGCCGCGGCGACATTTTCGGGTCGCCGCGTGGCGTTTCTTGGCAAGTTGGCTGGAATGTCGCGCAAAGACGCTGCAGCGCTGTTGGCCGTCGCCGGCGCTAAAGCGGTCGAACGCGCGACTGCGGACATCGACATCTTGGTGATTGGCGAAAACGACCTGCCGATCTTCGGCGAGATCGATTTCCCTTCCCGCTCCATTCAACGGGCGGCCGCCGACGGCCGCATCGAGATCATGCAAGAGACGACCCTATGGGAACGGCTCGGCCTGCTCGAAACCCAACAGCGCATCCAACGTCTCTACACGCCGGCGATGCTGGCCGATCTGCTCGGCGTCTCCAAGGCGATCATCCGCCGTTGGCATCGCCGCGGCTTGATCCGCCCCGTCCGGGAAGTACGCAAGCTTCCCTACTACGACATCCGCGAAGTCGCCGCCGCGCAAAAACTGGCGCAGCTGCTCGCCTCCGGCGCCTCGGCCGATCACATCGAAAAGCAACTCGCTGCGCTGCAAAGCCTGTCGAGCTGCGTCGATCGTCCGCTCGAGCAGCTTTCGATCATCGTCGAAGGCCGCAACGTGCTGCTGCGCCAAGGGGAAGGCCTGGTCGAACCGGGCGGGCAGATGCGGATCGACTTCGAGAAGCTCGAGCCCGACTGGCTGCCGGAACTGACCGAATCAACGCCGAGCAAGCGCCGCCGCTCTCCCGAAGAGCTGGTCGACCTGGCCGCCGAGTACGAAGACGCCGGGCAGTTTGACGCCGCGGTCGAAGCGCTGGAAGCGGCGGCGGCCGATCTGGCCGAGTCGGCCGAGCTTTACTTCCAACTGGCCGAGCTCTATTACCGCAGCGGCAAAGCGGAACTGGCGATCGAACGGTACGCCGCCGCGATCGACTTGGAGCCCGACTTTGTCGAAGCTCGCAGCAATCTCGCCTGCACGCTGGTCGAGTTGGAAAAGCTGGACGAAGCGATCGCCCAGTTTCAGGCCGCCATCGCGATCTATCCTGACTACTTCGACGCCCAGTACCACTTGGCCCGACTGCTCGATCAGATGGGCCGCCAACAAGAAGCGCTCCCGCACTGGGAAGCCTGCCGCTTTCTGGCCCCCGACGACGCCCTGCAAGACGAAGCGGCCGAACGATTGGCCGGCTCCGTCGATCCCTAGGACTCGTTGGGCGTGTGCCACTTGGCGCCATGCCATGCTCTTATCGCGTCTTCGCGAGAAGAGCATGTCTTCAAAGCGTATTGCCAGGACCAAGTCATGCCCCCGCTTCGTTTCTAGCAACCCCGCCTAGTCAATTCCGACCGGCTCATTCTTGCCCTAACCCAATTCCCCACTTAAAGTGGTAAGTGGAACAGAGTTTAGGCGCACGGGCGGCCATGCCAGCGGTCGCACCCCCCGGGCGCTATGCCTTCGTCGCTTTCATGCGACGTCTTCGAGGATACCAGGCCCCCGATGAAGCTACTGGATAGGTTGGCTGCACTCTTCAAGTCAAGTCGCCTCGATATTCCTTCGCGGTTTGAACGCATTCGCGAGTCGATCACCGGCACGATGAGTGAATTCATGGTCGTGCGCGAACACTCGACCGGGCGGATCTACGGGCTGAAGATCCTTGACAAAGAAAAGCAGGAGTTCTTCGACTCCCGATTTCACGGGATGAAACGCCCCTGTGAGGGGGAAATTGCCTGCTCGATGAAGCACACCCACATCGCCGAGGCGTACGAATATGGCCTGCTGACCACCGGCCAACAGTACGTCTTGATGGAAATGGTCGACGGCCGCGGTCTGCAGGCGATGTGCAACGACCACGACCCGCACCTGGAAGGGGAACAGCTGAATCTGATCCGGCAAATGGCCGACGCCCTGATTTACGTCCACGAGCAGGGCTACATCCACCGCGACATCTGCAGCCGCAATTTTATCGTCGCCCGCGACGGCAAAAGCGTGAAATTGATCGATTTTGGGCTGACCCTGCCCGCCAAGCCCGAGTTCATGGCGGCCGGCAACCGGACCGGCACCCCCAACTACATGTCCCCCGAGATCGTCCGCCGCCGACCCACCGACCAGCGATGCGACATCTTTGCATTTGGCGTAACTGCTTACCGCCTATGCTGTTACGAACTCCCCTGGAACGCCGCAACTGGCACCGGAAAGGATGCCCTGCAGCACGATACCGTTCCTCCGCGGGATATTACCAAGGTCCGCCCGTACATCGATCCGCGGCTGGCGAAGGCGATTCATGCCTGCCTGAAGGTCAATCCGAAGGATCGGCCTCAAACGATGCGGGATTTTCTGTCGATGATTTCTGGCATCAAAGAGATCGATACGCGGTAACGCGTTTGGGGCAATTGGCCCTTGCTCACCGGGCCGAAATCGATAAACTGAGTAGTTTCCACGCGACCAATTTACGGCTCTAGAAGATACTTCGGGCCGTTTCCCAATACCGGAGATAGAACCGTGACCATCGACAAAAGCCTGAAAGTAAAGCGAGGCGGTATTTCGACTCGCAGCGTTTTGACCCGCGTCGAACGCCTGGAAAAGATGCGTGCCGACGGAAAATTTGATCCCGAAAGCGATTCGCCGATCGGGATTCCGAAGACCCGCGTCGTCAAAATCTCGATGAAGAAAAAGAAGAAGACCAAGGAAGAAGGCTAGTCCTCACCTGGATATCTTTCTGCAATACACGAAAAGCCTGGGCCCCAATCGGCCCGGGCTTTTTTTGTGCGCCTAGCGAAATGTGGTAGATTTCTTTGTGACGCTGTGACGTTGCCCAACTCACCGCCCTCGCTTCCCTCGCCCAGGAAATCGCCCCGTATGAAGGTCAAGTTGGAGTATGGTCGCGTCGGCTTGGAGGCTGACATTCCTGACAACGGCAAAGTCCGCACGCTCGCTTGCAAAGATGCCCCGCCGCTGCCCGACCCGCATGCCGCGCTGTTGGAGGTGTTGGCTCGGCCGAACGGGACGGCGCCGCTGTTTGAGCTTGCCCAGGGGAAAAAGGATGCCTGCATCGTGATCTGCGACATCACGCGTCCGGTCCCGAATGAGATGATCCTGCGGCCAACGCTCGAACTGCTGGAAGCGGCCGGCATCCCCCGCGACAAGATCACGATCCTCAATGCGACCGGGCTTCATCGGCCCAACCACGGCCAAGAGTTGATCGAGATGGTCGGCCAGTACATCGTCGATCATTACCGCATCGAAAATCACTTTGGCGAAAACCGGGACGAACACGTCCACCTGGGCGAAAGTCCCAACGGCGTGCCAATCTGGATCGATCGCCGCTATGTCGAAGCCGATCTCAAAATCACCGTCGGTTTGATTGAGCCCCACTTCATGGCTGGCTTCTCGGGCGGGCGAAAACTAATCTGCCCCGGCATCGCTCATATCGACACGATCCGCGCCTGGCATTCCCCTCGCTTCCTGGAACATGAAAACGCCACGATGGGCTGCCTGGTCGATAACCCGGTTCATTTCGAGAACACGGCAATTGCCCGAACCGCCGGCTGCGACTTCATCATCAACGTGGTGATCGACGCGCATCGTCGCCCGCTGAGATTGGTCGCCGGCGACATGATCGCCGCGTTTGAAGAAGGGGTCGAGTTCGTCCGCAGCGTCGTCGTCGATACGATGGACGAGCCTGCCGACATCGTCGTCACCAGCAGCGCCGGCTATCCGCTCGACACCACCTTCTACCAGTCGGTCAAAGCGATGGTCGCCGCCGCCAAGGTGGTCAAGAAGGGCGGCACCATCATCGTCGCCGCCAGCCTGACCGAAGGGATCGGCAGCCCGCCGTTTACGTCTCTGTTTAGTCAGTACGAAAACCTGGACGACTTCATGACGGCGATCCTTGATCCTGACTGCTTCACCATGGATCAGTGGCAACTGGAAGAACTGGCCAAAGCGGCCCGCCAGGCGAAGATCGTCATGGTGTCGGATGGAATCCCGGCCAAGCAACTGAGCCAGATGTTTGTCGAGCCGGCCAAGAGCGTCGAAGCGGCGATTGAAGACGCGATTGCAGAACATGGCGCCGAAGCGTCCATCGCGGTGATTCCCAAAGGACCGTATGTGCTGGCCCAACTGGCGTAGGAAGTTCTCTTACGCGTGCCACTGCTGGCTCGTCCAGCAGTGGAGCCCTGGCACCAACTTCGCACTGCTGGACGAGCCAGCAGTGGCACACGTTTTTACGCAACGTTTTAACTTCGATGACGACCGATGACACCGCCGATTGGCGTCCTACCTGTTCCTTAGAAATGCTCCGTGCTCGTAGCAAACTGCTGCAGCAGATTCGGCAGTTTTTTTTGTCTCGCGACTTTCTGGAAGTCGAGACGCCGCTGCTGTCACACGACAGCGTGATCGATCGTCATTTGGATCCGCTTGGCGTGACGCTGTTTCGTGATCCGCGTTCGCCCGACGTCGGCGAGCAGGTCTGGCTACAAACTTCGCCCGAGTTCGGGATGAAGCGGTTATTGGCCGCGGGGGCACAGAAGATCTTTCAGCTCTGCAAGGCGTTTCGCGGGGGGGAAGTCGGCGAGCGGCACAACGTGGAGTTCACGATGCTCGAGTGGTATCGCGTCGGCGACAATTACGCGGCCGGACGTCAACTGCTGGCCGATCTGGCAAGTGAAATACTTGGCAGTTCCGTCGAGATGCTTACCTACGCCGACGCCTTTGCCCAGCATGTCGGCGTTGATCCGCTTACGGCCAGCGGCGAGGAACTGCTCACGGCCGCCAAAAAGCGTCAGATCGAGATGCCTGATTCGTACGACGGCTCAGACCGCGACCTCTTGCTCGAGCTGCTACTCTCGGAACTGGTCGAGCCGCATCTCGGCAAAACCTCGCCGACAATCTTGTACGACTACCCCGCATCCCAGGCCGCGCTGGCCGAAGTCAGTGACGGCAATCCACCGGTCGCCGAGAGATTTGAGCTTTATGTGCGCGGCATTGAGCTGGCCAATGGCTATCATGAACTGCTCGACCCGCAGGCACTTGTTACGCGCAACCAGACCAACAACCAGGCCCGCACTGGTGATGGCAAGTATCCACTGCCGGAAGAGAGTCGCCTGTTGGCGGCGATGCGGCATGGTTTGCCGGCTTGCAGCGGCACGGCGCTCGGCGTTGATCGGTTGTTGATGGTGAAGACCGGCGCAACGACGATGGACGACGTGCAGGCCTTTCCGATTGAGCGAGCCTAAGCGAACTCGAATTGTAGCGAAACCCAACAATGCACTTGCAAGCCAACCAAGGTGGGTTGCGCAAGCGAGTCACGTTTTCCAGAATCGCTGCCTTGGATTCGCTCGCTCCATCCACCCTACAACAGATACTTTTCTCGATCACCACCCTGCTGGACAAGCGAGCAGTGGCACACGACAACTTGATTCTTAACCACGTTCCTTCTTTCACTTCCAAAGGCTTGTCGTCATGAAACGCGTTCCGATCACCTCGCGAGAGTACAAGGTGATGCTCGATGCGAACAAGTTCGCCGACCTGGAGGAAGCGGTGATGGACTTTTGGGTCGACCTTTGTTTCTTCGCCCATGGCAACTCGCGCGATGCGACGCGCTCGGCGCCGCTGCACTTGAAAAAAGAGCGGGACATCGTCTATCTCGATTCGCCCGAGCGCGAATTGGCCCGGCATTATGGGTACATCTTGCGGCGTCGTCAAACCAGCGGCGAAAAGCAAGCCGAGTACACGCTCAAACTGCGCGACTCCGATCGCTACGTGTCGGCGGGCGGGCACATTCACCCGGACGACAAGGTGCTGAAAAAAACAAAGTTTGAAGAAGATCTGATCCTGCTTCCCAGCAACCTCGGTCGTTCGCTGGTGCAGCACAGCCGCTTTTCGCACAGCGGCGTCGCCCAGGTTCGCAGCAAACGAAAGACGCCGGAGAACGTATCTGACGCGGCTCGCCTGTTCCCGGGCCTGAAGGAACTTCCCTGGAGCGAAAAGAAGCGCAAACGGATCCCTCTGTGCGTGGTCAACGACTTCCATCCGCACGAGTGGGTCTTCGGCGGGGCCGAGCTCGTCTTTGGTGAGAAAAAAAAGGAAAGCGTCCACGCCGAAGTCGCCGTGATTCTGTGGACCGATGGCTCGGCCGGCAAACCACTCGCCGCGGAGTTCTCGTTCCGCTACCAGCACAAGCGCGAGCAGTACCCGGCCGTCGCCGCCGAAATGGCGAAAGATTTTTTCGAGGCGCTTCCGCAGCTTTCGGCCTGGGTTAAGCCGACCTCGCCCACCAAGACGGCGATCGCCTACGGTGCGGTCGCCGACTAAGCTGCGGCCGGTTTTCCCCTTCGGCTCGTGGCGGTAAGATGACGGGATTGAGGCCGGGTTTCTCCGTCGCTCGGCGCCAATTTCCCCAACTTCTGGAAATCTGCAGCCATGTCCGAATTCCGCATCGAAAAAGACTCGATGGGCGACGTCCAAGTCCCCGCCAACGCGTACTACGGCGCCCAGACGCAGCGAGCCGTCGAGAACTTTCCGATCTCGGGCTGGACGCTTCCCCCGGCGCTGATCCATGCGATGGGCTGGGTCAAGCATGCTTGTGCGGTCGCCAACCGTGATCTCGGCAAGCTGACCGGCACCGGCAAAAACCCGCTCTCCGACGAGCAGGTCACGGCGCTATTGGACGCGGCGATTGAAGTTCGCGAAGGGAAGCTTGACGGCGAGTTCCCGATCGACGTCTTCCAGACCGGGTCGGGCACGTCGAGCAACATGAACGTCAACGAGGTGATCAGCAACCGCGCGATCGAGATCCTGGGCGGCGATCGCTTCGACCAGAAGAAGCCGGTCCACCCCAACGACCACGTCAACATGGGGCAAAGCACCAACGACACCTTCCCGACGGCGATCCATGTCGCGGTCGCGATGCAGATCGAAAACAACCTGCTGCCGGCGCTCGAAAAGCTGCACGAGTCGCTCGCCAAAAAGGCGATGGAGTGGGACAAGATCATCAAGATCGGACGCACCCACTTGATGGACGCCACGCCGCTACGGCTGGGTCAAGAGTTCGGCGGCTTCGCGCGTCAGATTGAACTCTCGATCGAGCGGGCTCGCGTCGCCCAAGACGCCGTGCTGGAACTGCCGGTTGGCGGCACCGCGGTCGGCACCGGGATCAACACCCATCCCGAATTCGCCAAGCGGGTCGCGGCCGAACTCGCCTCCGGCACCGGCATCCCGTTTATCGAAGCGGTCAATCACTTTGAAGCCAACGCCCAGCGTGACGGCCTGGTGCAGTGCCATGGCATCTTGAAGACGATCGCCAACACGCTGTTCAACGTCTCCAACAACATTCGCTGGCTCGGCAGCGGCCCGCGGTGCGGCTTCTACGAAGTGGCGCTCCCCAGCCGTCAGCCTGGCAGCTCGATCATGCCGGGCAAGGTCAATCCGGTGATGTGCGAAAGCATGATGCAGGTTTGTGCCAAGGTGATCGGCAACGACGGCGCGATCACCATGAGCGGCGCCGCCGGCGGCAACTTCCAGCTCAACATCATGATGCCGGTGATGGGGCAAACCACGCTGGAAAGCATCCATCTGCTCGCCAACAGCTGCGACGCCTTCGTCGAGTTCTGCAGCGACGGACTGGAAGCGAACGAAGAGGCCTGCAACGCGTCGGTCGAAGAGAGCCTGTCGATGTGCACCAGCCTGAACCCGCTGATCGGTTACGACAAAGCGGCCAAGATGGCCAAAGACGCGTTCAAGTCGGGCAAGACGATTCGCGAGCTAGCCAAAGAGCAGGGGGAAATCGCCGAAGACGACCTGAACACGGCGCTCGATCCGTGGCGAATGACCTTCCCACACGAATAATCGTTACGCCCCTTCATTTGCCGAACCAAACGTCCCGACATACGGTAATGAGTAGAACTACTCGCCGTTTCGGGACGTTTTTTTATGCATGCAGTGCGCAGCCTGACCGCCATCGTGACGCTAATGCTAGCGGTCAGCCCCGCCTGCGCCGAGCCAAACGCGTTTCTGTCTGGCGTCGTCCGGTGGATCACGCTCGAGAACATCCCCTCCACCTACAGCGACGAGCGGAAATGGGGCGGGCAGAAGGCGTTTACCCAAGGGGTGAAGTTCCGCGGCAGCTTTAAGAACTTCAAGATCGAGCGCGATAAGAAACCGGTCAATCATGGGACCTGGAAACGCTATCACGTAAAAGTCGTCGATCCGCGCAACGATGTCCAAGTGTCGGTCGAGTCGATCGAGGTTCTGGGAGATAAGATCAAAACCCGGCTGAACGTCACCATCCAAGCGACCGCCGAGGCGGAACTGCAAGAGTGGAACCGCGGAGTTCGCCTGATGGGCGTCTCGGGGGTCGCCGACGCTACGATTCAGATGAAGCTCGACGCCGAGACCAAGGTCCGCTGGAATACGCTTGGCCTGTTGGTCAGCGGAGAGCTAGAGCCGCAAGTCACCGCCGCCGACCTGACGCTGCTTCATTTTGAACTGCAGCGCGTCGGCAAGGCGAACGGCCAGCTGATCGAAAAGCTAGGGCACGAACTGAAAGACGAAGTGGCCGAAAAGGTCGAGAACTACGAGCCGAAGCTGGTCGAGAAAGCGAACAAGGCGCTCGACAAAGAGATCGCCAAGGGACGGTTCAAGATCGACCTGGAAGAATGGGTTCGAGCCCAGTTTTCGTCTGCGAAGAAGTAAGGCCGCCGTGTGCCTGGCGCCATGCATTGAAGACATGCTCTTCCGCCGAAGACGTAGTAAGAGCATGGCACAGGTTTCTTCGCAGTGGCGCCCGTCAGAACCGCCTACTCCGCTGAATCTTCCTGCGTTGGCGGAATCTCTTCGGACATCAGCGGCGGCTTCACCAGTCGGGCGCCCAGTGCCGCCATCGGTAGATACAGCAACAGATCGACATAGCCGAACCAAGCGGGGTGCGGGATCTCTCCCAGGTTCATGATCCCGCAGACCATGGTTGCGGCGCCAACCAGCAGCGCCGCGGTATAGCGAAACGGCCGGGCGATCGAAGCCGCCACCCAACCGCCAATAAAGTTGTGTCCGGCATGCGCCGCCAGGGCGAACAGGAATGCGCCGAGTGGCAAACCGCCGATAAATTCGGCGACCGCCGCTTCGTCGCCCCAGTCCATTCCTTCTGGCGGAATGTAAAACACCAGCGACGCCATCACGACCAGCAGGTTCACCAGCGAGCCAACCAGGAACCCGGCGAAGACGCCGATGATGATCCAGAAGATTGTTTTTCCGTTCAGCATGGGGCTGACTCGCTGTTGGAAAAAAGTGAATAACGGCGTGATTGCTGGTTTGTCCTGCTGTGGAAACCTGGTACCTGTACCGCACTGCTGGACAAGCCAGCAGTGGCACCCGTTAAGAGCAATCGCCCCACAGCATTTCTCTTATTCTTCATCCATCCCGTGGGGCCGAGCTTGCAGTCCTGCAATCAACAACGCCCCCCAGCCGATCATGTAAGTCGTGCCGCCGATCGGGACCAGCATCACCAGCGAATCGTTCTGCGTGAACGCCATGAAGTAGAGGCCGCCGGAGAAGAGGACGACGCCGATCACAAAGCAGAGGGCGGCGATCGAAGCGGCGATTCGTCCGCGATCGCTAGCAAGCAAGAGAACGCCGACGCCAATCAGCGCCGTGGCGTGAAACATCTGGTAGCGGACGCCGATCTCCAGGCGTTCGACCGAGGGTTGAATGTCGGCGACCCCCATCTCTTTGAGGTGCGACTTGAGTGCGTGATCCCCCATCGCCCCGGCTGCGACGCCGGTCAAACCGCAAATCGCCGCCAACACCAGTACCAGTTTCGCCATGTTTCCGCCCTTATTCGAGGTAAACTGCCTTTCGCTCAGTATACGTCAATTTAGGTGGGCGCAAAAAGACGCCGCCGCAGTCGCACTACAAGAGTGCGACTAACGGCGGCCGGAGGTCACGCTGCTTAGTAAATCGAGTTCGGCTAGTTGCCAATGTCGCCCAAGCCGAGTTTTTCTTCTTCTTCCTCTTGAATGATGATTCGCGGAGTCACCATCATCATGAGGCTTTGCGTCGAGCGGCCGATACCAACGTTGCGGAACAAACGGTTGATGTAAGGCAGTTTGCTCACAACCGGCACGCCCGCTTCGCGGCGTTCTTCGCTGAGACGCTTGATGCCGCCGAGCAACACCGTACCGCCGTCCGGCACGCTGACCGTCGTGGTCACGGTGATGATCGAGAATTCCGGCTGCTGAACCGTGGTACCGGTCGACTGCGCTTCTTCTGCGTCGGTGGTGCTGCCGCCGTCGGCCGCATCCGGGTCGACCACGCTCGAATCGGTACGCGAAGTCGTGGTTCCCTCGAAGGTGAACTCTGCGACATCGCCGATCTGGCTGAACATCGGAATCAACGTCAAGCGAACGAAGCGACGATCGGCCGAGACGACCGCTTGCACCGTCAGTGAGGTTCCTTCGTTCAGAACCACGATGACCGGCTGCTGAGCCGCCGCGAAGTCGCCGACCACCGGCGTCACGCTGGTGACGAACGGTCGCTGCGTCGAGTCCGTCACGAAGGCGGTCTGACCATTGAACAAGGTCACCTTCGGAGCCTGCATCACGTTCGACCGCAAGTCGCTCTGGGCGGCCTGCATGACGAAGAACGCTTCGATGTCGCTGAGCATGGCGAAGCCGAAGCTACCGCCGATCGAACCGGCCGCGGCCCCGAGACCGCCAATGGCGGGCACCGTATTGCCGAAGCTGTTCTGCGAGAACGACAGGTCGAGGTCCGAGGTCGGGTTACCTTCTTGGTCCAAACCGATGGTGATCGACGGGCTACCGTCGCTACCGCGGTTGGTGCCGATGCCTTGCGTGTTGTCTTTGATGTCGAGATCGAAGTCGATACCGATACGTTCAAAGAAGTTGTCATTGAGGGTGATGAAGCGAACTTCGATCGTCACCTGCAAATCTTGCAGACGACGCAGCTGCTCCAGCAGGTCCGCGATCTTGTCGTGGACTTCCTGCGTCTGGCTAACGACCAGGCTCAGGTTGGTTTGGAACGGCTGCACGGCGCCCGGACCACCCAACTCTTCCCACGATTCCGGTTCGATGGTCGTGGTGATCAGCTGGATGAGCGAGTCAAAGTCAGGCTGAACGCCGCCACCCATGCCGCCCGGTCCGCCCATCGACGGGAAACCGAAGTTTCCGCCGTTCGGCACGCCCGACTGCACCTGGCCGCTTCCGCCCATGCCCGGGATAATCCCCGGCGGCAAGTTTTGCCCCAGGACAGAACCGCCCGGAGCGGGACCGCCGCCGGCGAAGGTCGACAGACCGTTGGGGGCCGGTAGCGATTGGACGCCGCCGTAACCGATCGTTTCGTAAGCCGATTTCAAGGCGCCCGCCAAACCAAGGTTGTAGCTGGGCATGAAGTTCGGAATCGGGATGACCAGGTCGGCCACCTGATAGGTCTGTTGGATCATCTTGCGGCTGCGGAACGACTCGCCGGTGATCTTCAGGGCTTCCCCTTCGATCACATAGGCCAGACGCAGCGGCTGCAGGATGTGCAACAAGGCGCTTTCCAGGCGAACCGGCGTGTTCATGTTGATGGTGATTTCGTGGCTCGGGGTGACCCCTTCGCTACGCAAGCCCGCTTCATCGATGATGATGTTGATCCCGACGACGCTGGCCAGCGTGTCGACGACCGTTTGCAGCGGCTGCTTGTTGAACTTCAAATCGACCGGCAGCTTCAAGGCCGCTCGGATCCGCTTTTCGTCTTCGCTCATCTGCATGGCGCGAGCGTCATACTTCTTGCGCGATTCGGTCAGATCCTTCCACTGCTGCGGATCGGAGAAGGTGATCGGATTGTTGTCGTCATACGGGATGGCGGCGATGTCGGCGTTGGTCAAAGCCTGCCAGACGCCCGCTTCCTTCTGATCTTTCACCAGCATGTTCATGTACATGCGGCGAGCGGTGGTCGCTTTCCAGAGCATGTTCTGGACGATCGGCTCGTTCGGGGCGATTTCGCGGGCCTGGCGAGCCAGCACTTCCGCTTCTTCCCAGCGAAGCTGATCCATCAGTTCGTTGAACTGATCGGTAATCTTGACCAGGCGACCTTCCACTTCGATGTGGTGCTGGCGGCTTTGCGCGATCGACTCGTCAATCGCACGGTTTTGCTCGTCCAGCTCGATCTGAGCCCGGTTGATTTCGATGAAGTTCTTCAGACCGTCGGTGCTGCGATCCACGCGAGCGAGCAACTGGTCTTTGACCTTGGCGTCCAGGGCCGATTCAGCGACGCGAACCCGCAGCTTTTCGAGCAGCTCCAAGGCGCCCTTCGGATCCGATTCACGCATCCGGTCAGCGGCCGACTGTTCGCGAGTCACCTCGGCGAAGAGTTGACGCTGCAGAACTTGTTGTTCGGCGTCGACGGCGTCCAGCGGCGACGGGGCGCTGCTGGTCTGTTGGATCTCGGCGCCGACCGGCTGCGTGCTGTAACGCAGGTAGTCTTGCAGACGCTGACGGCTTTGCGGATCCAAAGCGAGCTGGTGATTCCAGGCCGCTTCAAACATCTGGCGAGCCCGAACCTTGTCGCCCATTCGCAACGCTTGTTCGCCATCGGCCAGCAGACGGAAGCCCGGGCTATCGCCGCCGGCGTTCCACTGAGCGTTGGCTCCACCGATCGGCATGTTGGCGCCGGCCGGAACGTTTCGCGAATCGTCGAATTCAGGCTGATAGATGCTCTGCGAACCAGCGAAGCCGGCCGTCTGTTCGCCCGAAGCCTGACGAACTCCGCCGCGAGCGCGGTCGAGTTCCAGCATCATGATTTCGGGACGCAAGTCGCCGGCGACGTATTCGCGAGGATTGACGCGAATCGTCTTGGCTTGTTCAAAGTACATTTCGGCGGCGGCCATGTTGCCCCCGTCCATCGCGGCCTTGGCCTGAGCCAGAACGGCCTGCTGTTGATCGTGAGCCGAAGCCCCCGCAGGCACATTGGCCGGCGGCAGGTTGCGAGTCGGAGCGGCGCCCAAACCTTGCGAGCGGCGGGCGATTTCACCCTTCAGCTGATCCGGCGTGAAGCGGGCCTGGCTGTAGTCGCCGCCGAGTTGTTCGGCCTGGCGAATCAGCCGTTCGGCGTCGCTCAGTTGATCGTAGGCGATCAAACCGGCCGCTTGTTCCAGCATGACGGCGGCGAACATCTTGCCCGATTCCGGTCCCGGAGGATTCCGATAAATGGCTTGGGTGCGACGAATCAGGTCGTCGATTTTCTCCGGTGAGTCTTGCCCCGAGGGAAAGATGACTCCGGTGTTGCGAGCTTGTTCGACCAGACGATGAGCGACCGCCATGTTGCTGCGAGCCAGTTCGCGGCGAGCGTCCAGCATCAAGCGTTTGGCGGCGTCGGTGCCTGAACCTTGGAAGGCGGTCGGAGCCAACTGCTGGGCGTAAGGATTATTGGCCGTTGCAGGCGAAGCGACCGGCGGCGTACGCTGCGGGCCGGCTTGCGGCATCAGCATGCTCGGCTGAATGCCGGCCGTGATCAGGTCTTCGCGAAGCCGCTCAACGTCGTAGGCGCCTTGCGGCAACTTGACGTTCAGCTTGGCGGCCTTGTGGAACAGTTCGACCGCGGCGAGCGATTGCCCATTCGCCAAAGCGGTGCGAGCCTGCCCGATCAAGGTTTCCGCTTCTAGCTGCGGATTGCCTCGCATGGCGGCGGTCAGTTCGTTTTGCCCCGGCAGTTTGGCGACCCGCATCTGCTCGAGCGCGGCTTTCGCCTTTTCGGGCGTATCGCGAAATTTGTCATACAGAGGATCGTTCGGCGCTTGGAACTGCGAAGCGCTGTTGATCAGCGTCTCGGCCTGCTCCAGATCGCCGCGTCGCATCGCCTGACGAGCATCGCGAAGCATGTCTTGCTGTTTTTGCAAGTCGGCCATATTGCCGAAATCTTGCGCCTGGACGGTCGACCACATCAGTGCGGTCGCGACCAGACAGTACGTCAACGATTTCACGGCGGAATTCAACGCGACTCTCCTTGTCTGATTGAAATGATTGGGGCGTACAGCCGCCCGCCAAATCATCTGAGGAATTCCATTTCTCATAGGTTTGTCTCACGCCCCCCAACTGCGACTCGCCCATTGCCATCATGGCGCTGGACCAGTCGGACCAATTCCCACCTTCGTCAAGCCGCTACGCATCTCGACGACCGACGGAAAATTCCGTGCGGGTCTTTGGTTGCGGTGGGTTAAATACGGATTTACTCAAACCACGTCAAGCTCACCCTGCGCACAATCGCAGGAAAATTGCAGGACAGTCTTGCATGGTCGCTAGCAAACTCGACCGCCAGATTTTGGCGCCCAAAAGTTCGCGGCAGGTAAATACCGAGAATTGGACATCCGCCGCAAGGCCAGTTTTGAGAAAATTTTTCCTCCGGCGAAATTTCTGCGGGATGCGTATTACCTCCAGAATCGAATGTCCGGCCTCAATCTACCCAGTTTGAACCGGGCCTCCGCGAACATCACAATGTTCGTTTGAGCGTTGTTTCGTTTCTTCCTCTCTGAGATTGATCCCTATGCGGCGCATTTCGCTGATCCTTTCGCTGCTGTTCCTGATCGTCACCACGCTTAGCTGCCTGTTGAAAAATGCCCTCGTGGCATTTTTCAACCTCGCCAGGCTCAGAGCGTAGCTCTTCGCGGCTCGCAAAATAACGACTTATGTCGCTATTTTGGGATCGCATCCATGCGATCACGCAGTCCGTCGAGAAAATCAACGGACTGTTAGCGCTCAGGCGCTCGATCCGGCGCAAGACGATCAAGCGCATCGCACGGCGCCGGTTCAATATGACGTCGATTTTTCAATCGTCGTGACGCCTCCATACCACACGCACAAGATGCATGTCTGGGTCCCAGTTCCGCAATCCAGCGCCGGACAAGAAGTCGGCGAGAGCGCCTGGTCGACCTTTCCGCAGGAAGTGCAGGCCAACGATTCATGTCGAGCCGAAATACGGAAACAAGTTCGCCTACTTCGAGTTCGCCGATCCGCACGGAGCGCAAATCATCCGCCATCAGTTTCAGGCCAAGGTCTGGCAACTCGATTGGAAACTGCAGCCGCAGCAACTGACTGACGTCACGTCATGGCCGGCGTCGTTCGACAAGTATCGCCAAGGCGAATCGCAGGCGGTGGTCGTCAACGATCAGTTCCGCGAACTGGCGGCACAAGTCGTTCCCGAAGGCGAAGATCCGTTGACCACGATGGGCTCGATCATGGACTACGTGATTCGCGACTTCCAATACGATCATGGCGACCCTGGCTCCTGCAAACCCAAGGAACCGACTATCAATTGGTTCCCGCCGCCAGCCGCGCCGTGCCGGTTGTGCGAACCGCTTACATCGAGGCCGATGGCGTGCCGCTGCCGGAGCCTGACCCGGCCGATCGCCAGGTGGTTCATCCGATTAAAGACCGGCAGACGCTCGCCCCGTACGCCCAATAAACCGAAACGGGGCAGGGCGGGGCAAAACGTGCATTTCGCCCCAGTTTTGGGTAGACTAGATCGATCCTGCCCCGCAACCCACAATGCACGCCCCATGAACGCCCGCCTGATTTTCACTGCGCTGCTGCTGGTTCTCGTTTCTCAATGCGTCAGCCGCGCCGATCGCCGGCCCAACGTGGTGATCTTTCTGGCCGACGACCAAGGCTGGGGCGATCTCAGTCTGCATGGCAACCAGAACCTGGCGACCCCCAACATCGATCAGATCGCCAAGCAAGGGGCGTCGTTTGATTACTTCTATGTCTGTGCTTTGTGCGCTCCGACGCGGGCCGAGTTTCTGACCGGCCGCTTCCACGCTCGCGGCGGCGTACGCGGCGTGTCGACCGGGCGAGAACGCCTGAACGCCGACGAGCAAACGTTCGCCACCTCGTTCAAAGACGCCGGCTATGCGACTGCGGCGTTCGGCAAATGGCACAACGGCATGCAGTTCCCCTATCACCCCAACGCCCGCGGGTTTGAACAGTTCGTCGGGTTCTGCTCGGGTCACTGGGGCAATTACTTCGATCCGCTGTTGGAAGAGAACAACGAGTTGATCCGCGGCGAGGGCTTCATCATCGACGACCTCACCAACCGGGCGATCAAGTTCATCGAAAAAAACCAGGACGAGCCGTTCCTCTGTTATCTCCCCTACAACACGCCTCACTCACCGATGCAGGCGCCGGACAAGTTTTACGCCAAGTTTGACGGCGTCGAACCAGAGATGCGCAATCGCGATCCGAGGAAAGAAGACCTCGACATGACCCGCGCCGCCTTGGCGATGGTCGAAAACATCGACTGGAACGTCGGCCGCGTGCTGCAGAAACTGGACGAGTTGCAGCTGAGCGACGACACCATCGTCGTCTACTTTAGCGACAATGGTCCCAATAGCTGGCGTTGGAACGGCGACATGAAGGGACGCAAAGGCTCGACCGACGAAGGAGGCGTTCGCTCTCCCTTGTTCATTCGCTGGCCCGGCAAGATCGCCGCCGGCCTGCAGATCGAAACAGTCGCCGGCGCCATTGATCTTGGTCCGACCCTGGCCGAACTGGCCGGCGTCAAGTTCGAGCCGAAAAAGCCGCTTGACGGCCGCAGCCTGGCGCCGCTGCTGTTGGGAAGCCGAGATACGCCCAGTTGGGCCAATCGTTATCTCTTCTCGATCCCGATCCACAAGTGGCGGAACGTCAGCGTCCGTTCGCAGCGGTTTCGCCTAGACGCTGGCGGTCATCTCTACGATATCGGGGGTGACGTTGGACAGCGGAAAGACGTCGCTGCGCAGCACCCGCAACAGGTCGCCGCGATGAAGCGAGCCGCCGATCAATTTCGGGCCGAGATTCGGGAGCAAATGGAAGCGGAAGACCGCCCTTTCACCGTCGGCTATGCCGCCAACACGCAGTTGCCGGCCCGCGACGGCAAACCGCATGGCAATATTCAGCGCAGCGCCCGGGCTCCCAATTGCTCCTATTTCACCGGTTGGAAGACTGCGGACGATAAAATAACCTGGGACGTCGAGATCGGTCAGGCCGGCAAATACAAGCCGATCGTCTACTACGCGGCCCCCCAAGAAGTAGTCGGTACGACGCTTCAGCTCCGCTGCGGCGATGCGACGACCCGCGGCAAGATCACCGCCGCCAATGATCCGCCCAGCTATGGCCCCGAGCGCGATCACGCGTCGCGCGGCAGCGAATCCCCCGTAAAAGACTTCGTTCCGCTGTCATTAGGGGTGATCGAGTTGCCGCAGGGAACCGGCGAGTTGAGCCTGTCTGCGGCCAAGATTGGCGCGGCCGGCGGCCCTGAAATTCGCCTGCTGCTGCTCCGCCGCGTCAAATAGCGCTCGCGGTTGTCCGCCAACATCAATTTTCTCGCGGTCTTTCTCGTGACCGCCACGGTCGTTCGAATCGTCACGACTGCGCGCGCTTTCGCGCCCCCCCCAAATATCCATTGCGTTGCAAGTTGAAAAAGGGGGTCTATATTTCTGCAGCCTCCTAAACAGCGATCAATGTCCTAACCAGCGATCAATGTCGGTTTCTACCAACGGGGCAGAACTTGGAGAACGGCATGGACCCGAACCAGCGACGAATCCTACATATCGATGACGATCCCAGCATCACGCGACTCATGCGTGCGCGGCTGAAGCGTCATGACTATTTCACCGACGAACTGAACGACCCAACCTGCTGGCGGGGCGCGCTGGTCAACGGCGGCTACCGCGTCGTACTGCTTGACGTCGAAATGCCGCAGATGAACGGCCTCGAAGTTGTGCAGCAGATCAAGCGGTTCGACATCGGCATCGCGGTGATCATGTTCACCAGCAAGCTGAAGATGAGCATCGTGCTCGAGGCGCTGGGCTATGGAGCGGAGTTCTGCTTCTTCAAGCCGGCCGAAGACCTACAGCCAATCATCGACGCGTTTGACGCTTCATTTAACCGGATCACGCATTGGCATCAAGCCGCTTCTTTCGCCGCGCAGCAACTCCGCATCGAACAGAAGACCTACCAGATCAAGCACAAGAGCGAGCCAGTCTCCGACACCTCCGTGGCTGGGCAATTTCCGCCGGGCTTTGAATGGAGCGCCTTTGAGAACTACCTGCTCAAACGAGGCGCCATTTCGCCGCAACTGCTCGAGCTGGCTCGGGCCGCCTTCAATCGCAGCGTCAAACCGATTGGCCAAATCGCGCTCCACCACCGCTACATCAGCGTTGCCGACCTGATGCAGGTCCTGCAGCGCCAAACCGAAACGCAGACCCGCTTTGGCGATACCGCGGTCGAGTTCGGCTTTTTGACCAACGAACAGGTCGAAGAGCTGCTCAATCGCCAAAAACATCTGTCCATTACCCCGCAAGAGGCGATTTACACCGTCGGCGCCGTGACGCCGGCCCACCTGAGTCGCTACCTCGCAGACTTCCTTCGCGATATCGAGGCGGCCGAGACGCCTTCCGCGTCCCCCGCCGACGTGATTCCGACAGTTTCTCAATTGACCAAGACGTTTCCGTCCCACCCGGTCCAGGAGCTTAGCTAGAGCATGTACGAAGACAATGAACTAGTTGCCGAGTTCGTGATTGAATCGAACGAACATCTCGCGAGCGTCGAATCGCAGTTACTGGCGATCGAAGCGGCGGGCGAAAGCGTTGACGTCGATCTGGTCAACACCGTCTTCCGTGCGATCCATTCGATCAAAGGGGCGGCGGGCTTCCTCGGCTTGCACAACATCAACGACCTGTCGCACAGCCTCGAGAACGTCCTCAACAAGCTCCGCAACCTAGAGCTTGTGCCGAACTCGGCGATGATCGACGTCATGCTCCGCGCTTCCGATCAGCTCCGCTCGATGATCAACAACGTCGAAGCCTCGGACCAGGAAAAGATCGCCGACGCCGTCAAACAACTCGACGACATCGCCGCCGGCGTCACTCCCACTCCGGCCGCGCCCGCCGCTGTGGCGGAAGTGGCTGAACCGGTCGCTGTCGAACCGACTCCGGCCGAAGCCGCCGCGCCGGTCGCCGAGCCGACTCCCGAACAAGCGCCGGCCGCCGAGCCCGAGACTCCGGCTCCGGCCGCTGCAGCGCCCGCCGCGGTGACGCCGCCGGCGCCGAAACCGGCCGTCGACGAACATCGCTCGGAAGGAGCGACCAACATCGAGGCGAACATTCGCGTTCCGGTCAGCGTGCTCGATCGCCTGATGAACCTGACCGGCGAACTGGTGCTGTGCCGCAACCAGGTATTGCAAGCGATCTCCAGCAAAAATGACTCCGGTCTGGAAGCGGTCGCTTCGGGCCTGGACCAGGTGACCAGCGAACTGCAAGACGCGGTCATGCAGACCCGCATGCAGCCGATCGGCCAGGTCTTCAACCGCTTTATCCGCGTCGTTCGCGATCTCGGCGCCAAACTCGGCAAAGAAAGCAACCTGCAAATCGACGGCAAGGAAGTGGAAGTCGACAAGTCGATCATCGAAGCGATCGGCGATCCGATGACCCACTTGATCCGCAACTCGATGGATCACGGTCTCGAGACGCCCGATCAACGCGTCGCCGCCGGCAAGCCGCCGGCCGGCAAGATCAACCTTCGCGCCTATCACCAGGCGGGCAAGGTCCGCATCGATATCCAAGACGACGGCAAGGGGATCAACCCGGCGGTCTTGCGAGAGAAAGCGGTCAGCAAGGGAGTCATCACGCAGGATCAAGCGGATCAGATGAATGACCGCGATGCGGTTCGCTTGATCTTCCACGCTGGATTCTCGACGGCTGAAAAGCTGACCGACGTCAGCGGCCGCGGCGTCGGCATGGACGTCGTCCGCAGCAACATCGAAAAGCTCGGCGGCACCGTCGACGTCGAATCGACGATCGGCAAAGGAACCAACATTCAAATCACGCTGCCGCTCACCCTGGCGATCATTCCATCGTTGATCGTCGAGACCTGCGGCAACCGCTTCGCCATTCCGCAAGCGAACATATCGGAACTGGTCCGCATTCGGGCCGATGACGAACAACGCCTGACCCGCGTCAAAGGCGCCGAAATGCTTCGCCTCCGCGGCTCGCTGTTGCCGATCGTCCGGATGAAACAAATCCTCAACCTCAGCTGCGAAGAATCGGTCCAGGCCAACAGCAGCAGCATCATCGTCGTCGAAACGGGCCGCGCTCGTTACGGCCTGGCGGTCGACGGGCTGCACGACTCTGAAGAAATCGTGGTCAAACCGCTGGGACGGCAATTGCGCAGCTGCAAGTCGCTGTCGGGAGCTACGATCCTGGGTGACGGTCATATCGCGCTGATTTTGGACGTCGCTGGCATTGGCGCCGAGGCCAAACTAGACCTGACCGACCAAAGCGATCTGGAAGCCCGCCGCATCGAAGAAGACCTGCACGCCGGCGAAGAATCGCAATCGCTGCTGATGTTCACCAACCATCCGCAAGAGAACTTCGCAATTCCGATGGGCGTCGTACTTCGCGTCGAGCGAATCCGGACCGATCAAATCGATTCGGTCGGAGGACTCGAAGTGCTGCAGTATCGCGGCTCGTCGCTGCCGGTCATGCGACTGGAAAACAACATCAACGCTCGTCCGGCGCCGACCGACATCGAAAGCGTGTTCGTCGTGATCTTCGACATCAACGGCTACGAAGTCGGCTTGATCGTGCCGAAGCTGAAAGACATTCAAAAAGTGGCGATGAACATCGACTCGACGACGTTCCGCGAAATCGGCGTCTGCGGCTCGTTTGTGCATGACGGCCATGCGACGCGGCTGCTCGACATCTTCAAGATCGTCGAGAAGCATCGTCCCGAGTGGTTCCAACATCACAAGGAAGCGGCCGATTCTCGCGATCACGATCCGATTGTCCTGCTGGCCGAAGACTCCGACTTCTTCCGCCGCCAGGTTCGCGGCTTCCTCGAAGAGGCGGGATTCCAGGTCGTCGACGCCGAAGATGGCCAGGTCGCTTGGGAAATCTTGCAGGCCGGCGAATATCATTTCGACCTGATCGTGACCGATATCGAAATGCCGCGAATGAACGGCTTCGAGTTGTCTCGCAAGGTTCGCGCCTCGAGCCAATGGGGAACCATGCCGATCGTCGCTCTGACTTCGCTCGCTTCCGACGAACATCGTCGCGAAGGACAAGAAGCCGGGATCGACGATTACCAAATCAAAATGGATCGCGAACGCCTATTATCCGCGGTCGCGAAGTTGACGCAGACCGATCTCGAAACCATTCGGCGAGAAGCGATGCGGTCTGAAAGTGCTCGAGAACTGACTACGGCAGGAGTGTAAGCGATGTCTGGCAATGAGAAGAAAAGCGTCATTTCGGGCGAGCAACAGTTCGTCACCTTTTACCTGGGCGAATTGCTGATGGCGATTCCGATCGCACACGTCCAAGAGATCAATCGTCAGTTGGACTGTACGCCGGTTCCGCAGGCTCCTCCCTACGTCTGCGGCGTCGTCAATCTGCGTGGTGAGGTCGTCACGGTGGTCGAACCGCGACACATCCTGCATCTGCCAGACGGCGAGCATACCCGCGAGAGCCGCAACCTGATTATCAATTCGCATGGCGAATCGGTCGGGATCATCGTCGACAAGGTGTCGGACATCCTGACGCTGACCGACGAAGACCTGACGCCGCCGCCGGCGAACCTGAAAGGGATCGAAGGTCGCTTCTTCGTCGGCGTGCATCAACGTGACGAAGATGTCGTCGTGCTGCTGCACATCGACGAAATGTTGAACGAAACGAGCGAATACGCGGCCATGGCATAGCCCATCCGTGATCCGTCGGCGCCCACCATGCGACCAGGGAGGATTGAAGGAAGAAAATGAGCGAGGAAGATCGCATTCGCGTATTGGTTGTCGACGACTCCGCATTGTATCGCAAGTTGGTTCGCGACATCCTTGCGCAGATTCCGCAGATCGAAGTGGTCGGCATCGCCGCCGACGGTCGCATTGCGCTTGAGAAGATCGAGTACTTTCAACCCGATCTGATCACGCTCGACGTCGAAATGCCGACAATCGACGGACTGGGCGTGCTGAAAGATCTGAAACGTTTCGCCAACCCGCCTGGCGTGATCATGCTGAGCGCCTTTACCGGCGCCGGCGCCGAAGCCACCATGGCCGCTCTGCAGTTGGGAGCGTTTGACTTCGTTCTGAAGCCGGCCGGCGCTAGCGTCGAACAAAGTACGGCGATGCTGACCCAAACGTTAGGTGAAAAGGTGTCGACCTATTTGCGGCGGGTCGTTCATTCGCCGCGGCCGGTCCCCGCCGGCGCGACCGCCAAAGCGCCCGCTCCACCGGCGGATGAGCCCGCTATACCAATCCATCCCGCGTCGCTGGCGTCGTCACGCGACCTGAATTTCCCCCTACCGATCGAATCGGTCGCCATCGGGATCTCGACCGGCGGCCCGCCTGCGTTAACTTCGCAGTTGCCGAACCTGCCGGCCGATTTTCCGGTCCCCGTGTTCGTCGTCCAGCATATGCCGCCGCTGTTCACCAAGTCGCTGGCCGAAGATCTCAATCGTCGTTGCAAGTTAGACGTGGTCGAAGCGAGCAACGGCATGGAGGTTGGTCCCGGTACGATCTATATCGCCCCCGGCGGCCATCAGATGAAAGTCATCCGTAAGGGAGTGAAGACTCACATCAACGTCAACGAGGATCCGCACGAACGAAACTGCCGACCTTCGGTCGACTATCTGTTTCGCTCGATCTCGCGGGTCTACGGCGGGTCGACGCTGGGGGTCATCATGACCGGCATGGGAGACGACGGCACCATCGGTTGCCAATTGCTCAAGCGTCTGGGCGCCAACATTATCGCTCAAAATGAAGAAAGCTCGGTCGTCTACGGCATGCCCCGCAGCATTGTCGAAGCGAATCTAGTCGATTTGATATGTCCACTTAATGACGTTGGACGGGAAATCGTCAATTGCGTCAAACGGAGTAGGGGATAGGGAAATATGACGCCTCAAGACATCGACGCCGTCTGCGGCCTGGTCTACGACCTGTGCGGGATTGCGCTCGACAATTCGAAGGATTACCTGATCGAGAGTCGGCTGGCCGAACTCATGAAACGAGAAGGTTGCGCCAACTACGTCGAATTCGCGCAGCACGCTCGCAGTTCGCTGGGAGATTTGAAGAAGGAAGTCATCAACGCGATCACGACTCGCGAAACGCTCTTCTTTCGCGATAAATCGCCGTTTGAAGCGCTGATGCACAAAGCGGCTCCGGAACTGGTCGACGAAAAATCGAAACACGCCTACGATCGCCGCATCCGCATCTGGTCGGCCGCCTGCAGCACCGGACAAGAGCCGTACAGCATCGCGATGACGCTGATGGAAACGTTGCCCGACTATCGCAACTGGAACATCTCGATCCTGGCGACCGACATCTCGGACGACGCAATCGAGCGGGCCAGCCGCGGGTTTTATCCGCCGCTGGAAACGTCGCGCGGACTCGAACCGCGCTACCTGGGCAAGTACTTCTCGCCGCAAGACGGCGGGCACCGGATCAAAGACGAAGTTCGCGCGCTCGTCTCGTTCGAGAAAGTGAACCTGCTGCAGAGCTTCGCGCATCTCGGTCGCTTCGACATCATCTTCTGCCGCAACGCGATCATTTACTTCAATCCCGAAGACCGCAAGCGAACGTACCTGAACCTGGCGAATCAGCTGACCGACAATGGCTACTTCTTTGTCGGTTCGTCTGAATCGCTGATGGACCTGGGACCACGCTTCCAACCGCAACACCACTGCCGCTCGGTCTTCTACCAACCGAACCGCCAGCTCCCCGACTTCATCCTGGCGAACAAAGTAGCCGCGACGAAGCCCACGGCCAGCGCCTTCTAACTATTTGTCTTCCGCCGTGTGCCACTGCTGGCTCGTCCAGCAGCGGCACACGTTTTTGGAACGCGACCAATTTCTCCCTGCTAGCAGTTTCGCTCTTTGGCCACTGGCCCAATCGGCGTAAAATCGACGCACTCTCACGATCATCCAAGGAAGGATTTCGTCATGCGCGTCGCCTCACTCATTAGCTCGGTCTTCCTCTTCACGCTGCTGTTCGCCACCACCATGGCTCAGGAGCCGCTCCTCTCGCCACCGTCTGGGGGAGAGCAACCCACGGCCGAAGACCTGAGCGAGATCGCCAAAATCCGCGCGGCGCTGGGGCCCGAGTTCCGCGTTGCGTCGCAGGCGTTCGCCGCCGATTTGCCGGCCAGCGAAATTGCCGAACCGAAAACGCCGGCCGCGATCGACGCAAGTTCTCCGGCGAGCAGCATTTACGAGCAAACGACCAAGCCCTCCGTCGAACGGGCGATTCGCCTGGCGAAACAGGCCGAACATGACCTCAGGATCCTCGCCTCCGATCCCTCCGTCTCCCAGTATTCCACCGAAGAACTCGAGCGTCTGACCGCAGCGGCCGAAAAATGCCGGAAGCTAGCGGAAGAGCTGGAGAGCCTGACCCTGGAAGCACGGACCGGTCGATCGACGCAACGCAAGTAATTCCCCGAATTTACGAATTTCGCTGCCGACAGTCGCAACCGGCCGGCATTGTTCGTATCCTCGTCTGGCGCTATAATCCGGAATTCGTAACTATTTATGATCGTTCCCTTTGTGACGATTTTAGCGTCTTGCGAGCAATCTACGGCATGTCGGGCTACAACATCACTCACTTGCGTCAGTTGGAAGCGGAGAGCATTCACATCATTCGTGAAGTCGCCGCCGAGTTCGAAAATCCGGTCATGCTCTATTCGATCGGCAAAGACTCGTCGGTGATGGTGCAACTGGCGCTCAAGGCGTTCTATCCCGCCAAGCCCCCGTTCCCGCTGATGCACGTCGACACGACCTGGAAATTCAAAGAGATGATCGAGTTCCGCGAGTCGTACGCTCGCGAGGAACTCGGCCTCGACCTGATCGTCCACATCAACGAAGAAGGTCGCCAGGTCGGGATCGACCCGTTTGAAGACAGCGTCAAACATACCGACCTGATGAAGACCGCCTCGCTGAAGCAGGCGCTCGACAAGTACAAGTTTGACGCGGCGTTCGGCGGCGCTCGCCGCGACGAAGAAAAGTCGCGGGCCAAAGAGCGGGTCTTCTCGTTCCGCGACAAAAACCACCGCTGGGACCCCAAGAACCAACGTCCCGAGCTCTGGAACCTCTACAACACCAAGGTCAACAAAGGGGAAAGCATCCGCGTTTTCCCGCTGTCGAACTGGACCGAACTCGACGTCTGGCAATACATCCATCTCGAGCAGATCCCGATCGTCCCCCTTTACTACTCGGCCAAGCGGCCGGTCGTCTGGCGGAACGACATGTGGATCATGATCGACGACGACCGCTTTGTGCTGCAGCCAGGCGAAAAGATCGAAGAGAAGATGGTCCGCTTCCGCACGCTCGGTTGTTATCCGCTGACCGGCGCCGTCGAATCGGAAGCGACCACGCTGCCCGACATCATCCAAGAGATGTTGCTGACCACGACGTCGGAACGTCAGGGGCGCGCGATCGACAAGGATCAAGGCGCCTCGATGGAAAAGAAGAAGATCGAAGGTTACTTCTAACGCGGCTCGGCGCTTGCCGCGCCAAACCGCGATTCTCCCTGCAAAACGCTTGATTTTCCCGAGAAAACTCGGGGTTCGACGACTAGCCCAACGCAAATACCCATGTCGCACCAATCCGATCTGATCGCCACCGACATCAACGCCTATCTCGCCCAGCACGAGCGGAAAGAATTGCTCCGCTTCATCACGTGCGGCAGCGTCGACGACGGCAAAAGCACCCTGATCGGCAAACTGCTGATCGAGGCCAAAGCGACCTACGAAGATCAGCTGGCCGCCATCGAACGCGACTCGGTCGTCCATGGCACGGTTAGCGGCGAGTTGGACCCGGCCCTTTTGATGGACGGGCTCAAAGAAGAGCGCGAACAAGGGATCACGATCGACGTTGCGTATCGGTATTTCTCGACCGCCAAGCGTAAGTTCATCATCGCCGACACCCCCGGTCACGAACAATACACCCGCAACATGGCGACCGGCGCTTCGACCGCCGACCTGGCGATCATCTTGATCGACGCCCGCCATGGCGTGATGACGCAAACCAAACGGCACAGCTTCATCACGTCGCTGCTCGGCATCAAGCACATCGTCGTCGCGATCAACAAGATGGACCTGGTCGACTACAGCCAGGAAGTGTTCGAGCAGATCAAGTCGGACTATGTCGAGTTCGCCGCGAAGATGGCGGCCGACGACGTCCACTTCATTCCGCTGTCGGCCTTGATGGGAGACAACCTCGTCGCTCCCAGCGAAAAGATGCCGTGGTACGAGGGGAGCACGCTGATGCACCTCTTAGAGAACGTCTACATCGGCTCGGACCGCAACCTGCAGGACTTCCGCTTTCCGGTGCAGTTGGTCAATCGCCCTCACTTGGACTTCCGCGGCTTCTGCGGCACGGTCGCCTCCGGCGCCATTCGCCCCGGCGAAGAAGTAATGTCGCTGCCGTCGAAAAAGACGAGCCGCGTCAAGTCGATCGTCACGATGGATGGCGAAATCGAAGAAGCTTGCCCGCCGCTGTCGGTCACGATCACGCTGGAAGACGAAATCGACGTCAGCCGCGGCAACATGCTGGTTCGCCCCGGCAATCAGCCGCTGGTCGACGACCGCTTTGATGCGATGGTCGTCTGGATGGATGACGATCCGATGGTTCCCGGCAAAGAATACCTGGTCAAGCATACCGCGATCACCACGCCTGGCACGATTTCGACGCTGCGGTACCAGATCGACGTCAACACGCTGCATCGCCAAGACGCCCCAACCTTGCGATTGAACGAAATCGGCCGCTGCGAAGTTCGCCTAAACCGCCCGATCGCGTTTGATCCGTACCCGAAAAACCGGACTACCGGCGCCTTCATCGTGATCGACCGGATCACCAACCGCACCGTCGCCGCCGGCATGATCATCGATCGCCAAGAGAAGAAGGTCGCCCATTGGGATGACGAGCCTTCGCTGTCGCCGACCGGCGAAGGCATCCAGAGCGTCACTTCGAAGCAGCGTGAGGCCCGCTTCGGCCAAAAGCCGACCACCTTGCTGCTGACCGGTCTGACCGGCGCCGGCAAGACGACGATCGCCTACGCCTTGGAGCGCCGCCTGTTTGACGAAGGCCGCGCCTGCGTTGTGCTCGATGGGCAGAACCTCCGCAGCGGCGTCAGCAAAGACCTCGGCTTCACCGCCGAAGAACGTTCCGAAAACCTCCGCCGCGGCAGCGAAATCGCCAGCCTGATGAATAGCGCCGGTTTGATCTGCATCTGCGCCTTCACCGCTCCGAACGAAGACGTTCGCCAGAAAGCGGCCGAAGTGGTTGGCGCCGAACAATTCCTGGTCGTTCACCTGACCGCCCCGATCGAAGTCTGCCGCCAACGCGACGACGGCGGGCTCTACGAGAAAGCGGACTCCGGCGAAATCGCCAACTTCCCCGGCGTCAGCTACGAGTTCGAAGCTCCCGCCAATCCCGACCTGGTCCTGCCAACCGACCAGCTGGAAGTCACCGAATCGGTCGACCAGATCATCGCCCTACTGAAAGATCGCAAGATCATCTAAGACGGCTAGCAGTCCGTTGATTTTCTCAACGGGCTGCTGGATCGCAGGGATGCGATCCCAAAATAGCGACGTAAGTCGTTATTTTGCAAGCCGCGAAGAGCGATGCTCTGAGCCTGGCGAGGTTGGAAAATGCCACGAGGGCATTTTTCAACAGGCAGCTAGAGAAACAGCTTCAACGACAAAGGGGGTTAGCCCAGATTGCTCCGCTATCTGGGCCGACGAAGTCGGCAGGAAGCATCACCCCGCGGCTGGAATAACTCCGGCCGTTTTTCTTGCGCCGCGCCAACGAAGTACCCAACCGCCGCCAATCTTCTCACCGCGGGCAGATGCTTCCTGGCGACGCTGTCGCCCCCGAAAGCAGAGCTTTCGCGGCTAACCATGATCCCGGCGTGCCCCTCTTCTCTACCCCTTCACTTCACTTCCGGCAACTTCGCCACCACGACAATGCCGATCGTCGACACCCCGGCGATCATCACCATCACCAGCGGCTGCGGTTGGGTGATCGCCAGCGTGGCGGTAACGCAGATGCCGACCAGCAGCATCGCCTTGATCTTCACATGGCGGCGGACGCCCCGGTGCTCGTTCCAGTCGCGCAAGATCGGCCCGACCAGGCGGTTGCGTAAGATTCGCTCGTTCAGCCAGGGAGAACTGCGGGCCGCGAAGTAGCTTGCCAACAACAGAAACGGAGTACACGGCAACACCGGCAAGATCGCCCCCAACACGCCCAAAGTCAGAAACAACACCGCCGACGCCACAAAGATTACGCGCCGCAGTCCATGCACCTTTTCCGGCGGCCGCGGCGGCGTCGAGAGCGGAGCAGCCGCGTGAATCCTCAGTCGCCGTTTGGTCGTCGTCTTGATGGTCGCCATCCACAATCCTCCCCAAGGGCCGCTCTCTATTTGCAACTCTACCCCAGCAACATCAGAAAGCGGCCTAGTCAGCCTATCGACCATCTGGGGGAAAACCTACACGTTTGGGTGAAACGAAACAATTGCTAGCATTATTCCGATTCGACGCCCCCAGAAAACGCTCCCTTCCGGCGAGGGGGTTTGTTAAGCTGGGGGCTCGATATCGCTGCTATACTCCTCAGGAACGCCCATGCTCGGAATCATCGTCGGAATCGCCACCTTTTTGTTGGGCCTGAAAGGCTTCACGCAATCAGGTCTTCCGCTGACGCGAGAGAAAACATCACCGGCGTGACCGCCAAGGTAATTGGGGTCATTTGCTGCCTGCTGGGGGTGCTTTTCGTCGTGGAAGCGACGTTCGGCTTCCTCTTTTTCGCTTTCGGGAGCCAACGCTAATCCACCCTTTACTTTCACCCAGACGATCAGGCCCATGCTCGCAATCTTGCTCGGCGTTCTCTTCTTCTCGATCGGCTTCCGCGCGTTCACCAAAGCGGGACTACCGCTCGCCCCCGGCCTGCAGCTGAAAGGGATCGGCGCCAAAATCCTCGGCCTCTGCTGCTGCCTACTCGGCTGCGTAATCGTGGGATTCGTCTTTTACGCAAACCTGATGATGGCGCAGACGTCGACCCAGCTGATTGAGGATTGCAGAACCGCTAAAAGGGCAACCGCCCAACTCGGCTTTCACGCAAACTTCATCGAAAACGCCCGCCGTGATCGACTCTCGCGATCAATCGTCACGACTTTCCTTTTGCCTAGCCCTTCCATCGCGGAAAACCCCACGTAAATCTTACGTAACAGGCAGGAATTCTGGGTGGTTTACGGCGTCTCGCGACTTGTTGCGGCCCTCCTTTGTTCGGTAGAATGAGGCTTCGTTTTCCAGCGCCATTCCCCTCCTAAAGGGAACGGCTGTCGTACACGCGGCAGTTGCCATCGGCGGATTGGGCGGCATCTCGCACGGAATAAAACATGGCGCTCTTGAACTGGGTCCGGGGACGCGTTTTCAACCTGGTCCATCAAAATAACCTCGTTTACAACACCTGCTGGGAAGACCCGCGACTCGATCGCGTGGCCCTCGATCTCGAGCCGCACCACAACGTGATGGTCATCACGTCGGCTGGCTGCAACGCGCTCGATTACGCTCTGGCAGGCGCCAATCACGTTTACGCGGTCGACATGAACCCGCGTCAAAACGCCCTGCTCGACCTCAAAAAGGCGGCGATTCGCGAACTGGAGTACGAAGACTTCTTCGCCATGTTCGGCACCGGCCGCCTGACCAATTTCCGGCAGGTCTACGAACATAAGCTGCGGCAGGCGCTGCCCGAATGGTCGCAGTCGTACTGGAATCGCAAGATCCGCTACTTCCGCCCCCGCAAGAACCGCAGCTTCTACTTCCGCGGCACCAGCGGCTCGTTCGCTCGCGCGATGAACATCTACGTCGACCGGGTGCTGCGTCTCCGCCCGCTGGTCCTTGAGCTGCTCGACGCCAAGTCGATCGACGAACAAAAGGAACTGTACGAACAAATCCACACCCGCCTCTGGACCAAGTCGCTGAAGTTCGCCATGAGCCGCGACACCACCTGGTCGCTGGTCGGTGTGCCCCGCGCTCAGCGTGAATATCTCGAACAGCACTACGAAAACGGGATCGTCGATTTCGTCCAAGAGAACATGCGGGCAGTCTTCGCCGAACTGCCGATCCACGACAACTACTTCTGGCGGGTCTACGTCACCGGCGAATACACGCAATCCTGCTGCCCCGAGTACCTGAAGCCTGAGAACTTCCAGCGGCTCAAAGACGACGTCATCCATCGCGTCAGCACGCACACCGATTCGGTCGAGCACTTCCTCCGCAAGCATGACGGCACGCCGATTCATCGCCTGGTGTTGCTCGATCACATGGACTGGCTCACCGGTTCGCTCTATCCGTACCTCGTCTCCGAATGGCAGGCGATCCTGGATACCTCCCGGGAACATGGCGCCCGGGTCCTGTGGCGCAGCGGCGGCATGGATACCCAATTCGTCAACGAAGTGCCGGTCGTCGTCGATGGCCAAAAACGGCAAGTTGGCGAGATGCTGCAGTACAACGACGAAGTCGCCGACCAGCTGCACCCGAAAGATCGCGTCCACACCTACGGCGCCTTCCGCATCGCCGACCTGGCCGCCTAACAGTCCGTTGATTTTCTCAACGGGCTGCTGGATCGCGGGGATGCGATCCCAAAATAGCGACGTAAGTCGTTATTTTGCGAGCCGCGAAGAGTTATGCTCTGAGCCTGGCGAGGTCGAAAAATGCCACGAGGGCATTTTTCAACAGACAGCTAAGTATTGGGCCGCCTAACGTGTGCTACTGCTGGCTTGCCCAGCAGTGCGAAGCGAGTACCAGGTCCCCACTGCTGGACAAGCCAGCAGTGCCACCCAGTAACAACGTAGATTCGACCGAGCCGCCATGGGCATCGCCTCCGACCTCAAAGTTCTCTATCACCTGGCGGTCAAACCGGTCCGCGGCGACAGCCACGCCGAACGGCTCGAAAGCTTCTACGGCGGCCAGGCCGAAGCGTACGACGACTTTCGCAAACGCCTGTTGCAAGGTCGCGAAGAGATGTACGGCGCCCTCGAGCTGCCCAAGGATGGCGTCTGGGTCGATATGGGTGGCGGAACCGGATCAAACCTGGAATACCGCGGCGACGCCATCCCGGCAATGAAGAGCGTCTATGTGGTTGATCTCGCCGGCAGCCTGTTGCAGGTCTGCGACGAGCGGATCAAAGCCCGCGGCTGGGACGGAGTCGCCAAGACGGTCGAAGCCGACGCCACCAAGTTCACACCGGAAGAAGGCCAAGCCGACGTCGTCACCTTCTCCTACTCGCTGACGATGATCCCCGACTGGTTCGCCGCGATCGACAACGCCCTGCGAATCCTGAAGCCGGGCGGCCTGATCGGCGTCGTCGACTTCTACGTCAGCCGCAAGTACCCGCACGAAGGCCGCACCAAACACGGCTGGTTCAATCGCAACTTCTGGCCCGTCTGGTTCAGCTCCGACAACGTCCACCCCTCGGCCGACCACCTGCCCTATCTCCAGCGCCAGTTCGACACGGTCAAGCTCGAAGAACGCCGCGCCAAAGTCCCCTACCTCCCACTAGTCCGCACCCCGTACTACTACTTCGTCGGCCGCAAACCCGCGTAAGCAAATTAGGGCAGAAAGCGGCCAAAACCACCTCCGGCGTAGGGTCCGCTGTGCGGACCAACTTCCCACCGGGTGCCACTGGCCTTCAGCCAGTGCTCTTTATGATCGAAGTGACGCGGTTGAAGTACGGAGCTGGATATCGATTCACGGAAGACACTGGCTGAAGGCCAGTGGCACCCAGCGGCTCGACCCAGCCTACCCAGGGCCTACGAAGCGTCAAAAAAGGCTTGCAAAACTGCCTGGTATTTCGTACACTACACCCCTCAACGTTGCGGGCGTCTGATCAATCGCCCGGAACGCCAAAATTCTTCGCGCCCTGCATGGCGGCAAGGCGAATTTTCCAAGCACGCAGGTCGCTGATGGCCCTCCCTGCGCGCTGAGCGAACCAACTTCCCACCGGGCGCCACTGGCCGTCAGCCAGTGCTCTTCATGATCGAAGTGACGCGGTCGAAGTACGGAACTGGATACGGATTCACGGAAGACACTGGCTGAAGGCCAGTGGCACCCAGATTTTGTTTTCACAAACCAAGGGAAATCTCATGCGCCGAGCCCGAATTCAAAAGTTCCAAGCCCGGATGCGTCAGCTGCGGAAAGACCGCCGGGAGCAGCAAGAGGTCGAACAGATCACCGCCGAAATCGCGAAAGTGCAAAAAGAGATTGACGCACGGAGGGGAGTCGATTTTTTCACCGCCGATCAAGGTATCGTTCGCCTCGACGTTGGCGGCGGTGATGAGGCGAAAGAGACGCATCGCACGCTCTCGACTGCCGAAATGCTCGCCGAGAAAAAGCCGCAGGAGTGGCTCTTCCCGAATTTGCTCACCAAGAACGAACCGGCCGTGATCGTTGGGCCGAGCAAGACATTAAAGAGTTCGCTGGCGGTCGATCTCTGCGCGGCGCTCGCGACCGGCGGCAAGTTTTTGGGAGAGTTCGCCGCCGAGAAAGTGTTCCGCGTCGGTTTCGTCGGCGCCGACAACAAGCAGTCGCAACTCACCGACTTGGCGGTCCGGTGGAGCGCTGCCCGCGAGGAAAACCCGTCGCTCGACAACCTGCAGTGGTTCATGGCGGTCGAGGAGCCGGCAGCTCCGGAGCACCTCGAGAGCTTGCGAGAGTGGATCGAGAAGTTTCAGCTCGAAGTCGTCGTGATCGATCCGCTGCGTCTTGGCTCCACCAACAAACGCAAGCAGGCCGAAGGTATTGCTGCGCTCGTCGCATGCATTTCGAAAGCTGGCGCCACGCCGGTTCTCTGCGTGCAGACTCGCAAAGAAATGAAGCCCGGCAAGCTGGACGCGTCGATCTTGGCGGGCAGTCTCGACTTCGCCCAGCAGTGGTTATTGGTGAATCGCCGCGAAGCGTTTGAGTCGGGTAGCGGAAAGCACAAACTCTGGCTGTCGATCGGCGGCTACGCCGGGCAAGGTGGCGAGTGGGGCGTTGATATCGACGAAGGTTGTCTTTCCGACCAGGGCGGCCGCCGCTGGAATGTTTCCTTGCGCGAAGCGACCGAAATCGAAGCCGCCGCGAAGCGGCAGAAAGAAGACGTGAAATTCGAAAAGCTGGAATCCCAACTTCGCCGCGTCCTAATCGATGCTGGTGAAAACGGCCTCTGCAAATACAACATCCGCAGCAACAGCGGCATGAGCGGCAGCAAGTTCGGCCCGACCTGGGACCGGATGATGACGGCCGGGAAGATCGTCGAGATGCCGAAAGACCCCCATTCAACGCTCAAGCGATATACGTTGCCGCCGGAGAACGAAAAAAATGAAACGGAGCGGTCCAGTCGTAGGGTCCGCTGTGCGGACCACGAACCTGCTCAACAAGCATGAGCAACGGGCGCCAAATGACCGAGCCAGCAGGCTCTTGGTCCGCACAGCGGACCCTACGGGGATGGGGGCTCGAAAAAAACGTGCGCGGCGGTCCGGTCCGATCGACGTCGGCGAGCAAAAAAAAATGCAAACCATCGGTCCAGTCCATCGCAGAATGCGAACCGACATTCCGCGCCATGGTTAGATCGCCCCGGTGGGGCTGATGAAGATGCGGGCTGTTTGCCAATTCGGAAATTTTGGAACGTGGCGGTCCGGTTGGGGTTGTTTGCCAAACGGGCGTTGGGGCAGGCTCTTGGTCCGCACAGCGGACCCTACGGGGATGGGGGCTCAAAAAAAACGTGCACTGCGGTCCAGTCCCGATCGACGTCGGCCAGCAAAAAAATGCAAACCATCGGTCCAGTCCATCGCAGGATACGAACCGACAAACGGCGCCGCTAATAGATCGCCCCGATGGCGCTGATGAAGATGCGGGCGGTGTTTGGCAATTCGGAAATTTTGGAACGTGGCGGTCCGGTTGGGGTTGTTTGCCAAATGACCGATGTGGCAGGTTCTTGGTCCGCACAGCGGACCCTACGGGGATGGGGGATCAAAAAACGTGCGGGCTGTGGTCCGGTTTGTTGGCTTGCGGGCGGATTCGATAACGTCCTAAATATTGCGCACATTTGAAAGCCAGCCCTGGCTCTGGTATGGATTTGATTAGCAACATCAACCACCACCAGAACCAAGGACTGACCATGACGAATTTACCAGAAGAACGGACCAGCGAAGAGATCCGGGATGAGATTAAGATTGACGGCGACGCGGTGCGGGGGCATCTTGATGAGCTGGTCCGCTCAACCGTCGAGGAGACGTTGAATCAGATGCTCGACGCCGAAGCGGATCAGGTTTGCAAGGCGAAGCGGTACCAGCGTTCGCCCGACCGCGTCGACTCGCGAGCCGGGTCGTATTCGCGGAAGCTGCAGACGAAGGCGGGCGAAGTCTCGCTGAAGGTTCCGCGGCTGCGGAGCTTGCCGTTGGAAACGCAGATTACCGAACGCTACAAGCGGCGGGAATCGAGCGTCGAAGAGGCGCTCGTCGAGATGTACCTGGCAGGCGTGTCAGTGCGCCGCGTCGAAGACATCACCGAGGCTTTGTGGGGCACGCGAGTCAGCTCAAGCACCGTCAGCGAACTGAATCAGAAGATTTACGAGCGGATCGAAGCGTGGCGAAATCGGCCGCTGGAAGGCGAACATCCGTACGTGATGCTCGACGGCATCTGGCTGAAGCGCAGCTGGGGCGGCGAGGTGAAGAACGTGGCGATCTTAGTGGCGGTCGGCGTCGGCGCTGATGGTCATCGCGAGATTTTAGGGGTCGCGGAAGGGCTGAAGGAGGATACCGAAAGCTGGCGAACCTTTCTGCGGTACTTGAAAGAACGGGGACTGAAAGGGGTGCGGCTGATCACGAGCGACAAGTGCCTCGGCCTGGTCGAAGCGCTGGGAGAATTCTTCCCCGACGCCGCCTGGCAGCGGTGCATCGTCCACTTCTATCGCAACGTGCTGAAAGACGTACCGCGAGCGAAGTCAGGCGACGTCGCGGCGATGCTGAAGGCGGTTCACGCCCAAGAGGATCGCACGGCGGCGGAAGCGAAGGCGGAGCTGGTAATCGAGAAGCTGATCTCGCTCCGGCTGGGCGCCGCAGCAAAATGCTTCCGCGACGGCTACCAGGAAACGCTGGCGTACATGGCGTTCCCGCGAGAACACTGGACGCGGCTGCGGAGCAGCAACATGCTGGAGCGGATCATGAAAGAGATCCGGCGACGAACACGAGTCGTGGGAGCGTTCCCGGACGGCCAAAGCGCCCTGATGCTGGTAGCAGCCCGGCTGCGCCACATCGCCGGCACGCACTGGGGCACAAGGCGCTACCTCGACATGGACCGCCTGCACGAACTGGAGAAGAGGGAAGACGGCAAAGTTTAAAAAATTGTTTTTGCCGCGCGCGGCAAAAACAATTTTCCAGAGCCAGGCTGAAAATCAAATGTGCGCAACTTGACGGACGGTACCGCGGATTCCCTCGGCTTGCGCACTCGGGTTAGTGTCTGGTGTCAGGCCGCATTCCCTCGCTGGCGCGTCGGGCTACTATTCCGCCTACTGCGGGGCGCCGGTTAGGATCTCGACGCCATCGCTCGTTAGGGCCAGCGTGTGTTCGAAGTGGGCGCTGAGAGAGCCGTCGCAGGTGACGACCGTCCAGTGGTCTTTGGTGATCTTCGCTTCCCGTTTGCCGGCGTTGACCATCGGTTCGACCGCCAGGACCAAACCGGTTCGCAACGGGAAGTCGCCATCTTTGGCGAACCGTTTCGAGTAGTAGTTCGGCACTTGCGGCGCTTCGTGCATTTCGCGGCCGATGCCGTGGCCGACGAATTCGGTCACAACCGAGAAGTCGGCCGCTTCGACATACTCCTGCATCTCGCGAGCAACTTCGCTCCAGCGGCTCTTTTTCGGCAGCTGCTCGATCGCGATCTGCAGAGCGCCGGAGGTGACTTCGAGCAGTTTGGCGGCGACCGGCGAGATCGTGCCGACGGCGTGGGTCACCGCAGCGTCGCCGCACCAACCGCCGACCTTGCAGCCGGTATCGAGACTGACGATGTCCCCTTCGACCAGTTGGCGATCGCCGGGGATGCCGTGCACCACTTCCTCGTTGACCGAGACGCAGGTCACCGCGGGAAAGGGGGTCTTGCCGGGGTAGCCTTTGAAGAGCGAGAGGGCGTCATGCTGGGCGAAGACGTTTTCGATCGCGGCGTCGATTTCGCGGGTGGTGGCGCAGGGCTTGACCAAGACGGCGGCCGCCTGGTGAGCTTCCCAGACGACGAGGCCCGCTTTTCGCATGAGGCCAATTTCGCGCGACGATTTTAGAGTGATAGGAGGCATGACTTAGATCAAGTGAAGCGCTGTTCCAGTTAGACGCCGTTCCAACTAGGCCCAGATCCAATTAGACGCTGTCGCCCTTTTGTTTGGCGACGTCGTCGATGATCGCCTTGATGCGATCGAATACTTCGGTTGGCGTTCCCATGCCGTCGACGTGCCGCAGGATTCCCTTTTCCTGGTAGTAGTCCAGTAGCGGCGAGGTTCGCTCTTGATAGATCCGCATTCGTTTGCGAATCGTATCCGGCGTGTCGTCGACGCGACCTTCCTTCACCGAGCGATCAAGCAAGCGGCGGAATAGCTCTTCCTGGTTAACGTCCAGGGTGAGCACCAGGTCGAGGTCTTTGTTCTGCTGGTGAAGATATTCGTCAAGCGCCTTGGCTTGGCCGATCGTGCGAGGGAAGCCGTCGAGCAGACATCCGCGTTGACAATCGGCACGATCAAGACGCTCGCCGACGATCTGCACGACGATCGGATCGGGGACCAATTGGCCGTGATCCATGTGCAGCGAGGCGAGCTTGCCCAGCTCCGTCCCCTGCTTCTTCGCGTCCCGCAGCATGTCCCCAGTGGCGACGTGAGGAATGCTCAGATGCTCGACCAGGTTTTGAGACTGGGTGCCTTTGCCGACGCCAGGAGGTCCAATGAAAATTAACCGCATTATTGCATCATTGACGTGATCAACTCGGAGGCGGGCCGGGCGAGGCGCGGCGTACTAGGAAGGAGTCAGCAAGCGGGGAGCGGGCCAGGCCGGACTCCCCAAAACTACGCTTCCAACAAGCCCTTATAGTTTCTCATCACCAGGTGGCTGTCAATCTTTTGAACCAGATCGAACGCGACGCTGACCGCAATCAACAGGCCCGTACCGCCGTAGAAACTGGCGATCATCGGACTGACGCCCATACCGGAAGAGATAAGCGTAGGAATAATCGCAATCACCACCAGGAAGCTGGCTCCCACATAGGTGATGCGAACCATCACTTTTTCCAAATATTCGGCGGTTCGGCGACCGGGGCGATAGCCTGGGATAAACGAACCGAAGTTACGCAGGTTGTCGGAGACGTCCTTCGGATTGAAGGTAATCGCCGTCCAGAAGTAGCAGAAGAAGTAGATCATCACGATGTAGAAAAGGTTGTACAAGAATGACGATCCCTGACCGAAGCTGCGAGCCAGTTCGTCGAAGATCGAACGACCGGTCCAGCTGGCCAGCCCCTGGAAGATGATCTGCGGGAACATCAACAAGCTGCTGGCGAAAATGATCGGCATGACGCCCGCCTGATTGATGCGCAGCGGCAGGAACTGCTTGGTGCCGCCGTAGACCTTGCGGCCGCGAACATGCTTGGCGCTTTGCGTCGGGATCTTCCGTTGTGCCTGGGTGATGAAGACGACCCCGGCCACGACCAGCACAAAGAGGACCACCAAGGTGAGGATCGTTTCCAGCCCGTACTCGCCCGGCGAGAAGTTCGTCAGCTGCAGGGTGGAGTTTTCGAGCAGGTCGAGGCCAGCCATCGGCATTTGGGCGACAATTCCGGCCATGATCAACAAGCTGATGCCGTTGCCAATGCCGTATTCGTCGATCTGCTCGCCCAGCCACATCAGGAAGACGGTGCCGCAGGTCATGATCATGACTGCGACAAATTGCCAGCCGAGCGTTAATGTTGGATTATCGGGACTGACCCAGAATGCGGAGTTGACGATCGTGTCGCCGTCGGCCCCCGGGAGCAGCATCATGCGGACGTAGACGAAACTTTGAATCAAACAGAGTACGACGGTCGCGTATCTGGTGTATTCGTTGATCTTCTTGCGGCCGGTTTCCCCTTCCTTCTGCAGGTCTTCGATCGGCTTGTAGACCGTACCGAGTAGCTGGAAGATAATCGACGCCGAGATGTACGGCATGATCCCCAGACCGAAGATCGTCATCTGCTGCAGACTGCTGGCGCTGAAGACCGAGACCTGTTGCAGGAACTGCGAGAAGGTGTCGTTTTGCTCGGCCGATTGACGGGCGATCGCGGCGGCGTCAACCATCGGAAGCGTGATTTGCCAACCGACGCGATAGATCGCCAGTAGGAACAGTGTCAGCAGAATGCGCTTACGCAGTTCCGGCACGGTGAAAATGACGCGGATCTTTTCCCACATGGTCCCGTATCCAAATCGACGGAACCATGATCGGGAAAATATGTTTTCCGCCGTAGTTCCGTGCGAGGCAGTTGCAATGAAAGACAGCAGTATAGATCACCAACTACGGTTGGCGATAGATTACTTCTTCGCTTCGCGAGCCGCTTTCTTCTTTTCTTCCACAGGCGTTTTGCCCGGGATTATCACGCACGAGCCGCCGGCGCCTTCGATCTTTTCTTTCGCCGAGGCGCTGAAACGATGAGCCGAAACGGTCAGCTTCTTGGTCAGGTCGCCGTCGCCGAGCACTTTAAGCTCGTCATAACGACGCTTGGCCAAGCCCTTAGCGCGAAGGGTATCCGGCGTGACTTCATCGCCAGCGGCGAATTCGCGTTCGAGGTCGGCGATGTTGATCGCGACCACGTTGACGGCGAACTTGTTGAAGAAACCCCGTTTGGGAACCCGGCGAACGATCGGCATGCGACCGCCCTCGAAGATCGGGTTGCGCGAGTAACCGGCGCGGCTTTTGGCGCCCTTGTGACCGCGGCCCGAGGTCTTCCCGTGGCCCGAACCCGAACCGCGACCGATACGCTTACGTTTGCGGTTCTTTTGGATACCGCTGTGAACTTCGTTGAAATCCATTAGAGGGCGACTCCTCGCAAACGTTGAATGTCATCTCGAGTGCGCAACTGCTTCAGACCTTCGATCGTGGCTTTCACCAGAATGACCGGGTTGGTCGAGCCGAAGCTCTTCGTCAGAACGTCGTGGATACCGACCGCTTCGCAGACGGCGCGGACCGAAGCGCCCGCGATGATGCCGGTACCCGGACGAGCCGGAACCAAAACCACTTTGCCGGCGCCATAGCGACCGATCACTTTGTGCGGAATCGAGCCGTTGACGACGTTCACCGTTGAGAGGGAACGCTCGGCTTGCTTGACGGCCTTTTCGACCGACGGCGGAACTTCGTTCGCCTTGCCGTAGCCGCAGCCGACTTTGCCCTTGCCGTCGCCACAGACGACCATGGCGGCGAAGCTGAAGCGGCGACCGCCCTTAACCACGGCGGAGCAACGCTTGATCTTCACGACCTTTTCCACAAAGGCGCTTTGACGGCCTTGCTTGTCTCCGCGTTGTCGATTGTCTTTCGCCACGATTGGCTCCTTTTGTCCCCGACCCAATCGCCGGGGAGTCGATCAATATCTTGAATGATTTAGAACTGGAGTCCGCCTTCACGCGCGGCATCCGCCAGCGCGGCCAGGCGACCGATGTAACGAAAGTGTCCGCGATCGAAGCAGACCTGGGTGACGCCCGCGGCCTTGGCACGCTCGGCGATCGCCTTGCCGACGGTCGCGGCGGCGTCGCAGTTGCTGCCGGAAGCGTCGGAGCGAAGCTCTTTGTCGCGGGTCGACGCCGACGCCAGCGTCAGGCCTCGTTCGTCGTCGATCACCTGGCAGTAGATGTTCGCGTTGGCGCGGAAGACGCTCAGGCGGGGACGTTCGGCCGTACCACGCACCTTTTTGCGGTTGTGGCGACGACGACGCAGACGTTGCTTGTTGATGAACTTTTCGTGATTCACTTTACGCTACTCTCCTCGCTGGGCTCCGCTTTGGCAGCGGCCATACGATCATTAACGCGTTACTTACTTGGATGCGGCCTTACCAGGCTTCAACTTGACCTGTTCGCCCTGGTAGCGAACGCCCTTGCCCTTGTACGGCTCCGGCTTGCGGGCCGAGCGGCATTCGGCGGCGAACTGACCAACGCGCTGCTTGTCGATACCCTTGATCACCACGTGGGTTTGATCGGGGCAGCTGACGTCGAGATCCGA